>CAZICN010000157.1:0-9724 GCA_964537655.1 uncultured Aestuariivirga sp.
CGCTGAATGAAACTGCTTCGGCTTGCCGATCACGACGATCTGGACGAGACCCAGTCCAGGAGTTTGTCGAAGCCGCCGAAGGGATAGAGATGCGGGCCGGCAATGCCGAGTTCAGGCTTCTCGAAATGAAGCTTTGCCAGGTTCTCGACAAAAGCGTCTGGGCTCGACACCGTCAGCAGCTTGGTGACGTTCAGCGCCTGCTTGCGGATGAAGCGGGCGGAATTGCCGACGCCGCACATGGCGGCATATTTGACCAGAGTCTTGATGGTCGCCGGACCCGGCACGCCGACATGGATCGGCAGGGTGATCCCCTGATCGCGCAGGCCCTTGGCCCAATAAGCGACCGGCCCCGCCTCGAACAGGAACTGGGTGGCGATGTAGCCGTCGATATTGTGAGCGGCGAGATAGGCCTGCTTTTGCTTGAGCGCCTCGACAAGGGCCGCCTCGCCCCTGGCCTTGATGATGTCGGGATTGCCCTCCGGATGGCCAGCGAGGCCGATCCTGCGAATCCCATATGTCTCGAAAAGTCCGGTCTCAAGGAGCTGGATCGCCGCATCATAGTGGCCGAGCGGCTGGGGAGCGCCGCCGCCGAGGACGAGGGCCTGGCGCACCTGGGCCCGATCAGCAAAGGCAGCAAGACGGTGATCCAGATCGGCCTGGTCACGGACGAAACGAGCCGGCACATGCGGTACCGGCTCCAGGCCGGCGCCGCGAATGGCCGCCACGGCATCGATCTGGAGCGAGATGTCCGCAGGATCGATCAACGCCACATAGACGCAGGTGCCTTGCGGCAGCCTGTCCCTGAGCAAGCCGACCTTCTCAACCTGCCTGGGTGTGATCTCGATGGAGAGCCTGGACAGAAAGGCCGCCACGAGGGCCGGCATGCTGCTCTCCTCAACCTTGAGCTTCGAGAACATATTCAAAGCCTTGACTCCGGATGGCGGACTGGATCAGCAAGCAATATCCACTCACCCGGGCGGCGCATGGGAATTTGCGACACGGGCCGTTCCGGTTGCGACCGAGAGCCTTCCCGCCTGTCGTATTCGTGCCATCGAATGGCGCTGATGGACAAAGCCACGGATTGGTATTATTGGGCGCAAGACAACGAGACGGAAGCCTCATGTTTGGCGACAAGCCCCAGGAATGGCCGCAGAAATTTGCCTTCATCATGGTGCCGGAGTTCACCATGATGCCGGCCACCGCGGCAATCGAGCCCCTCAGGCTCGCCAATCGCTGTGCCGAAAAGCCCCTCTACAAATGGGCCATGCATTCGGTCGACGGCAAGCCTGTCGCCGCCTCGAACGGCATCCTCGCCATGGTCGACGGCGATCTCGACCAGATCAACGAGCACGACACGGTCATCGTCTGCGGCGGACTCAACGTCCAGCATCATGTCGACAAGCGGCTGGTGAACTGGCTGCGCAAGGCGGCGCGGCGCGGCATGGATATCGGTGCTGTCTGTACCGGCTCGCATATCCTTGCCGAGGCCCATATCCTCGATGGCTATCGCTGCACCATCCATTGGGAGAACCTGCCGGGTTTCTCGGAAGCCTTCCCGGAGATCGAAGCCACCGGCGGATTGTTCGAAATCGACCGCGACCGCTTCACCAGCGCCGGCGGAACTTCAGCGCTCGACATGATGCTGGCGCTCATCGCCAGCCAGCATGGCCCCGACCTTGCCGCGAGCGTCGCCGAACTCGTGCTGCACTCGCCGATCCGCCACCACAGCGAGCATCAGCGCATGTCGCTGCCGGCGCGCATCGGGGCGCGCCATCCCAAGCTTGTCGGGATCATCGAGGAAATGGAGAACAATCTCGAGGAGCCCCTGTCGCCAAGCGTGCTGGCACGTCAAGCCGGGCTTTCGGCGCGCCAGCTCGAGCGCCTGTTCCGACGCTATCTCGACCGCTCTCCGAAGCGCTACTATCTCGAATTGCGACTGAAGAAAGCGCGCTCGCTGCTGCTACAGACCGACATGTCGGTGATCAATGTGGCGCTGGCCTGCGGCTTCTCTTCACCATCGCACTTCTCCAAGTGCTACCGCGCCTTCTATGGCCGGACCCCCTACCGCGAACGCGGCGTGCCGGTCCTAGGCGCCACGGGAAGCTGACCCGCTTGATATGCTCTAATAGGTGATCGTCACCGTCACAGTGTCGTTGTAGGTTCCGACGGAGGGGGTTGCCTGCGGCGCAACGCGTCCATAGACCGTGTAATTCTGCGTGAGACCCGTGCCGGTTCCACCCGGCATCGTGCCCGCCGTATCGCCCCAACCCTGGCTGCGCGCCAGATCCTGGTACAGTCCATAGACCACATATTCGCTGCCCTTGAGCATGCGCCGCGTCGTCGGCGTGAAGCTGCCGACGGCGAGCCCGACCGTATAACCGGTCGACTGCGTACAGGTCACGCGAACCTGTCCCGTTGCATCGACATTGGCCGTGAGGAACCCGGCATTGCCGAAATTCACGCTTTGCGTCGTGACGGTGCAGTTCTTTGCGATGTCCGCCTGGACGGTAAAGGCAGCCGTCGTCGACACGCTGAGCAGGTTCGGGCACCCAAAGAGTCCGACGCCGGCGCGAATGTCGGTATGTGCTCCGGCAAAGCTGGATGTGTAGCTGCCGGGAACAGCGGATTGCTGCGATCCGAAGAGGCGAAAATAGACGATGTGGGAAACCGAAGCTTGCGATGTCCCGAAAAGCGGGGGCACCGTGACGCTCATATTCATGGCAGGAACCGTCCCCAGCGCCGGAAATGACGCATGCCCCCATTGAGTGAGGCGAGAGGGATCCTGGTAGATGTTGTAGTTGAGCGTGCCGCCGCCGGCGCGCGCGAGCCGGCGCGTGCCCGAAACCGACCCGCCGCTGCCTTCACCGATATTGGGGCAGACCGTGATGTTGATCAGCGTTCCAACCAGGCCATCGAGCGACGTCACCGTGCAATCGACCTTGAGTGTCGCCGACGCATCGACTGGCGCGCCGGAGAGGATGTCGAGACCCGAGAAGACCACCGGCGTATCCATCGTCGCGGTGCAGGAAAGCGCCTGGGCGCGGCCGGCCAGCCCGAAGAGCAGCCCACAGGCCAGAACCAACCGGATCATGACGGATTTTACTGGCATGGCACCGCCGGTATGCGCTGCTGCTCGCCAGGCGCCTCACGGAAATCGAAACGGGCGTGGCATTGCGTTCCGTCGACAAGGTCGATGGTCACGGCGTTGGCCGCCGCGAGGCCCGTTATATAGGATTCGCCATCATAGCCGACGATGAATTCAGACTTGCCGGCGTCCGTCCTGCCCGCAAGCCCCACTTCCAGCGGATGATTGCGGGCATCGACGAATTGAACAAGCGCCGATCTCCCTTCCGCCTTGGCGTTGAAGGTGACGAGGACACCAGTTTTGTCCGCCGGGACGACGATCCGGCTGGTTTCGGGTATGTCGGCATCGATGGGCAGATTCTTCGGGTCGATGGCAATGCGATTCTTTTCGTAAGGGGTGAGCCTCGTGACGATCATCTTGCCCGACCGCCCTGATGTGCCGACAGACCGGTTGGCCGCCGTCACCTCCACATCGGGCGCGCCGACATCGACAACGGCGAATGAACTATCGATCTGGCGCGTCAGGAAGGTATCGCCGTCCGCAACGACAATGGCGCCGCTCAGTTGGGCGGCGGCGTTGGCGGTGTCGCCGAACTGCTGAGCACCCGCCTCGATACGCGCATAGCGAGCGACATAGGCCGCGGCAGCGCGCGTATTCACGGTTTCGCCAGCCGCCGCGCGCAGGCGCCAGCCGTAACTTCCCTCCTCGTCCTGGTCAGGCTTCATCATATCGACGAACGCTGTGGTGTGTCCGCCACTGTGCTCGAGACCCGTCGTACCGGTGATATCGCCACCAAACCTTATCGAAATGCCGGCATAGACGCCAATGTCGTCGCTGTCATCCAGATCGGCATAGGCGCTGGCGAAGAGGGTCGACTGGGCGAACAAGGGCCGATCATAGGACAGGCTCACGATCTTCGACTCATCATCCTCGTCCTCGATATGAGTGAAGCTCAGATTGAGCGAGGAGGAATCGAAGGCGAGCGGAATGGCCAGGGACAGCTGATCGAGCGCCTTCGGTGGACGCGCCGAGAAGAGTCGTAGATCATCGTCGTCGATGTCCGCCGTCACCGAAGCAAGATCCTGATAGGCGCCGAAGCTGCGCTGGCTGCGCAGGAAGAGTCGCCAGTCGTCGAAGGGAGCCATATCGAGCGAGGCCGCGATCAGAAACCCCGTGTCGCCATCGAACGCGCTCACAGCCCCGGCCAGGCTTCCGACACCCCACCGGCCGAGCCCCAAGGCAAGACCGCCGCCGCCATTCAGCAAGCCCGCACCTGCCTCGCCATGGGCCTCGAGCGTCAGGTCGTGCGTGAGCCCATAGCGCAGGCTGGCGCTGCCTATGGGATGCCCATCATAGGAGTCCGACTCGATGCCATAGTCGCGGCGCGCAAATCCGGCCTCGAGTGCGTAGTCGGCGAGGCCGGGCTTCAGCAGCAAGGTCGAAGTATAGAAGGCAATTTCGGTTTCCGTTTCCTGTCCGGTCGTCGTATCGCGGACGACCACCCTCGCGACGCCCGGGCCAGTGATCACCGGAAGGCCGTCGACCACAAAGGGGCCACCCGGAATGTCGTTCGAATATGTCCTGACCCCGTTCAGGTAGATGTCCACTGCGGAGGGCACCGCCGCCGTTCCAGCGAGTTCCGGCACCGGTATCGTCACAAGATCCGGCCTCAGCCCGAAATTACGCCGCATCTGCAGGCCGCCCATGCGGATCGGCCGTGTCCAGGCAAGTCCGCTCGAAATGAAATCGCCGCCGGCATAGGTCCGCATCGTCGCGGGATCGGAGTAGGTCCAGGCGGTGTCGAGGCGGGTCAGATACTCTCCATCGTCAGGCGAGCTGCGCGCCGAGAACGAACCGTCGAGTGTTCCCCATGCGCTGAACAGGCGAGCGTCGAAATAGCCGAACAGGCCACTGTAGTCCGGCATGTGCCAATATTGCTCGCTGTCGAAACTGGCGCTCAGCGTATAGTTCATCAGGGCGCCGAAGCCGCGCTCGACCTCTACAGGCTCCCCATCCGAGCGCTCCATGCCGATCTTGCGGGCGACGCGCTGTCTGTCGCCGGCCGTGAAGCGGATCGCCTGAGCCGCTTCGTCATACTCGTAGGAGACATTGGGAAGACGGCTCAGGTCGATCAGACCACCAGTGGTGAGGGCCTTGGATTCAGGGACGAGGCCGAGCTCACGCAGTTCATCGGGGGCCACCGAAAGCGAACCATCGCCATTGAGGCGAAAAGCCCCCAGGAGACCGGTGGACACGCCGTTGATGAAGGTCTCGAGCTGCAGGTCCACCGCCGGCACCGCCTTGTCGACAATGTCCGCCTCGGGCGGGCGCCAGATGCCAGCCCTCATAACGATGCTTTCATCTCCACCCACCCTGGTCGGCCGATTGTCGTCCACCAGCCCATTCGCGTGAGCGGCGATCGTCAGATGGCCGAGAAACCAGAGACAGGCGGCGAGAAGCCTATGGAGACGACTTGACCAAGCTCGTTCCATGGAAGGGTCCGCCCTCTCCCTGACCGGCGATGTCGAGACCGCTGCCCGGCGCCACCTGGCCAACGATCGTCCATGTCTTTGCGGAATGACCGAGCACATAGCCGGCAAGACCGTCGATCCGGCGCAGGAGCTTGCCTGACGCTGTCTTCACGACGAGATTGCTCAGCTTGAACCGGCGGTCGCCGTCGTTGCGTGCAATGAGCATCAGCCCCTGTTTCGTGCGGACCGCGCTCCAGCCGATCGCCGGCGGCTGCTCATCGCCGACACGGAAGAACACCGGGATGGAATGCCTTATGACCAGATTGACCTGGTTGGCCTTCCGGTCCTTGGGCTCCGGCAATTGATCGACCAGCAGACGATAGCTCTCTTCGCCAGCAACCGGACGCTTCGATGTGCGCACTATACGCACGGTATAGTCGGTCCCCGGAGCCACTTTCAGCATGGGCGGACTTGCGACCACATCGCGGGTCGGTTCCAGCTGGTCCGCGCCGTCAACCTGAACCCAGCGGAACAGCCGTACCTGGACACTGACCGTTTCCCTGCCAGGGGTCTGCAACGTCACCGCTGCCGTCCTGGCGGGTGTCACCTGATCGATCAAGGTCGGCGACACGCTGAGCGAAGCCGCCATGGCACCAGGCAGATATCCCAGGACAGCGAATGCAAGAGCGGCGAGGGCAGCCTTCAAACGAGGTGACATCGCCGTCACTCAATATTCGATCGAGACTTGGACTGTGTCATTGTACGTACCAGCGATCGGCGTCGTCTGGATCGGCACTCGGCCATAAACGGTCAGGGTCTGCGGCAATCCACTGCCCGTGCCGGCAACCGTATCCGTGCCGACTACGTTGCCCCAATTCGTCGTACGCCCGCTTTCACGGAAGAGCTGGTAACTGATCGCGGTGCCCGGCCCGGACATCTTGCGGGTCGTGGTGGTGGCGCCCGGGCTGGTACCGGCATTCAGGGCGACTGTGTAGGATGCGCCCGGCGTGCAGGTCACCGTGATCGTGCCCGTGTTGTCGACGGCAGAGGTCAGAAATCCGTGGGAGCCGAAACTGACCGGTGTGGTCGAGGCCGCAATACACAGATTGATGATGGTGATCGTCACATTGAGATCGGTGTTCAGTGTCGCCGCCTGAGCTGAACTCCCCAGCCCCGGTCCGATCGCGACCGCCAAGCACCCCAGCATCCGTGCGCTCTTCAACATGATGGCCTCCTTGGGAAGACTCAATCTCCCTGCTGGCCAAAACTATGAATCAGCTTGGTTATTAAAGTATTTCTTGGATAACCCACAATCTAACATTCATCAGTTCAAGTATTATTCAATATAGAATCGCACACTTAAATAGAAATACTTCACTCTGGGTGAATCGATATCTGGATGAGGAAAAGATAATCTGACCGGTCATGCCAAACAAAGAAGGGAGCGGATCCTTGAGGATCCGCTCCCCCGATAGGGGTGCGCCCGCGACCGGGGGCAATTTGCAGACGGCACCCTACCGAACTTGTCGGTTACGACCAAAAATTGAAGCGTTCCTCCCGATCCAGAATTTTGTGCATCCGCTGCTCTTTGGATCGAGGTCCAACGAAAATATAATACATATTCCCAAAATCAAATAACTTTCAGCACATTACACAGGCGCATGGCCTTGAACCAGTGGCCACGCAATGATTTCAGCGACGCAGTTCAGATACTTAAGCCACTGGAGATTTGACCTTGAGCAAACCTAGACTTTAGTCGCAGGCTACACTGCAGCCGGAAGTCGCAGTTTGACTGCGAGGCCACCCAGCTTCGATTGATCTAGTCTTATGCCGCCAGCGTACATTGCCGCGGTTTCGACGACGATCGACAGGCCAAGTCCCGATCCCGGCTTGGTTTCGTCAAGCCGCCTGCCGCGCACTGGCGGTTCCCTGCGTTTCTCCGGCGGCAGGCCTGGACCATCGTCGCCCACCACGACGTCGATCCACAGCCGACCGTCAGGCGGCGCATCCATGCTGGGCCCTACTGCCACATTCACCCGCTGCTTCGCCCATTTGCAGGCATTGTCGAGCAGGTTGCCCGCCATTTCCTCGAGGTCCTGCTTCTCGCCGCGGAACTTGGTACCGCTCGGACAGTCGACACTGATCTTGACCCCCTTTTCCAGGTGGATGCGCTCGAGCGTGCGGGCAAGGGCGGCCAGGACCGGCTCGACCTCGGTGACCGAACCCAGTGTCTGGGCCCTGGCGGCGCGCCGGGCGCGGTCGAGATACATGCTGACCTGGTCGCGCATCACGCCGATCTGCTCAGCGACCTTGTCGGCCAGAGACCCGGGCTGCAGTTTCGCCTCGTTGTTGAGCACACTGAGCGGTGTCTTCAGCGCATGGGCGAGATTACCGACTTGCGTGCGCGCCCGTTCGACGATCTCCGAATTGGCCTGGATGAGAAGATTGAGCTCATCCGATACCGGCTGGATCTCCTCTGGATAGACACCCTCCAGCCGCTCCGCCCGACCTTCGCGGATGGCCGTCAGCTTCGATTGCAGCGTGCGCAGCGGGCGCAAGCCGAAACGTACCTGAACCAGAATCGCAACGAGGAGGCCAAGCCCGAGGAGCGTCAGCATGGCGATCAGCGTCTGGCGGAAGGCGCTCGCCTCCGCTTTCAGCTCATCAAAGTTGCCCGCCACCAGAAAGGAGTATTGATCCGCCTTTTCGAAGAGTTTGTAGCGCTGTTCGAGCACCCGCAGCCTGGCGCCATTGACGTCATCGAGATAGAAATGCGCGATCCCATCGGAATCGCGCTCGGCCAGATCGGCGGCGGCCGGCGAGAGGCGCTTCTCCAGGAGCGAGGGTGAAGCAAGATCGGCGATGCCGCGCTTCGGCGGTGTGACCTGCCAATACCAGCCCGAGAGCGGCAGCGTGAAGCGCGTATCGGCGAGCTCGTTCTGAATGCCAGGCGATCCGTCGGCGTTCACCTCGACATTGGCGAGGAGGCCGTCCATGACGGCCCGCAGGCGCGCATCGAAATTGCGCTCGAGTGCGGCCTGGAACAGGCTCGCCAGCAGGACCGCGGCGCTGACCAAGAGGATGATGGCGACGATTGCGGACGAGACAACAAGCCGGAAGGCGAGTGAGTTACGCCGCATCATCCGGCTCGGACACGCAATATCCCATGCCGCGAATGGTCCTCAGCACGTCAACGCCGAGCTTCTTGCGCAGACGGCCGACGAACACCTCGATAGTGTTCGAATCACGATCGAAATCCTGATCATATAAGTGTTCGACCAATTCGGTGCGCGACACCACCTTGCCCTTGTGATGCATCAGATAGGCGAGCAGGCGGAATTCGAGCGACGTGAGCTTGATCGCATTGCCGTCGACAGTGACGCGGGCACTCTTGGTATCGAGCAGGAGAGGGCCGCAGGCGATTTCGCTCGTCGCATGACCGGCGGAGCGGCGCAGCAAAGCCCGCACCCGCGCCAGCACTTCCTCCATGTGGAAGGGCTTGGCGACATAGTCGTCGGCACCGGCATCGAAGCCCTGCACCTTGTCGCTCCAGCGGTCGCGGGCCGTGAGGATGAGCACCGGCATCTTCCGTTCGTTGCGGCGCCACTTCTCCAGCACGCTGACGCCATCGAGGACCGGCAGGCCGAGATCGAGGATGACAGCATCGTAGGGCTCGGTTTCGCCGAGATAATGCCCCTCTTCGCCGTCCTTGGCGGTATCGACGACATAGCCGGCATCGGTGAGAGCCGAAACAAGCTGACGGTTCAGATCAGGATCGTCTTCAACGACGAGTAGTCTCATGGGTATCCCCTAGATCACGATGAGTTTGGATCGTTACGATCCAAACTCATGAACGTGATCGCTCCTTCATGTTAGCGCGGGATTCTCGCGAAAAACCGGTATCCACTTTTTCGCATCCCGCGCTAGTCCGGACAAACTCGAGATCGGGCTCAGTTCTGCACCGCACCCGTTTCTCCATCAACTCGAATCTTCCTGACCTGGTCTTGAATTCTGATCGTGGCAGCGAAGTCTCCGCTCGGCAAGGTGACCAGTTTCAGGACCCTGGCATTGGGCATCGTCGCCATGATATTCTGGATCACGATCGACGGCGCGATCGTCGGCGGCCTGACCGGCGCCTTGTAGATCTTGGGCTGGATCCTGAGCTTCG
>CAZICN010000158.1:0-9715 GCA_964537655.1 uncultured Aestuariivirga sp.
CGCCTGCGCGTCGCGGCGCGCCTGCGCCAGCGACGGCTCGACGGTCAGCGCCGAGACCGTCACGTTCTCCAGCACGCTCATGCGGTCGAAGAGCTTGATCGCCTGGAAGGTGCGTCCGAGACCGGCCTTGGCGATCAGATGCGGCGCCCGGCCGGTGACAGTCTCGCCATCGATCGCGACCGATCCGCGATCGGGCTTGAGCTGGCCGCAGATCAGGTTGACCAGCGTCGTCTTGCCGGCGCCGTTCGGACCGATGAGCCCCGTCACCTTGCCGCGTTCGATGGCGAAGGAAAGATCATCGCAGGCCTGCAGGCCGCCGAACCGCTTGGAGAGCGCTGAAACCGCCAGGCGCTTCTCGCCATCCGGCACCCTGGCTTCGGCCGGCGGTGGCGATGGCGATGGCGCCACGCTTTCCGGCACCGCCCGCCCGAACAGGCCGAATTCCTGAAGGCCCGCGAGGCCCAGGGGCTTGCGCCAGATGGTGAGCAGCAGCGCCAGTCCGAGGCCCAGTTGCGTCAGGCCGAAAATGACCGGGATGGTGGTGAAGCCGATATCGATGCCGCCTTCGGCGAGGCGCAGGATCTGGATCACCGCGGTGATGAGGGCGGTGCCGACGATGGCGCCGGTGACGGTGAGCATGCCGCCGACGATCAGCATGGCGATGAGAAGGAAAGTCAGGTCGAAATAGAAATCCTTGGGCGAGAAGGCGCCGAGGAAATGGCCATAGAGCGCTCCGGCCAGCGTCGCCAGCACCGCGCTCAGGATCCAGCCGGCATAACGCACCTTGAACAGCGACACGCCGCAGGCTTCCGCGGCGACGTCGTTCTCGCGGCTGGCGCGCAGCCTGAGGCCCGGTCCGGTATCGCGGAACAGCCGGGCGATGAGAATGAAGGCGAGCGCGAAGACGAGCGCCGTCAGCAAGGTCGTCAGGCGTGGCACGCCATAGAAGGTCTGGCTGCCGCGGGTGATCTCGCGCGCGCCATTGAGGATGACATGGATGATGATGAGGAGCGCCAGGGTGGCGATCGAGGCGGAGGAACCACCGAGACGGGCGATCGGGATGCCGGTGATCAGGCCGGCGACGAGACCGGCCGCGGCGACCGCGACGATCGCCGTGGCGATCCCCGCCTCATGCCCCGCCAGAAAGGCCGGCAGTTGCGGCAAGGCGCTCACCTGCAGGGCCTTCGGCATGGTAAGAAGGCCCGAGACATAGGCGCCGATGCCCATGAAGGCGGCATGGCCGAAGGACACGATGCCGGAGCCGCCGGTGAACACCGAGATCGACAGCACGGCGCAGAGATAGATGAGAAAGAGGGTCGCGATGCGCTCGCCATTGGCGCCGAAGGCGAAGCCGGTCACGAGGGCGGCGACGGCGACGATGCCCGCCAGCACCAGCCCGCTCACCAACGCTTCCCTCGGTACGCTGAGACCGCTCGCCACGTCCTGTCCAATCCTGCCCCGGCTTTTTTGTCAGGCTAGCAAACCTTGGGCGGACGTCAAATAAATTTTACAGATTGCCTAAGTTTCATTCATTCTGTATTTTTTTCTACAGACCAGGATCAGAGGCCATGACGCTCAAGAACAGGCTCATCGACAGCACGGCCGACTACACACCGGCGGAGCGCAAGGTGATCCGCGTCCTGCTCGCCAATTATCCGGCCGCTGGCCTCGCCACCGCTTCCCGGCTGGCGCAGCAGGCGGAGGTGAGCGACCCGACCGTCATCCGGCTCGCCACCAAGCTCGGCTTCTCCGGCTTCATCGAGATGCAGCAGGCGCTGCTCGAGGAGCTGGAAGCACATATGAATTCGGCGCTGACCATGCTGGAGAGCCGCAAGCCGGTCATCACCGCGCAAGGGCTCTATCAGTCCTATGCCGAAGCGACGATCGCCGCCCTGAAGAACAGCCAGTCCGACATCCTGCCGGCCGATTTCAACGAGGCGGCCGATCTCCTGATCAAGGCGAAGAAGCGCATCTTCTGCATCGGCGGCCGCTTCACCGGCTTCCTCGCCGGCATCCTGCACCGCCATCTGGTGCAATTGCGGCCCGGCGCCGTCTGGGTCAATGGATCGCTCGCCGATCTCGCCGAGCATGTCGCCGATATCGGCAAGCAAGATCTGGTCGTCGCCTTCGACCTCAGGCGCTACCAGCAGGACGTGGTGCAGTTCGCCCGCCAGGCGCATGAGCGGGGTGCGCGCATCATCCTGCTCACCGACAAGTGGAAATCGCCGATCGCCTCCTTCGCCACCGTCACCCTGACCGGGCCGGTCGATACGATATCACCCTTCGACACCATGGTGCCGACCATGGTGCAACTCGAGGCCCTGGTCACCGCCTTCACCGGCAGGCTCGACAAGCAGGTGCGGCCGCGGCTCGAGGAGATCGAACATTACCGGCGCCTCAACAATGTCGTGCTCGACATGCCGGCACAGACCCCATCGCCCTCCGCCAGGAAGAAGAGAGCCAGATCATGAAGCCAGCGACCATCACCCGCGACGCACCCTATCGGAAGGAGGAGACCGCCCTTCTCTTCGTCGACCTGCAGACCATCTTCTGCACCCCGGGGCTCGACCCGCAGCATCCCGAGCTCAATGAGGACCACTATTACTTCAAGCGCCTCAGGGCGACGACGGTCCCCAATGCGCAGAAGCTCCTGCATGCGGCGCGCGCCGCCGGCGTCCAGGTGCTGCACACGATCATCGAGGCCTTGACCCGGGACGGGCGCGACATCTCGCTCGATCATCGCCTGTCGAACATCTTCGTGCCGAAGGGCATGCCGGAAGGCCAGCCGATCAAGGAACTGACCCCGATCGACAACGAGATCATCCTGCCGAAATCGTCATCGGGCGTCTTCAACTCCACCAACATCGACTATGTCCTGAAGAATCTCGGCATCCGCTATCTGATCATCTCGGGCGTGGTGACCGATCAATGCGTCGACATGGCGGTTCGCGACGCCTCCGACCGCGGCTATCTGGTCACGCTTGCCGAGGATGCCTGCGCCACCTACAGCCAGGCGCGCCACGACAATGCGCTCAAGGCCTTCGGCGGCTATTGCTGGGTGAGCGATACCGAGACCGTGCTCAGGCGACTGAAGGAACTCGCGTGATGCGCGATATTTCTGGTCATCCTGGACTTTCCCCCTCGCCCGTTGCGGAGCAATGGGAGAGGGTGGCCGAAGGCCGGGTGAGGGCTCTTTGGGCGCTTCCGCTGCTCTCATCAAAGAGCCCTCATCCGCCCTGTCGGGCACCTTCTCCCACGCTGCGCGCGGGAGAAGGGGAAAACCGGTTCGCCGGGATGGCGAGTGGAGAGAGGTGCTAATGGCCAAATCCCCTTCCACTCCCGGCCTCGCCGATCTCATCACCTTCGTCACGACGGACTATGCCGCGATCACTCGCGGCCGCTCGCTGACGCGGCGCGACTATGAACAGGCGAAGGGACGGAAGACCTGCGGCTGGGTTCCGGCCAACATGTCGTTGACGCCCTTCGACCTCATCGCCGATCCCAATCCCTGGGGCTCGGCCGGCGATCTGCGTCTCCTGCCCGACCCGGAAGCGCGCTACCGCGCCCATCCGCGCGGCGCCGCGACCGCGCTCGACTTCGTCATGAGCGACATCGTCGAGCTCGACGGCAAGCCGTGGACCTGCTGCCCGAGATCCTTCCTCAAGACGGCGCTCGCCGACTTCGAGAAGGAGACGCGCTGCCGCTTCGTCGCCTCCTTCGAGCAGGAATTCCAGATCCTCGACGCGCAATGGTCGAGCGAACCCGCCTTCGCCCTGTCGGCGCTGCGCCATGCCGATCCCTTCGGGCCTGAGCTCGTCGCCGCGCTCGAGGAGGCCGGCTGCGCGCCGGAGAACTTCATCGCCGAATATGGCCATGACCAGTTCGAGATCACGACGGCGCCGGCCCCGGGGCTGGTCGCGGCCGATCGCTGCGTCGCCATCCGCGAGATCACCCGCGAAGTGGCGCGCCTCAAGGGATGGCGGGCGAGCTTCGCGCCCAAGACGGCGGTGGCCGGCGTCGGCAACGGCGTGCATGTGCATTTCAGCTTTCTGACAAAACAAGGCAAGCCCGCCGCCTTCGACGCCAGGGCACCCGGCCGCGTGTCGCGCCTCGCCGGCTCGTTCGCCGCCGGCATCATCCGCCATCTGCCGGCGCTGGTGGCGCTGACCGCGCCGAGCCCGATCTCGGCGCTCCGGCTCCAGCCGCATCACTGGAGCTCGAGCTATACCTGGTTCGGCGAGCGCGACCGCGAATCCTCGCTGCGCATCTGCCCGACGGTGAGCATCGGGGGCAAGGACCCGGCACGGCAGTTCAACCTCGAATACCGCGCGGCCGACGCCACCGCCTGCCCGCATCTGGTCCTCGGCGCCCTCATCCGCGCCGGCCTCGAAGGAGTGCGCGCCGAGCTCGATGCGCCGCCCCTCTTCAGCGGCGATCCCGAGACGCTGAGCCCGGCCGAGAGGGAGCGGCTCGGCCTCAGGCGCCTGCCGCAATCGCTCGACGCGGCGCTCGAAGCCCTCGCCGCCGACAAGATCGCCTCGGGCTGGTTCGCCCCGGTGGCGCTCGAAACCTATCACGGCATGAAACGCATGGAGATGAAGCTCCTCAACGGCCTCGAAGGCGATGCGCTGTGCCGGCGCTATTCGGAGATCTATTGATGCTGCGCGGAAACGGCGATACGCCGGAAAGCGATCCGCCGGCGGTCGAGACGGTCAATGCCCAGGGCAGGTCACCCTATGTGCTGCTCTGCGAGCACGCCTCGAACTTCATCCCGGCGCGCTATCAGGGGCTTGGCCTCGATGCGGCCGAACGCGAGCGTCATATCGCCTGGGACATCGGCGTCGCCCCGATCGCGCGCGACCTGTCGAGCGCGCTCGACGCGCCGCTCGTGCTGTCGGGTTATTCGCGGCTCCTGATCGACTGCAACCGTCCGGTCGGCGTTCCGACATCGATCCCCGAGATCAGCGAGAGCACGCGCATTCCCGGCAATATCGGGCTCTCGGCGGAAGAGCGCGAGGCGCGCGCGGCGCGGTTCTTCTGGCCGTTCCAGAAGGAAGTGGCCCGCATCCTCGACCGACGCCAGGCCCAAGGCATGCCCGCCATCGTTTTCGGCGTCCACAGCTTCACCCCGGTGTTCAAGGGCTTTGCGCGGCCCTGGCATGCCGGCATCCTGTTCCGCAAGGCCGAGCGTCTCGGCCAGGCGCTGGTCGCGGCCCTGCAGGAGCCCGGCCTCAGCGTCGTCGCCAACGAGCCCTATCGCATCGAGGATGGCGGCGATCACACCGTGCCGGTGCATGGCGAGGCGCGCGGCCTCGATGCGGTGCTGATCGAGATCCGCCAGGACCTGATCGCCGAACGCCAGGGCCAGATCGCCTGGGCGAAGCGGCTGGCGCCGGCGCTTCAGGCGGCGGCTGCCGCTCTCGCAAAAGCGTGATCGAGGACGTCGCAGAGCAGGTCGGCCTCGGCCCTTGAGAAGATCATCGCCGGGCGCATCTTGACGACATTGTCGTATGGACCGTCGGTGCCGATCAGCACGCCCTCTTCGCGCGCCAGATTGACGATAAGGTTGGCGAGGTCCGTCGCAGGGGCCTTGGAGGCGCGGTCGGTGACGAGATCGAGGCCGAGGAACAGGCCCATGCCCCTGACATCGCCGATGAAGTCATGGCGCTGCTGCATGGCGCGCAAGCGCTCCATGAGATAGTCACCGATGGCGCGGGCATTGTCGCGCAAACGGTCGCGCTCGATGATTTCCAGGAGCTTGAGGCCGACGGCGCAGGAGACCGGGTTTCCGCCGAAGGTGTTGAAATACTCCATGCCGTTGTTGAAGGCCCTGGCGATATCGGGCGTGGTGACGAGGGCCGCGAGCGGATGGCCGTTGCCGATCGGCTTGCCCATCGTGACGATGTCGGGCACGACGCCCTGCGTCTCGAAGGCCCACATGTGGCTGCCGACGCGTCCGAAGCCCACTTGCACTTCGTCGGCGACACACAGGCCACCCGCGGCACGCACGATGCGATAGGCCTCTTCGAGATAATGCGGGGGGAAGAAGATCTGCCCGGCGCAGCTCGGCACGGATTCGGCAATGAAGGCGGCGGGGCGCTTGCCGGCCTTGACGATCGCCTCGACCTGGCGCGCGACGCTCTCGGCGAAGCGGCGGCCATGCTCCTCCACCGGCCAGTCGGCGGGAGCGCGGTAGCTGTCCGGCAATTGTGCCTCCCAGACATGCGGCTTGCGGCCCTCGCCGCCGGCGCGCTTGTATTTATAGGGGCTGATGTCGATCAGCTCGGCGCCATGGCCGTGATAGGCCCAGTCGACGACCACCATGTCGTTCTGCCGCGTCCTGGCGCGCGCCATGCGCAGCATCAGGTCGTTGGCCTCGCTGCCGGTGCAGACGAAGGTCGCGACCTTGAGGTCGCCCGGCAAGGTGGCGCCGAGGGCCTCGGCATAGTTCACCATGTTGTCGTGCAGATAGCGGGTGTTGGTGTTGAGGCGGGACGCCTCGCGCGCCAGCACCTCGACGATCTCCGGATGGGCGTGGCCCAGATGCGCGACATTGTTGAAGCAGTCGAGATAGGCGCGGCCGTCATCGGCGATGAGCCACACACCTTCGCCCCTCACCATCTTCAAGGGCTGGCGGAAGGAGATGCTCAAATTCGGCAGAAGCTTCTGCCTGCGGATCGCGACGATCTCGGCGGCCGCCTTGCCCTGGCGCTCGAAGGTCTCCGGCGTCAGGCCGGCGAAGTCATAGGCGGGCGGGTAGAGCTTCGACCAGAGATCGAGCAAGGAGGCCTCGCCGACGCCGGGTATGGGGGTGATATCGGCGGTCGAATAGGCGACGAGCTGCAGATGGAGATGCGGCAGCCAGCCGCCATTGTCGCTGGCAGCACCCAGTTTGCCGATAGGCTCGCCCGCCCGCAGAAGCTGGCCTTCATGAATGGTCTTCGCGGTCTCGTGCGAAAGATGGCCCCACAGGCTCGAAAAGCGCACGCCCGGCTCCGGCTCATGCTCGATGAGGACGGCGCAGCCATAACCCAGAGGCTCCGTCTCGATGAGCACGTCGGTCACCCGGCCGGCAAGCGGCGTCATCACGACGGTGCCCGCCTCGGCGAAGATGTCGAGGCCCAGATGGCGGGTGCGGCGCACACCGCGGATGAGCTTCGACTGGAACATCTCGCCGGCATAGACGGCGCGCTCCTCGCCCCAGGGACCGATGCCGATCTCGGCATTCCCGGCGTTCCGCAGTTGCCGCCATGCCGTCTCGCAGGCATCGACATCCATCGCCGCGGCGGCCTTTACCAGGGGATGCGCCGCATCGCCGAAGGGCACCTGCAGGATGCGGTGGTTGGAGAGCGGCCGGCCGAGAACCGGCCGCAGGGTCTTTCGGTTGCCGGCGAGCCAGGCGCTCGCCTTGCGGGCGCCGGGCGCCACCTCGAAGCCGCAGGCCTCGCGCAGCATGGCTTGCGCGATATGCGGATCGATGCGGCGCAGGCGGCGCAGCATGTCCCAGGCCGGCTTCTCGCTGATGCTCAGATAGGGATTGCCGGCGATGCGCGGGCGGCGCTCGGCCGAGATCGTCACGCTGGTGACGAGGCGCATGGCGATGAGATCGAACAAAAGGTCGATCTCCTCGGCGAGGAGCGGCAGTTCCCGGTGATAGCCTCTCAACATGTGCGCGACGGCGCCCAAAGGATCGTCGGCATCGAGAATCGCATAGGCCGCGGCGACGGCCATTTCGGCGACGAGGGCGGTGTGCAGGGCATCGCCGAAATCGATGAGGCCTGCAATGGCGTCGCCCTCGTCGGTGACGAGCACGTTCCAGTCATTGGCATCATTGTGGATGACAGAGGCGCGGAGCTTCACGAGCCGCGGTTCGACGAGGCGCTCGAACCGGTCGATGAAATATTCGCAGATCGCGCGCTCCGCCGGATCCTGGAGGGCGTCGAGCCGCGCCCGCGAGCGGCCGGCCTTGAGCAGATCCCAGTCGAGATCGCGATGGGCGCCGGCATGGCCGAAGCTCTGCAGCGCGCGGTCGAGCCGGCCGAGGAAGCTGCCGAAGCTCGTGAGCAGCGCCGGCGATTTCGGCCTCTCGGCCAGCGGCGTGCCGTGCAGATAGTCGACCGCCCGGATGAGGTGGCGCTCGCCCTTTCCGCCGTCGATGACCGGCAGTTCCTCGCCTGATTTCGAGCGCCGCACCGGCGGCACCGCCAGCCCGGGGTCGATCCTCCTGATATGGCCGATCATGGCGACCTGGAATCTGAGCGCCATCTCGGGCTCGGCCGCATTGACGATCTTCAGCACCACGCCCTCGCCGCTCTCGCCGAAGTGGAAATTCTGGTCGCGCTCGCTGGCGAGGCGCGACACCGGGCCGGTCAGGCCGAAATGCGCTTCCGCGATCTCGCGCGCCATAGCTTCGCTGATGTCGGGGCCGGGGTGGTTGATGATCGACAAGGTGTCCTCCGGGAGGGGTGCGTCCTAGTGCGCTGAACGCGAAGTTCCTGCTCTCGGGAGGCAGGTACCTTCAGGAACTTCGCGTTCAAAAGCACACTAGATTCATTCAAATTTGCTAATGTCCTTTCGGTTCGCAAGTTCGTTCGGAGGTGCCGCGTGACTTGACGAACTTTCGAACCGGGACATTAGCCGGAAGATGTGCCATTCATCGGGATAACTCAACCGTCACTTCGTCTCCCCGTTCCGCCCTTTTGACCGGTGCCGCCGCCACTATGACGCCTGATGAAAAAGACCGCGAAATCCTGAACATCCTGCGCGACGATGCCCGCATCAGCGCCAAGGCGCTCGCCGCCAGGGTCGGGCTCGCCCGTTCGAGCCTCCGGGACCGGATCGCCAGGCTCGAAAAGGCCGGCGTCATCCGCGGCTATCGCGCCGATATCGCCGATGCCTCGCTCTCGGCCTTTGCCTGCCTGCTGGTGAAACTGAAACAGACCCCTTCGCCTCAAGTGGTGAAACGGCTCGAAAGGCTGCCGGAGGTCAAGCGCTGCCTGTCGCTCGCCGGCGAGATCGACCTCCTGATCGATATCGCGGCGGAATCGCTCGCCCGGCTCAACCAGATCCGCGACGAGATCTCGAATTTTCCCGAAGTCGCCGAGACGACCACCGCCGTCGTGCTCAGGCAGGAGATCTAACTCCCTCCGCCGCGCGAAGCGCGGGGAGGGAGATCCAACTGGTATTTGATGCAGTCGTCGTAAACACCATTCGGCGATCCGTTATCAAGTTCCGCACGAGTTCCAGGACAGTCATCAGGCAGCAACTTTCGGCGTGGGTATCTTCGCAACTTCCGCCGCCAGCTTCCGCCTGGCATCCCAGAGGTCAACAGCCTGCTGCATGCCAAGCCAAAGCTCAGGGCCGTTGCCGCAGAACTTGCCGATCCTCACCGCCATCTCAGGACTGATCGGGGCATCTTCGGCCAGGATCTTGTGCAGCATCTGCCTGGAGATACCGAGATCGCGCGATGCCTCGATGACGGACATCTTGAGCGCCGGCAGAACCGTGTTGCGGAGAATGGCTCCGGGGTGAGTGGGGCGGCGGGCCCTATTGGGCGTACCAGTCATATTGCGACCCTCCATGGTCTCAATGGTATTGCTCGAAATCGACTTTTGGTGGCGTTCGTGCCGTCAAACTCGAAGGTAATGCACCACGGACCGTTGACATGGACAGTGTAGCGCGTGGGCTTGAAGCCCTTCAAGGCGTGGAAATCATA
>CAZICN010000159.1:0-9666 GCA_964537655.1 uncultured Aestuariivirga sp.
CCCGCGCCAGCACAAAGGGATCGATCACGTTTATGAGGTTGGATCGATGCGATCCAACCTCATCGTGATCGAGCATCTGGATAGGAGGTTGCCATGCGTCCTGTCGAAACCGCTTTAACGGGTCTCGTGATTGGCGGCATCCTGGCCGCAGCTCTGAATGTCATGACCATCTTCCTGTGATGATCGTGACCAGAGATTACGAATGGAGATTCAGGCCCTTGACGATCTTGTCGACCGCTTTGCGTTCGGCATGAAGGGCGATGCCGGCAAGATCGAGAGTCTCGGTTGTCACCGCGGCAACCGCCGCGCGATTGTCGAAATCATTGAAGGTCGCAAACAGCTCCATGGTGTAGATCGAGACGACGGCGCCCCGCGCCTGTGCCCTATCGAGCGTTCGCCTGAGTTCGCCTCCCGATGCTGAAAAGATCAGGATCGGCTGGCGCACCAGGGGACCGTAGCTGAGCCCTGAAGCATCGCGGTAGCGCTCCCCTATGATCTGCGGGTAATATCCGGCAAGACCGCCGGCGAGGAACGCAGTCACATTGAGTTTCTGCCAGGGGGCGAGCGCTTCACGAACCACAATGGCGATCTTGGTATCGAACGTCATGACGCCAACCCTAAGGCGAGCCGCGAACACCCGTCTTGAACGATCGTGCGCCCCCAGTCGCGGCGACTGGATCGGCCATGCGCCGGCGCAGGCCGGCATCGAGCGCATCGAGGCCTATTTCGCGGGCCACGCTTACGACCCACACCGTCACGACACCTTTGCGCTGGGCTATACGGAGAGCGGCGTGCAGTCCTTCACCTATCGTGGCGCCAGGGCCAATAGCCTGCAGGGCAATGCAATAGTCCTGCATCCGGACGAGGTGCATGACGGCAGGGCCGGCGTCGAGCAGGGTTTTCGCTACCGCATGGCCTATATCGAGCCGCGCCTCATCGCCGATGCCCTCAAAGGACGGACGAATGCCCTGCCCTTCGTGCGCGATGCGGTTTTATCCGATCCGCAGCTGCTGGCGGCACTTCGCCAGGCTCTCGCCGAACTCACCCGCAGGCTCGAGCCGCTCGAGCGCGACAAGATCATCGCCGCGATCGCAGATGCCTTGCACGCTCTCGATGCATCGCCGCCCAAGCACGCCTCGCCTACGACTTCCGCCAGATCGGTCGACATCGCGCGGGCGTTTCTCGACGAGAACTTCACCCGCACTGTCGCATCGGAGGAACTCGAAGCCGTCACTGGCCTCGATCGTTATGCGCTCACCCGTCACTTCCGCACGAGACTCGGCACCAGTCCCTATCGCTATCTCACCATGCGCCGTCTCGACCGCGCCAAGACGGCGATCCTCGCCGGCCAATCCCTCGCCGAAGCGGCCTGCCTGAGCGGTTTCGCCGACCAGAGCCATATGACGCGCCAGTTCAAGCAGGCTTTCGGCCTAACGCCCGGCCATTGGCACGCCCTGCACAGTTGAGGCGGATGCGCGGTGCGTCGGGCGTGTTGCGCCGATGCCGCGAACAGACGAGCGGTCCCTCGATAATCCTTTCATTCTCGCCGCATGTCCTTCCTAGCCGGCAACCGGAATCTCATCGGCATCGCCTCGCTCTGCCTCGGCGTCCTGATCTTCTCGACCCAGGACGCCATCATCAAGGCCGTGAGCGGTGATTATGCGGTTACCCAGGCGATCGTCATCCGCTCGATCGTCGCTTTTCCCATCCTGCTGCTCTTCGTCCATTGGGAAGGCGGAATCCGGCAGATCCTCTCGCGGCGGTTCTGGGCTTTGAGTTTCCGCGGGGTGATCCTGCTCGTCGCCTACACGTCCTATTATCTGGCCTTTCCGGCCCTGCCGCTCGCCGAAGCGATCGTCCTGTTCTTCACCGCCCCCTTCCTCGTCACCTTTCTCGCCGCTCCGGTGCTGGGCGAGCGTGTGCAGTTCAAGGCGATCGTCGCCTTGCTTGTCGGCTTCGCCGGTGTTCTGGTGATCCTCAAGCCGGGCTTCGGCTTCTTCGAACCTGCCGCCCTGCTCAGCCTCCTGAGCGCCCTCACCTATGCGCTTGCGATGCTCTTCGCCCGCAAGCTCGGCGTGTCGGAGCCGGCTTCCGTCATGGCCTTCTTTCAGAACGGGATCTATCTCACGGGCGCCGGTCTCATGGCCCTCGCCTTCCATGCGGCCGGCATCACCACAGCCGACCATCCGAGCCTCGCCTTCCTCGTCCGACCGTGGAGCTGGCCCGACACGCTGAGTTTCGCCATGATGGCGGCGTGTGGAGTGATCGCCGCCGTGGCCATGTCGCTCCTCACCCAGGCCTATCGCATGGCCGATGCCAGCCTGGTCACCGTCTTCGAGTATACGGGCATGATCTGGGGCCCGCTCTGGGGCTTCCTGTTCTTCGCCGAAACCCCACCCGTCACCACCCTGCTGGGCATGCTTCTGATCCTGGCCGCCGGGTTGATCGTCCTGGCCGGGACCCGCCAGCCTCAACTCGCGAGCGGGTCGTAGAAAGCCGTCGCCTTCTTCAGGCGCCCGCTCCCGCCCAACTCCGCGCAGGTCGAGCCCATGCCAAGCGTTCTGCTCTGCCCGTCCTGCATCGTCCATTTCACCAGGCAGGCGTCATGATGCTGCTCGAAGGACGAGGTCACGATCCGCACACCGGGCACGCTCTTCTGCAGTTCACCGATATAGGAGGACAATGGCTCATGGCCTACGGTCATGGTCAGCGGGTCGCTGTAGATGAAGCCCTCATCGAGGGTCTGGCGCAGCAATTGTGCCCGCCTGCCGACATCCGTCTCGTTCCACGCGCCTTCATAGGCGGCCCAGATATCGCGCAAAGACATGCGGTGTTCTCCCTCTTCAGATCGTCGCGAGCTTCTTTTCATAGTTTTTGACGAAGAAGCGCTTGCCCTCGCGGGTGACGGCATGGCCTTCCGCTTCCAGGCGTTTCCGTACTCCGTCGAGTCCGCCCGGATATTTGGCATTGAGTTCGCCGCCCGGCTTCAGCACGCGCCAATAGGGCGTGATGCGGGATTTCCCCATCGCTTCCGCCTCGGCGGCCGCGTGGGCGGCGATCCAGGCGAAAATCCCGGTCGTCACGGTGCAGCACACCGTGGTGCCGTGCCGGCGGGCAATGCTCGCACCGAGTTCACGCGCCGTGACGAGCTTGCGCTTGCCGACAGCTTTGATCGCGGCATCCACTTCGCGAGGCGACGGGATCACCATCGAACCAGGGCCCGATCGCTTCGCCATCCTCTCCGGAATGGCCTTGATCTCGGGCAGGTTCTTGTCGTCCGCGAGCCTTTCCGCCCATGATCTGCTTTTGCGCATCACTCATCTCCCATGCCAGGTAACAGAACATATGTTCTGGAACTTGTAAAGTCTTATCAGAACAATCGTTCTGATATTCAGGAGGAGCGCAGCGTCGACAAGGTGACCTCGATATGGTTGGCGATCGCCTTGCGTCCGGCTGCGGCGCGCGCGAGCAACCACACCGTCTGCACCGCTCCGGTGAGAAAGTCCGCATGCCGGGCAGGATCGATCTGCGAGCTGATCTCGCCCTTCGTCTGGGCGTTGGCGAGGGCGCGCCGAAAGGCCCGGCCTGCGCTGTTCCTGAACCTCCTGACCCGCTCGGCGGCAGCCGGATCGAAGGGCGCCACTTCGCTTGCCGAATTGCACATCAGGCAGCCGATCCTGCCGCCGGGCTTGCCGGCATAGTGCAGGAGAGTACCGAAGTACTTCCGTATCTCATCCACCGAGGCATGGGGCCCCTCGAGCGGGGCAAACAGGGCGCGGAAGATCGTCTCGTCATAGTGGTCGAGGGCAGCGAGAAAGAGGCCACGCTTGTTTTCGTAGACCTCATAGAGGCCATAGCGGCTGACTCCGGTCGCCGCGACGATATCGTCGATCGACGTGTTGAAGTAGCCCTTCTCCCAGAAGACCATCATCGCCTTGCCGAGGGTTATGGCGGGATCGAATGCGCGCGGCCGTGCCATGCTTAATTCCAGAATATGCGTTCTGTAAATTACGGTGATATCAGGAGCGCTGTCAAACGCGGATTGCTTCACGTCCGCAGTCGCCCGAGCAACGGACTATCCCGTATTGAGCAATGACACCGACAGATATCCAGCCCAGAGAAGCAGCAGAACGCCGGTGAATTGGTGCAGACGCCACCGCGCCGGCACCAGCTTTTCCACCAGCACATAGAGTGCGAGGCCGCCGATCCAGTTGGCTTCCATGACGCCACCATAGAACAGAAGCAGCATCAGCGGTCCGCAGCAGCCGGTGCAGTAGAGTCCATGAAAAAGGCCGCGGCGGAAGGCGGCGACGCTGCCGGCCTGCCAGCGCCCGGGCATGAAGGCGATGGGTGACTGGCATTTCACCAGGCAGGCCTGCTTGGCCGGCGTCAACTGATAGAGACCGGCTAGAGTGAGCAGCACAATGCCGATGATCTTGCTGGTGACCGCCAGCATCGGCGTCATGTGGATGAACTGCCCGGCAACGACATTGACCGCTGTTGCTGCAAACGCGAAGGCTGACCAGACCGCGACATAACCAAGCGCGAAAGCGATCTGCAGCCGGCTCAAGCTTTCGGCGTGCGACCACTTGTGCGAAAGGGCGGCATCGGTGAGCAGCGCCGGCACCGCCGTGGGCAGCATCATCGCCATCATCATGGTCCACCACATGACGAAGACGAGAGCCGAATGGAGGAACCTCTCGGCCCCGGCATCGATCATCATCACGCGATCGCCCGACCATTGCATGAGGGCGACACAGAGCGTCACGACAACCGCAAGGCTCGCGATCGTGACGAGCCGCTCATGCCGGAAGAGCGCCGTGAAGAATCCGCTCATCCCTCGAGTTTAATGCACGACGCCCTGACCGGTAATATGGATCATCGCCAGATGCGCATGCCGCCCCGCCCATTCGAGCGGAATGGCGCCTTTGGTCTTCGTCGTGCTGCTGGCATATTCCGCTTCGCGATACTCAAATCCCCTGGGCAGCGACACCTTCGCGCGATGGTCCTGTTTGGTGACGGGATTGCGGATGGGCTCGGCACGCGAATCGACGACACCCTCGACACGGAAACTCCCCGTCGCCTTGCCGATATCGGCCTCGAAACTGATCGGCTTGAACAAGGGCTCGTAGAACTTGTCCACCATCGAGCTGAACACCTGGTAATAGGTTGCACCGGGCACGGTCTCCTGTCCCGACAGGATTTTGAGCAATGCCTCGCGCTGCTCCGGGCTGGCACGCTCATCCAGAATGGGTTGCGCCTGCCCATGCCCCTCGTGAATGGGACCGGGCCATGCGAACACCCCGGCCCAGCGCAGGCCGTCGAGCTTCACCTTGCCGAAATGTCCCTGATCGATGCGCATCGCGACGGCCGCGGTGCAATTGCCATTGGTTGGCAGCGCATTGAATTGGCACGGACACCCATAGGCGCAATTGCATGTCGCGATCTGTGGACCGCGAAGCATCCAGTCGATCATGGCAATGGTCCCTTCTTGCACTGCCCCCCCACATCGACCTTACCAAATTACCCAACGGAATCACATTAAACCTATTGACTTTTATGTAAGAAGAAACTTACAGTAAGCTATGACTTACGATAAGTCCCTGAATGCTCTGGCTGACCCGACACGCCGGCTCATTTTCGAGCGGCTCTCCGCTGGTCCCCAGCCGGTTGGCGTGCTGGCGAGCGGCCTGCCGATCAGCCGCCCTGCCGTGTCGCAGCATCTGGCGGCCCTCAAAACCGCCGGCCTAGTGACCGACCGCGCGGAGGGCGCAAAACGCATCTATCGCATCGATCCGCATGGCCTCGCCGCCATACGCGCCTGGCTCGACCAGTTCTGGTCACAGGCGCTCGAAAACTATGCCGCCGAATTTTCGCAAGGCCAGGAAGGTGACCAATGAACCGCCAGATCTCCCCTGCTCCCGTTCGCAAGACAATCACAGTAAAGGCCGGCGCCGATCAGGCCTTCGTTGTTTTCGCCGAACGCATGGGCCGCTGGTGGAACAAGGGACACTCGATCAACTCATCGCCACTGCAGGATGTCATTCTCGAACCGCGCCCAGGAGGCCGCTGGTATGAACGAGGCGAAGATGGATCAGAATGCCAATGGGGCCATGTCATCGAGTGGGACCCGCCACGGCGCCTGTTGCTTGCGTGGCAGCTCAATGCCGCTTGGAAGTTCGACCCTTCGCTGATCACCGAGCTGGAGATCACTTTTTCGCCCCTAGGCCCCGATGAAACGAAGGTCGATCTCGAGCACCGCAATATCGAACGCTACGGCGAAAATACCGAGCAGATGCGGGCGGCGCTCGACAGTGATGGCGGCTGGGCAGGACTTCTCAAGGGCTACGCGGAAGCAGCCTAGGACGAGCCACGCGGGGCGTCGGACGACATCTGGCGGAGCACCAGGACCATCGTTGCATGGGCGTAATCGGTGCCCGGATTGAACAGCCGGTGTGGCCGGTCACCGCGGAAGCGTACGGATTCACCGGTGCGCACGAGCCGCATCTCGCCATCGCAGGTGACTTCAAGCTCCCCCTTCAGAAGGTAGAGATGCTCCACAGTGCCCGGCGGATGCGGTTCAGATTCAAGCGCCCCACCCGGCCGCGCCTGGAAATCGTACCATTGCAGTTGCTCGACCAGATTGAGAGGCCCGGCGATCGCCAGCCGGCAGAGTCCATCCTGGCTTTCGAGGATCGGAACCCCGGATTTGCCCTGGAACTCCACGAAATTCGGGTCATCGTCGTGCTTCAGCACCTCGTCGATCGTCGTATCGAGGGCGCGGGACAGACGGTAGACGGTCCCGATGGTCGGATTGGTTTCATTGCGCTCGATCTGCGAGATGATCGATTTGGCGACACCGGAGTGCTCCGAGAGCTCACCCAGCGACATGTTGTAGGCCTTGCGCAATCTCTGGATTGTCTTGCCGAGGGCCGGGGTTACGTCGACGAGCTGGGCGTCACCTGATTTGCGCCCGCGGCGCGTTGACATTCCGTCGTTCCTTCTATAGAACAGCTGTTCGTAATAACGAACGTTCGGATTGTCGAACAGCGTATTTGCTCTTCTACCGCCAGATTCCCTTGCGAATCAACAGGAATCTCAAGGCCGAAAGCTCAAGCGCCACCGAATCCGATCGTGCTGATGGACGAACGGTAGGAACAAATGGGCGTTATTCGCGTCACCGACCTGGACGGCAGGCACCACGACCTCGACGCAGTCGAAGGCTGGCGGATCATGGAGATCATCCGCGAGCACGGCTTCGAGGTTGGCGGCCTGTGCGGCGGCGCCTGCGCCTGCGCCACCTGCCATGTCGAAGTCTGCGCCAACTGGGTGCCGAAACTCCATCCGGCGCGCGATGACGAAGAGGCCATGCTGGACGAGGTGCCGGTGCTGACGCCGACATCGAGGCTGTCCTGCCAGATCATCTACACGCCCGATCTCAACGGGCTTTCAGTCAAGCTTGTGCCCCAGGCTTGAGGAGCGGTCGCATGCGTTACTTCCCTCTCTTTCTCGATCTCGACAACCGCAAGGCCGTCGTCGTCGGCGGCGGCGAGGAAGCTTTGCGCAAAGTCCGCCTGCTGCTGAAAACGAAGGTCAAGGTCGCCGTCATCGCCTCGACGCTGCATGCCGAGCTTCTCGCCTATCTGAAGGAAGGCCGTCTCGCCTGGGCGGCGAAGAGCTTCTCGGGCCCACTTCTCGATGACGCGGCACTCGTCTATTCGGCCGATGAGGAGCTGCATGAGGAGGTCTCCGCAGCCGCTCGCGCCCGGGGCATCCCGGTCAACGCCGTCGACGCCGCCGATCTCTCCACCTTCATCACGCCGTCGATCGTCGACCGCGATCCCGTGGTGGTCGCCATCGGCACAGAAGGGACGTCGCCGGTGCTCGGCATGGGCTTGCGCAGCCGGATCGAAGCCTTGCTGCCGCAGACGCTGGGCTCGCTCGCGGTCGCCGCGAGCCAGCTGCGCGACCGCGTCGCCGACCGGGTTCCCCATGGCAACCGCCGCCGCTCCTTCTGGCAGCGCTATTTCTTCGGCTCGATCCGCGAGTCTTTCCTTGCGGGCGACACCAAGACCTATACCCGCGAGCTTGAGGCTGCGCTCATCGATGTTTCCTCCCCGTCGATCGGCCGCGTCTCGCTCGTGGGTGCTGGCCCCGGCGATCCGGAGCTTCTCACCCTCAAGGCCCAGCGCAAGCTGCAAGAAGCCGACGTGATCGTTTATGATCGTCTCATCGGCCCCGGAATTCTAGAACTCGCGCGGCGCGACGCCATCCGCATCGCGGTCGGCAAGAAGCCGTTCGAGCCCTCGCCCAGGCAATCCGAGATCAACGCCATCCTGATCCGCGAAGCCAAGGCCGGCCGCCATGTCGTGCGCTTGAAGGGCGGCGATCCTTACGTCTTCGGTCGCGGCGGTGAGGAACAGGCCGCTCTTCTTGCCGAAGGCATCGCGGTCGATGTGGTGCCCGGTATCACGGCGGCTCTGGGCTGTGCCGCTTCGATCGGCCTGCCGGTGACGCAGCGCGGCCAGAACCGCAGCCTCACCCTGCTGACCGGCGCTTCCGAGGACGGGCTTGCCCGGCATGATTGGGCCGCCCTCGCCAAGCCTGGCCAGGCCTTCGCCATCTATATGGGCGTCAATGCCGCCGGCGACATCTCGGCCGAGCTTCTCGATGCCGGCATCGATCACCAGACACCGGTCACGATCGTCGAGAACGGCACGCTCGCCAATGAACGCGTGATGATGTGTAGCATCGGCTCGCTCTGGGAAACCCTCGCCCTCAACGGGGTCGAAGGTCCCGCCATCATCTATGTCGGCCTCAAACCCGCAAGGACCTCCGCCGACATTCTCGCTTTCCCCGTCCGCGACGAAACCGCGGCCCAAGTTCTAAGAGCAGTGTCATGACCACCACGACTGAAAAGGGCAAAATCCTCACCGCCAACCGGCTCCGCGACGGTGAAGTCGTCTTCCTCACCCATTCCGGCCAATGGAGCGAGAATATCGATGGCGCGGTGCTCGCCACCGAACCCCAGGCGCAGGCAGCGCTCGAGGCGCGCGGCAAAAGCGATGAGCGCGTCAACCTGGTGACCGGCGTCTATCTGTTCGAGGCCGAGCGCCGTGACGGCCATGTCTTCGCCTCGCACATCAAGGAGCGCATCCGTTCGCTTGGCCCCACGGTGCGCACCGATCTCGGCAAGCAGGCCGAGGGCAAGGGCGGCCACTTCGCCGCCCTGCAGGGAGTTTGACCATGTACCGGTACGATGAGTTCGACCGCCAGTTCGTCGCCGAGCGCGTCGCCCAGTTCCGCGACCAGGCGAGCCGCCGCCTCGCCGGCGAGCTGACCGAGGACGAATTTCGTCCCCTGCGCCTCATGAACGGGCTCTATCTGCAGCTTCACGCCTATATGCTGCGCATCGCCATTCCCTATGGCACGCTCTCGTCGCGCCAGCTCAACACGCTGGCCTTCATCGCCGAGAAATGGGACCGGGGCTACGGTCACTTCACCACGCGCCAGAACATCCAGTTCAACTGGATCAAGCTCGAGGACACGGCCGACATCCTCACCAGGCTTTCCGAAGTCGAGATGCATGCCATCCAGACCTCGGGCAACTGCATCCGCAACGTGACCACCGACCAGTGGGCCGGCGCCGCGGCCGATGAACTCGCG
>CAZICN010000160.1:0-5452 GCA_964537655.1 uncultured Aestuariivirga sp.
AAGATCGTGGTCTGGCTGAACAAGTGCGATTTGGTCGATGACGCCGAGCTGCTCGAGCTGGTCGAGATGGAAGTGCGCGATCTGCTGAACAAGTACGGCTTTCCGGGCGATGACACTCCTGTGATTCGCGGCAGCGCCACCAAGGCGATCGCTGAGTTCGCCCCACCGGTCGAGCGTCGCCTGCGATTCTTCGAGGCTCGACTTCGTCCAGTCGATCGGCTGGCGGTAATGGGTGCGCAGCATGTTGAAGCGCAGGATCTCGCCCGGCCAGTCCCTGAGCAGCTCGTTGATGGTCAGGAAGTTGCCGAGGCTCTTCGACATCTTCTGCCCGTCGATCTGCAGGAAGCCGTTATGCATCCAGATGTTCGCCATCACCTTGTGGCCGAAGGCGCAGCGCGTCTGCGCCACTTCGTTCTCGTGATGCGGGAAGATGAGGTCGATGCCGCCGCCATGGATGTCGAAGGTCTCGCCCAGATGCTTCCACGACATGGCCGAGCATTCGACATGCCAGCCGGGCCGGCCCCTGCCCCACGGGCTGTCCCAGCCCGGCAGATCGGGGCCTGAGGGCTTCCACAGCACGAAGTCCATCTCGCCCCGCTTGTAGGGAGCGACGTCGATGCGGGCGCCGGCGATCAGGTCGTCGAGCGGCCGGCGCGACAGCTTGCCGTAATCCTTCATCGAGGGCACGTCGAAGAGCACGTGGCCCTCCGCCACATAGGCATGGCCCTTGGCGATCAGCTTCTCGATGATGGTGACGATCTCGGGGATGGTCTCGGTGGCGCGCGGCTCGTGGGTCGGCTGCAACACATTGAGGGCGGCGATATCCTCGTGGAACTGCCGGGTGGTGCGCCCGGTCAGGTCGCCGATCGGAACACCCTCTTCCCTGGCCCTGGCGTTGATCTTGTCGTCGATGTCGGTGATGTTGCGCACATAGGTGACGTGCTCCGCGCCATAGAGATGGCGCAGCAGCCGGAACAGCACGTCGAAGACGATGACCGGGCGGGCATTGCCGATATGGGCGAGGTCGTAGACCGTCGGGCCGCAAACATAGAGGCGCACCGACTTCGCATCGATCGGCTTGAAGACGTCCTTGGCTCGGGTCAGGGTATTGTAAAGTCTCAACGTCATAGGGCTCCCCGGAGCCTGGCTCGATCGGATTTTTCAATCCGGTCGAGTAAAAAGGCTCGGCAAATTTCTGGTTTGGAGCGTTTCCCTATCGCCAAAGTCGGGAGACTTTGGCGGGAAGCGCTCCAGGCTTGCCGGCCCGGAGGATCGCTTCAACTGAAAATTAAGGAAAGCGGCCGCCAGCCAGCGTTTGTACGCTAGATGCAAATAATAATGCCGCACATGTGAACGGCATATTTCCGGGCGGTTGTCATGGGGCGGCAAAATGGCCGAACTGTCCCCCGCCGTCAAGCCCATGTCGTCACGCAAGGTTGATATGACCTTTCGGCCCTAGCTGGCCGAGGACAGCCCCCCTATGGTCGCGAAACCACGGAGAGAATCGGGCTTGCCGCAACAGTCGACACCACAGGCGGCCATCTGGATGGCGGGATGGCTCCTCAGCACGCTTGCGCTCACCATTGCCGGCCGCGAACTGGGCCATGACATCCCCGTCTTCGTCATCATGATGTTGAGGAGCGTGATCGCGCTTGCGATCCTGACGCCCATCGTCCTCTATCATGGCGGCTTCAGGGACCGCTTCGGTAATCTGCGGCTGCACATCCTGCGCAACATCTTCCACTACGCCGCGCAATATTCCTGGTTCCTGGCCCTCGTCCTCATTCCGCTCGCCCAGGTCGTCGCGATCGAATTCACCATGCCGATCTGGGTCGCCCTCATCGCCGCCTTGTTCCTCGGCGAGCGGCTGACCCGCGCCAAGATCGCCGCCATAGGCTTGGGCTTCCTCGGCATCCTGCTCATCGTCAGGCCGGGGACCGCCCATATCGACACCGGCCATATGGTGGCCCTGCTCGCCGCCCTGGGCTTCGCCGCCTCGATCGCCTTCACCAAGGTCATCACCCGCAAGGACTCGGCCCTCACCGTCATCTTCCTGATGTTCGCCATCCAGACGGTGATCGGCGCGGTGCCGGCCTGGATCACCTGGAAATGGCCGGAGCCGCAGAACTGGATCTGGGTCGCGGTCGTCGGCGTCATCGGCACCGTCTCGCATTACTGCCTGTCGCGGGCTATCACGCTCGCCGACACGACGATCATCATGCCGATAGACTTCCTGCGCGTGCCGCTGACGGTGTTCGCCGGCTACTGGCTCTATGCGGAGGGCATCGACGCCTATTCGATCCTCGGCACGCTTCTCATCCTCGGCGCCAACACGCTCAACCTCTTCAAGGCGAAACAGTCCTCATGAACGCCGCCGCCTCCCCATCCCATCGTCTCGGCCTGCTGCTCGTGGCGGTCGCGGCCCTCTTCTGGTCGACATCGGGCATCTTCGTGCGCCTGATCAGCGCCGATCTCATGACCTTGCTGTTCCTGCGCGGCGTCTTCTCGGGCTCGGCGGTGATGCTGGTCTATCTCCTGCTCGAGGGCAAAGCCGGCCTGCTGCGCCTCAAGAGCCTGCCGCCGCCGGTCTTCGCGGTCGCCGGGCTCTCGGCCATGAGCATGATCTGCGGCATCGGCTCGATGCGCTACACGACCGTCGCCGAGGCGCTCATCATCTATGCGACCGTCCCCTTCATCACGGCGGCCTTCGCCTGGCTGTTCATTGGCGAGAAGCCGGGCATCCGCACCCTCATCGCCAGCCTGATCGCGCTCGCCGGCGTCGCCTTCATGCTGAAGGACGCCTCCTGGGACGGCAGCCTGTTCGGCAAGGGCCTTGCCGTCGTGATGACGCTCGGCATGGCCGCCATGACGACCATCATGCGGCGGCACCAGAATGTGCCGATGCTGCCGGCGATGGGCATTTCCGCCTGGTTTTGCTCCTTCGTGACCTTCTGGTTCGCCGCGCCCTTGTCGGTCGGGGCGCAGGACCTTCTCCTCATCGCGCTGTTCGGCGTGGTGCAGAATGCCACCGGCCTCATCCTCTATGCCATCTGGTCGCGCAAGATTCCGGCAGCCGAGGCGACGCTGATCGCCGCCCTCGAAGTGCCGTTCACACCGCTCTGGGTATGGCTCTTCCTGGGCGAGACGCCGGCCGGCGCCGTGCTCATCGGCGGCGGCATCGTGATGGCGGCCCTGTTCGGGCATATCCTGACCGAGATTCGGCCTAGATCACGATCACTTCAGATCGGACCGATCTGAAGTGATAACGTGATCGGATTCATAAATTTGGCGCGTGATCGGACGGAAAAACCGGCATCCACTTTTCCTGATCTCGCGCCATGCGGGCGCTGCCGCCGCCGGTGTGACGGCTGCTGACAGGAGCTGGCAGGCCGGGCGCGCAGAGTGCGGGCTTGCGCGAAAGGGGCACGCATGGGCGGCGATCGTCAGCGTTATCTCGGCTGGGTTCTGGTCAGCCTGTCGGCGGTCGCCTGGTCGACGGCCGGGTTCTTCACCCGCCTCATCGATGAAGACGTGTGGACCATGCTGTTCTGGCGCGGCGTCTTCGGCGGGCTCGCCTTCGCGGTCATGACCGCGGTGCATCATCGCGGCAAGGTGGCCCAGGCCTATATGAGCCTCGGCGTCATGGGCATCCTGCTCGCCGTCATTTCGGGCTTCGGCATGATCGCCTTCATCGGCTCCCTCATGCTGACGACGGTTGCCGATGTCTATGTGATCTATGCCACCGTTCCCTTCATCACCGCGGGCGTGGCCTGGCTCATCCTGCGCGAGAGATCGTCCGTCGGAGTCCTCGCCGCGAGCCTCCTCGCCATTGTCGGCGTGGTGGTGACGCTGAGCGGCGCCAGCTATGGCGGCAGCCTCCTGGGCCAGTTCGTCGCCCTGCTCATGACCCTCACCATGGCGCTGCTCGCGGTCATCCTGCGCTGGAAGCGCGACATTCCCATCATGCCGGCCATGGGGCTTTCCGCCTGGGTCGCGGCCTTCGTCGCTTTCTGGTTCTGCGACCCGCTCGATGTCTCGTCCGAAGACCTCGTCCTGCTCGCGGTCTTCGGCGTGACGCAGAGCGCGCTCGGCCTCGTGCTCTTCGGCCTCGGCTCGCGCATGATCCCCGCCGCCGAAGCGACGCTGCTCACGGCGCTCGACGTGCCGCTCGCGCCCTTGTGGGTGTGGCTCGCCTTCGGCGAAGTGCCGGGCGGTCCGACACTGGCGGGCGGCGGCATCGTGCTCACCGCCGTCGCGGGGCACATCTGGCTCGAATTGCGGGGCGAGCGGATCAAGACGCGGCCCATATAGGCCGCACCTGGCAACCGCTTCAGCGGGCGGGCTTTGACTTGTTCAGCGCCACGGCAGCGCGAATGAGCGCCTTCAGCGCCGTCTCGTCGATCCTGTCGCCTTCGCGCAGATCGATGGCCCGCCTGGTGTTGCCGTCGAGGCTGGCATTGAAGAGCTTCGCGGGGTCCGCCAGTGCGGCACCCTTGGCGAAGGTCATCTTCACCACGCTCTTATAGGTCTCGCCGGTGCAGATGATGCCGGCATGCGACCACACCGGAACGCCGCGCCACTTCCATTCCTCGACCACGTCGGGGTCGGCCGCCTTGATGAGCGCCCGGATGCGGGCCAGCGTCTCGCCCCGCCAATCCTCGAGTTCGCCGATGCGCGCATCGATCAGCCGCGCGGGAGAGGCGCCCTCCTTCGCTACCTGGGCGCCGCTCTTCGTCTTCTTCGCCGTCGGAGCCGCCTTCTTCATGTTTCACACCCGAGGAAGGTCACTCCGCCGCTTCCGCCGCCTCGTCGTCATCGGCGCGCGGATGCAGCGCCTGTTCCTTCTTCAGTTCCTCGGCCACCAGGAAAGACAGCTCCAGCGCCTGCGCCGCGTTGAGGCGCGGATCGCAGAAGGTGTGGTAGCGGTCGTTGAGGTCCTCGTCCGACAGCGCCCTGACGCCGCCGGTGCATTCGGTGACGTCCTTGCCGGTCATCTCGACATGGATGCCGCCCGCATGCGTGCCTTCCGCCTGGTGCACCGCCATGAAGCGGCGCAGCTCGGCGAGCACCTGGTCGAAGGGGCGCGTCTTGTAGCCCGAGCGCGACTTGATGGTGTTGCCATGCATCGGATCGCAGGACCACACGACGATGCGTCCTTCGCGCTTCACCGCGCGGATCAGCTCGGGCAGGTGCTTGTCGACCTTGTCGGCGCCGAAGCGGGTGATCAGCGTCAGCCTTCCCGATTCATTGTCGGGATTGAGCAGGTCGATCAGCCGGATCAGCTCATCGGGGCCGAGCGAGGGACCGCATTTGAGGCCGATCGGGTTCTTCACGCCGCGGCAGAACTCGATATGGGCATGATCGGGCTGGCGGGTGCGGTCGCCGACCCACAGCATGTGGCCGGAAGTGGCGTACCAGTCGCCGCTGGTCGAATCGATGCGGGTCAGCGCCT
>CAZICN010000160.1:5462-9660 GCA_964537655.1 uncultured Aestuariivirga sp.
CGAGCAGCAGCGCCTCGTGGCTCGTGAAGAAATCGGTCGAGCGCAATTGCGGCGCCGTGTCGGGATTGATGCCGCAGGCGCGCATGAAGCCGAGCGCCTCGGTGATGCGGTCGGCCAGCGCCTGATAGCGCTCCCAGGCCGGACCGTCCTTCAGGAAACCGAGCGTCCATTTGTGCACATGCTCGAGATTGGCATAGCCGCCCTGCGCGAAGGCGCGCAGAAGATTGAGTGTGGCCGCCGACTGCCGGTAAGCCATGATCTGGCGCTCGGGATCGGGGCGGCGCGCCTGCGAGGTGCCGGCGAAGTCGTTGACGATGTCGCCGCGATAGATCGGCAATTCCTCGCCATCGACGAGTTCGGTGGGCGATGAGCGCGGCTTGGCGAACTGGCCGGCGATGCGGCCGACCTTCACCACCGGCTGGCCGCCGGCGAAAGTGAGGATCACCGCCATCTGCAGGAACACCCGGAAGAAATCGCGGATATTGTCGGCGGAATGCTCGGCGAAGCTCTCGGCGCAATCGCCGCCCTGGAGCAGGAAACCCTTGCCTTCGGAGACCTTGGCGAGCTTGCGCTTCAGCTTGCGGGCTTCGCCTGCAAAAACCAGCGGCGGATAGCCGGCGAGCTGCTTCTCGACCTCGGCCAGCCTGGCAGGATCGTTGTAAACAGGCAGCTGCATGACCGGCAGATTGCGCCATGAGCTCGGTGTCCAGGCCTTCGCCATGATCTTAACTCCACACTCCACAGTGCCCCGGAATCCCTGTCCGGAGGCCCGCGGCTTATACACAGCTTGATGCTCAAGCGCCAGTTTTGCCTGCCCTGCGCTGAGGGATCCTTAAGCCCTCTCTGCCATAGTCGCCCGGAAGCTCCGACCAGGACCTGGCCATGAAAGAGATATTCGTTGAATCCCAATGGGATACGCTCTGGACATTCCTCCAGCAAGGGCACCCGCCTTTGTGGATCCTGCTGGCTGCCGTCAATGGCGCGTTTCTCCTCTTCTGGCTCTTCGCCAAGCTGGTGAAAGACCGCCCGCTGCGCCCGGCCACGATCGGGGTTCTGAGAGCGCTGTTCTTCTTCCTCAATGTCGTCATGGTGTTTCGCGACGACACGCTGAGGCTCGTGCGCCCGCTCTTCGATTACATTCCCAATTTTATTTGAGATCAGTATCGAGCAGGCGGCGGAAGGCGGCTTCGGCCGACCCATAGGCCTCCTGGCGCGCCACGCTCCAATAGGTCAGCTGCTCGACCTTGATCGGCATGCCCGTCACCGCGCAAATGACGTGATCGCCCTCGCTCAGCACCTGGAAGTCGGCGTCGAGATAGCGGATCTTGGCCTCGCGGCCGCGCGGCAGGAAAGGTTCGTGCCTGTTCATGGAGACCTTAACTAGCGTGTCCGGTCGGTCAGAACAATGACCCCTGGCCGCCTTCACGCGCTTTTGCGGGTCTCCCCGGCGCAGGCGGCGCGCCATGAGCCAGAGCTTCTACCTCGCCGTCGCGGAACTCGATGTGCAATTCCTGGCCGGGCCTGACCTGGCCGGCGCTGCTCAAAGGCTGGCGCTCGGCGTCGCGCACCAGCGCATAGCCCCGCTGCAGGACGGATTTGTAGGAGAGCGAGGTCAGCAGCTTGCCGCTCGCCGAAAGCGCGGTGCGGCGCTGCACGATCAGACGGTTGAGATCGCGGCGCAACTCGATCCCGCGCCGGTCGAGACGGCGCGCCTGTTCGGCGATATGGGCCTTGAGCGGCCGGGGCGTCAGGCGGACGGACCAGCTCTCGAATTCCCGGCGGTGCAGCAAGGTGTTCTTGACGAGGCCGGAGCGCAGCCTTCCCGAAACACTGTCGAAGCGCTGGCGCGCCAGAGCGAGGATGTCGTCGGGCCGCGGCAGAGCGCGCGCCGCGGCGCGCACACGGGTGCGCCGTTCGGTCATCAGGCGCTTGAGGCCGCGATCATGGCGCGCCGAGAGCGAGGCGACCTGGCTCAGGAGGTCGGCGCGCACCGGAACGGCGCGCTCGGCGGCGGCGGTCGGCGTCGGCGCCCTCAGATCGGCGACATGATCGATGAGCGTCCAGTCGGTCTCGTGGCCGACGGCCGCGATCAAAGGAATGACGCTTTCCGCGGCGGCCCGCACCACGATTTCCTCGTTGAAGCTCCACAGATCCTCGAGGCTGCCGCCGCCCCGCGCCACGATGAGGAGATCGGGCTTGAGCTTCATCGTATTGAAGCCGCGTATGGCGGCGGCGACCTCGGCGGCCGAGGTCTCACCCTGCACCCTGACCGGCCAGACCATGACATGGCGGGGAAAGCGGTCATTGAGCCGATGGAGAATATCGCGGATGACCGCACCCGTTGGCGACGTCACGACGCCGATGACGCGCGGCAGGAACGGAATGGCCTTCTTGCGTGCCTGATCGAACAGGCCTTCGGCGGCGAGCTTGCGCTTGCGCTCCTCGAGCAGCGCCATCAGCGCGCCGGCGCCGGCGGGCTCCAGGTTCTCGACAATGATCTGATAGGACGACTTGCCCGGATAGGAGGTGATCTTGCCGGTGGCGATCACTTCCAGGCCTTCCTGCAGCTTCGCCTTCAGCCGGTTGTAGCTGCTGCGCCAGAGCACCGCGTCGATGCGCGCACCCTGGTCCTTCAGGCTGAAATAGCAATGGCCGGAGGAATGCGGCCCGCGAAAGCCCGAGATTTCGCCCCGCACCCGCACATGCCCGAAGGAATCCTCGAGCGTGCGCTTGAGCGCGAAGGAAATCTCGGAGACGGTGAATTCCGTCACATTGGCCTTCGGGGCCTCGCGCAGCTCGCCGGTTTCAGGGTCATGATCGGTCATGCCCCGACACTTGCCATGTCACGACGCGCTGTCAATCGGCAGATTTGCCGATGAGCCCTTTACCTGCAGGGCACAGATTCACCTTCATAGGTGACATACATGCCGGTGTCGGGATCGAAGGACCGGTATTTGGCCGAGCAGTAGCTCACCCATTCGTCGGTGCCGGTTTCAGGACGCACCGTCACGACGACATGTTCGCGCACGCTCGGGCGCACATAGGCGACTCGGTCGCGCTCCATGCAGTCGGCATAGGCTTCGTCATAGACCTCGCGGTAGCGCTCATCGGCGCCGGCACCGCCAGTAAAGACCGTATCCAGCGTGCCGATCACCACGCCGTCCACCAGGCCGCGCCGCGGCGCCTCGGCTGCCGCGATGTCACGCGCATAGGACGAGCAGGACGAAGGGTCCGCATTGGCGGTTGACGTCGAGAAGGCCGCGGCGAGCGTGGCGAGCGCCGCCGCGCCGAGCAGAGGCTTGACTAAAGGTCGCTTGAACATGAGTTCCTCCATCATCCTTGGAAACGCCGCCCTCGAAGGCTAACCGCTCTTTCTCTCTCCAGTTCCGAAAAAAATGGGCTTTTCGCAGCGCCTGAATCTCGCCATAGGATGCCCGAATGACGCCACTCAATGTTCTGCTTATCGGCTCGGGCGGACGCGAACACGCGCTCGCCTGGGCGATCGCCGCAAGCCCGCTGCTGGGTCAATTCTATTGCGCGCCGGGCAATCCCGGCATCGCCCGGCACGCAACCTGCGTGGCGCTCGATATCGGCGATCATCAGGCGGTGATCGCCTTCTGCCGCGACAAGGCGATTGAGTTCGTCGTCGTGGGACCGGAAGCGCCGCTGGTCGCCGGCATCGCCGATGATCTGAGAGGTGCCGGCATCAAGGTGTTCGGCCCGTCGAAGGCGGCGGCCCAGCTCGAAGGCTCGAAAGGCTTCACCAAGGATTTCTGCGCCGAGTTCGCCATACCGACCGGCGCCTATGGCCGCTTCACCGACCGGGCGGAAGCCGTCGCCTATGCGAAGGCGAAGGGTGCTCCGATCGTCGTCAAAGCCGACGGGCTCGCCGCCGGCAAGGGCGTCACCGTCGCCTTGACGCTCGATGAGGCGCTGGCCGCGATCGATGACATCTTCGCCGGCCAGTTCGGCGCTGCCGAATGCGTGATCGAGGAATTCCTCGACGGCGAGGAGGCGAGCTTCTTCGCTCTGTGCGACGGCAGGACCGCCGTGGCGCTGGCGGCGGCCCAGGATCACAAGCGCGTCGGCGACGGCGATACCGGACCCAATACCGGCGGCATGGGCGCCTATTCGCCGGCCCCCGTCGTCACCGAGGTGATGGCGGAGCGCGTCATGGCGCAGATCATCCGGCCGACGG
>CAZICN010000161.1:0-9557 GCA_964537655.1 uncultured Aestuariivirga sp.
GTTACGATCCAAACTCATAAACGTGATCGATCCTTATATGTTAGCGCGGGATTCTTGCGAAAAACCGGTATCCACCTTTTCGCATCCCGCGCTAGTAGATGATCATACAGCCCTGAGCGCGACGGCGCTGGCGTCGTCCTGCGGCTTGAGGCGCGGGAACCTGCGGCAGTCGGGATCACCGCGCTCGATGCGCCGCAAGGTCTCATAGAGGGCCGAGACCTCGCCGTCTCCCGTCGCGCGCGCCAGGAGCTCGGCCTCGGAAGTTTCGGCATAGTGGTCGACCAGGCGGAAGAAGCCGTCGCTCGACAGCAGGATGGCGGAGGGATCGTGCAGCGGCATATGCTCGACGAAAGCGAGACAGGCGCGATCGGCCTCGATGACGCCATAGCCGCCCGGCCGGTTGCGCTGGCGCCGGCTGGCGAAATGGGCGGGCTGCAGGGCCTCGAAGAGACCGGTCAGATCCGACATGCCGGCTTCGCGAAGACGGGTCGCTTCCGCTGTGATCCAGTGGTCGAACTCGTCATTGGGAAAATCGACGATGCGGCGAAGGCCGGTCCTGTCCTCGGCCAGGAGCCGGCAGTCACCGAGACGGATGGAATGCCAATCGGAGCCGATCCGGCAGACGGCGGCGATGCAGGCGGCGGGCGGGTCGAAATTGGCCGCCATGTCCTTGTGATCGACCACGCGCGACTGGTCCTCGATGAGCCGGTCGACCAGTTCCGCCATGGTTTCGGCGAGATCGCGGGCGCGCGGAACGAGGTCGCGCAGATGCGCATCGATGCGCGCAACGAACCATTGCGCGTCGCTGCCGCCGAGACCGAGGCTCAAGTCGTTGATGCCGGTGACGCCGTCCAGCGCCCAGGCGGCGCGGATGTCATCCGGCTCGCCAATGAAGCCCACGGCATCCTCGTTCACATGGCCCGAGCCCTGACTGATGTGGCCGGCAAGCTTGAGTTTCATGATGCGGAGACTTCTCCCTCGATCCAGGTCCGGGTGACGGCGAGCTCATCCGTCAGATGCACGAGATTGGCGCGGTAGCCGGGCGCGATACGGCCAAGCTCGCCATCGAGACCGAGGAAGGCTGCGGGATAGAGCGTCGCCATGCGCAGCGCCTCGGCGAGATCGAGACCGAGGGACGCGATGCAATAGCGCAGCGCCTGATCCATGGTGAGGATGGAGCCGGCGAGCGTGCCCGCATCGAGCTCGAGGCGGCCGTTGCGCGCCGTGATCCGGCGGCCCTGGAGCGCGAAGCTCGGCGGTCCCCCGGCGGCGGGCGGCATGGCGTCGGTCACGAGGAAAATGCGTCCCCTGGGCTTCGCGGCAAGCGCCACCCTGAGCGCCAGGGGATCGACATGATGGCCATCGGCAATGATGCCGCAATAGCTGCGCTCGTCGGCAAGTGCCGCCCCGACCATGCCGGGCTCGCGATGCTGCAGCTGGCTCATGGCGTTGAAGAGATGGGTGAAGCCGCGCGCACCGGCGGCGAGAGCCGCTCCGGCCTCGGCTGCCGTCGCCTCCGAATGCCCGAGCGAGATGATGATGCCGGCTTTGGCCAGATCGCGAATGGTCACGGGCGCCACATGCGAGGGCGCCACGGTCAGGAGGACGATGCCGCAATCGAGGTCCTTCAGCCAGGCGACATCTTCCGGGGTGATGGGGCGAATATGCTCGGGCGGATGGGCGCCGCGGCGGCGCGGATCGAGAAACGGTCCTTCGATATGGATGCCGAGAATGCCGGGCACGCCGGCGCGCCTCGCGTCGCGAACCGCTCTCGCCGCGTCATGGATGATGTCGGTGCGGTCGGTGATGACGGTGGGCAGCAGGCCCGTCGTGCCGAAGGCGCGATAGGCTTCAGCCATGCGGCGAACGACGGCGACCGACGGGTTCTCATTGAGCAGCACGCCGCCGCCGCCATTCACCTGCGCGTCGATGAAGCCCGGCGCCAGCACGCCGCCTTCGAGATCGAGCGAGGGGATCGCGGGATCGAGCTCGGCTGCCGGGATGAGCGCCTCGATCCTGCCCTTGGCGATGACGGCCGCCATGCCGTCGCGCAAGCGGTCGCCGTCGAAGATGCGGGCATTGGTGAGGCTCGCGCGGGTCATCTCGTCTGCGTCACTTTCTTGAGGAGGCGCGGCCTGTCGGGATTGCGGCCGCGCAGGCGCGCAATGCGCTCGGCGCTGCCATAGAAGCTCTGGATCAGCGAAATCGGGTCGAGCAAGGGATGGCGTGTGCGCGCATAATCGGGCGTGATCACCCGGGCGCCCGCCTCGCTCAGGCGCCTCGAGGTATCATGCGTCGTCGAGGCCGCCTTGTCGGCGGGGGCCAGGACCAGAACAGGAAAACCGTCGGTCACCAGCTCCATCGGACCATGCAGCACCTCGGCGGCGGAATAGGCCTCGGCATGGAGTCCGCCCGTTTCCTTGAGCTTGAGGGCGGCCTCCTGCGCCATCGGGTGCGAGGGGCCGCGGCCCAGCACGTAGGACGATGTGCTGTTGGCAAGAAGGGCTTCGGCCTCGCTCCAGCGGATCGCCAGCGCCCTGGTCAGATCGTCGGGCAATCTCTCGACGGCATCGCTGAGCTCGGCCTCGCCGCCGCAGGCGGCGGCAAGGCCCGCGGCCATGGCGGCCGAGGTGATGAAGGTCTTGGTCGCGGCGACGCTGCGCTCGATGCCGGCGCTGAGCGGCAGGCACAGGTCGGCCTCGCGGGCGAGCGGGGAATCCTCGGTATTGGTGATGGCCAGTGTCGGGACGCCGGCGCGCTTAGCTTCCGCCTGGAAAGCGAGGATGTCCGGGCTCTTGCCCGATTGCGAGATGGTGAGGAGCAGCGTATCGCGTAAAGCGAGCTTGGCGCCATAGACGGAGACGACCGAAGCGCCGACCGAGCAGCAGGGCAGGCCGAGCGTGATCTCGATCAGATACTTGAAATAGGATGCGGCGTTGTCGGAGGAGCCGCGCGCGCAGGTCACGATATGGGTGGGCCGCCTGTCACGATAGAGCCGGCCGAGCTCGGCCAGCGCCGCGCGGCTGGTTGCGAGCATGCGGGCGACGGCCTCGGGCGCTTCGGCGGTTTCACGCGCCATGTCTGTCTGTATATCTGTCATGATCCTGCTGCGAGATGAAGTTCGGCGATGAAGTCGTAGGAATCGCCGCGATAGTGCGACCGGGTGAATTCGATTACGCGGCCGTCGGTCAGATAGGCCACGCGTTCGGTGGATAACGCCGGACTGCCTTCAGGGAGGCCGAGAAGCCCGGCATCTGACCGGGTCAGCGCCACCGCGTGCAGGCGCTGCAAGGCGCGCACCGGGCGCAAGCCGCGCGCGGCCAGGCTTTCATAGAGCGAATCTTCGACGGCAAGCGGATCGGGCAGGAAACGCTGCGGGATCGAGGCGCGTTCGATGGCGAGCGGCCTGCCGTCGGCGCGGCGCAGGCGATGCAGGCGGCTGACTTTCTCGCCGGGCGACAATGCCAGGACGAGAGATTCCTCCGGCGTCGGCAAAGCCGCGGAACGGTCGAGCCAGTCGGAAACGGTCTCGATGCCGCGCGAGCGCATGTCCTCGGTGAAGCTGGTGAGGCGCGACAGCGGCAATTCGATGCGACCGGATCTGGGCGCCACGAATGTGCCGGAGCCGCGGCGCTGGACGAGGACGCCTTCGGCGACGAGATCGGCGAAGGCCTTGCGCACGGTGACGCGCGATATGCCGAGCATGCGGGCGAGATCACGCTCGCCCGGGATCGCATCCTCATCGGCGAGCGCGCCTTGCGCGATGGCATCGGTGACGAGGCGCTTGAGCTTGAGATAGAGCGGGGCCGGCCCGCCATCGGTGATGCGGGCGCGCTCGAAGATCGGCGGGCCCGCCGTCATGAACCCCAGCCTTCGAGTCCCGCGGCATGGCGCGCCATCATGATGGCGCCGTCGAGCGGATCACGCTTCGGCTCACTCAGACAGGGTTTGAGATCGTCCGGCATGAAGCGCGCGAGAGGCGGCGCCAGTCCGCCGACGAGGGCGACCCTGGGCGCGCCGCGCGACAGAAGTTCACGTGCGAGACGCGCAACGGCGCGGGCTGCATCCTGCACCAGTTCCAGGCCGTATCGGTCGCCTTGCGCTGCAGCGGCAAAGATGCGCGGCGAGAATTGCGCATAGTCGCGCGGCAAGGCATGGCGCGCCCATTCGGCGAAAGCGTCGCGGTCGCGGTTGAACTCGGCGAGAAGCTCGTCGAGCAGAGGCGAGGAAGGAATGAGATTGTCGAGGCTGAGGGCGGCCCGGCGCAAGGCGCCGCGCCCCAGAATGGCGCCCGAGCCCTGGTCGCCCAGGGGAAAGCCGAAGCCGCCGATCCAGTGGCGCCGGCCATTGACGAGAGCCAGGCCCGCCGACCCGGTGCCGGCGATGACGATGCCGCCATCGGCGCCGTCATGAGCGCCGAGACAGGCGGCATAGGCATCGACATCGACGCTGACGCTGGCAAAAGCCTTCAGGGCCTGGCGCACCGCCAGGGTGGTTTCGGCTGTCACCGCCCCCGCGAGGCCGAGGCCGACATGGATGTGCGCCTGATCCCCTTCGGAGAGGCCCGCCCTGAGCAGGGCTTCGCCAAGCGTGGCGCGGATGGTCGCCAGCGCCGCGTCGAGATCCTGGTAGAGATTGGCAAGACCGCCGACAGCCTCGCTCAGAAGGGCGCTCTCCCGGTCGCGCAGGCGGATCCGGCATTTCGTACCGCCGCCGTCGACGCCAATGAAGAGTTCCTGTCCGGCCATTGATGATTCTCCGGCGCGGACAATACCAAAATAATACCTGTATGAAAGAAAATTATAGTGGTAATGTTTTGGTATTGTCCGGGTTGAAATGCCTGATCGGGCAGGTTAAGCGCAGGCCCATCACGATCATATCTCGGAACGGGGGGATGCCTTGCCCGGACAGCATAGAGGCCGCGTCATCCTGGTCACTGGCGCCTCGCGCGGCATAGGCCGGGCCGCCTTCAGGGCGCTGGCGCGAGAGGGCGCCCATGTCGTGGCGACGGCGCGCAGCCTCGAAGCGCTGCACGGATTGGATTCGGAAGCGAAATCATTGGGGGGCGACTCAACTCTTGTCGCCTGCGAAATGAGTGCGGTCGCCGATATCGACCGCCTTTCGACATTGATCGCTGAGCGTTTCGGCCGGCTCGACGGGCTCTTCGGCAATGCCGGCATCCTCGGCAAGAAGGAGGTTCTGGGCGACCTTCCGCCCGAGGATTTCGAAGCGGCGCTCGCGATCAACCTCACCGCCAATTTCCGCCTTGTGCACCGCCTCGATGGCCTGCTGCGCAAGAGCACCGCCGGGCGGGCCTTGTTCGTCACATCGGGCGTCGCCTGGAAACGCCATGCCGGCTGGGCGCCCTATGCGGTCAGCAAGGCGGCGCTCGAGGCGCTGGTCGGCGTCTATGCGCATGAGATCGAAGGCACGCCGGTCAGGGCCAATCTCATCAGCCCGGGGCCGATCCGCACCGAAATGCGCATAGAGGCCTGGCCCGAGGAAGATCCCGATACGGTGCCGCTGCCTGAGGCGCTGGCGCCGGCCATTCTCACCATGCTGGCTCCCGACTTCGATCAGAATGGCGTGATCTACGATTTCAAGTCAGGCCGCCACACACGCTGCCGACCACCGGCTTAGCCGTCCGGCCAGCTTCTGCCATCTCGATGGCAAGGGTGTTTTGCTCTATGTTGAGGGCGTGAAAAGGAGACGCCAAATGGCAGAACCTCGGCTTTCCGTGCGCAGCGCCAGGGCCCGGGACCTTGCCCATCGATTGGCCCGTCGCGAAAACCGCTCAGTCGCCGATATCGTGGAGCGCGCGCTCGAGGCCTATGAAATTCGCGAAACGGGTCGCGAGCCGGCGGCGGCTTTTTACGCCCGCATGGCGGCCCCAAGTGACGCCGATGACATCGCCCTTGAAGCCATCATCAAGAAGAGCCGGCGCAAGCATATGGGTGTCGATCTTTGATTTTCCTGGATACGAATGTCGTTGCCGAGCCTTGAGGAAGAAGCCGGACGAAGCGGTCATCGCCTGGCTCGTGCGGCATGATGCCGAGCTTGCGCTCCCCACGGTGACGATTGCCGAGATTGCCTTCGGCATAGAGAAGATACGACCGGACGAAAGAGCCATGCGGTTGGAGGCGGGGCTGGCCGACTGGCGTCGCCGGTTCGCGGCGCGTATCTTCGGATTAACGGAAGAGGCCGCGCTCACCTACGGTGAGATCATGGGGACGGCCGCCCGGCAGGGACGCCCGATGTCCGCGCCGGACGGCGTGATCGCGGCGATCGCCCGAGCAAATGGCGGACGCCTGGCAACACGCAATCTGGCGGACTTCTCGACAACCGGCCTTGATTTGATTTCTCCCTGGGATTTCTAGCGCATCCGGGCACTCTGCGCTCCTCTTGACGTATTCCTTGCGCGTTCGCGTGCTGCGCCGCAGCAACGAATCTCGTTGACTCATGTCCAGGATTGCAAAATATTGCAGGCAGAGAAAAAAAATGCAGATGGATGGGAGACGTGGACCAGCCCCGATCGAACCTGCAGATCGACGAGGAAGCGACGCTCGCCGCGCGCGCCGCCTGGCTCTATTTCGCCGGCGGCCTGACCCAGGGCGAGATCGCCGAGAAACTCAACGTCCCCAACACCAAGGCCCACCGCCTCATCGCCAGGGCGAGCCGCGACGGCCTCATCCGCGTCTTCGTCGAAGGACCGATCGCCGGCTGCGTGGCTCTCGAGGAGCAGATCAAGGCGAGGTTCGGCCTCGGCCATTGCGAGGTGCTGCCCAATATCGATGACGGCGCCCTGCCGCTGCGCACCCTCGGCATGGCGGGCGCGCGCTATCTGCGCAATGTGCTCGATCGCGCCGCGCACCAGATCATCGGCGTCGGACATGGGCGAACGCTCGCCGCCGCAATCGATTTCCTGCCGAGCTCGCCCGCGCCCCATGTGCAGTTCGTGTCGCTGCTCGGCGGCCTGACGCGCCGCTTCGCCGCCAATCCCTATGACGTCATCCATCGCCTCTCCGAACGCACCGGCTCGGAGGCCTATCTTCTGCCGGTGCCGTTCTTCGCCAACAGCGTCGCCGACAAGGCGGTGCTGCTGAAGCAATTCGGCATCGCCGATGTCGTGGCGCTGGCCCGTCAGGCGAGCCTGCATCTCGTCGGCATCGGCGAGGTCGACAATGCCGGCTTCATCACCTCGGCCGGCATGGTGAGCGGCAGCGAGATCGAGGATGTCGCCCGCGCCGGCGCGCTCGGCGAAGTGCTGGGTTCGTTCTTCGACGACGACGGCAGGCGCGTGCCGACCGATCTCTCGGACCGTGCGCTTGCTCCCGACATCGAGCAGCTGCGCGGGCGCGAGATGGTCGCCATCGCCGGCGGCCGCAACAAGATGAAAGCCATTCGCGCCGTGCTGCGGAGCGGTCTCCTGACCGGTCTCATCACTGACGAAGCCACCGCCCGGCAACTGGCGGAAGAAGAACCGGGCGCAGAAACCGGCGACAAGAACAACAACACCGCATCGGCCTGACGACTGTCCAACCAACGGAGGAAAATGGGAATGTACGAGAAAGAAAAAGGGCTGTTCGACGCTTTCGTCGCTGGCAAGCTCTCGCGGCGCGAATTGCTCGCCGCTTCGGCCAAGCTCGGAATTTCAGCCAGCCTGGGCGGCGTGCTGCTCACCCAGGCGCAAACACGCGCCATGGCGGCGGAATTCGACTGGATGGCGCACAAGGGCACGAAGCTCAAGCTCCTGCTCAACAAGCACCCCTACGCGGATGCGATGATCGCCAATCTGCAGACCTTCAAGGACATGACGGGCATGGACGTCACCTATGACGTCTTCCCGGAAGATGTCTATTTCGACAAGGTGACAGCGGCGCTGTCGTCGGGCTCAAGCGAATATGATGCCTTCATGACCGGCGCCTATATGACCTGGACCTATGGTCCGGCCGGCTGGATCGCCGATCTCAACGAGTACATCAAGGATCCGGCGAAGACGAACCCGACCTACAATTGGGACGACGTGCTGCCGGGTCTTCGGGCCTCGACGGCGTGGAACGGCGTGCCGGGAGGCGAACTCGGCTCCGCCGATGCCAAGCAGTGGTGCATCCCGTGGGGCTATGAGCTCAACAACCTCTCCTACAATGTGAAGATGTTCGAGAAGGCCGGTGTCCAGCCGCCGAAGAATCTCGACGAACTCGTGGCGACGGCGGCGAAGCTCACCAAGGATCTGGGCGGACCCTATGGCATCGGCGTGCGCGGCTCGCGCTCGTGGGCCTCGATCCATCCGGGCTTCCTGTCGGGCTATTCGAATTTCGGCCAGAGGGACTTCACTGTGGCCGACGGCAAGCTCACCGCGGCGATGAACACGGCCGAATCGAAGGCGTTCCACAAACAATGGGTCCAGATGATTCAGGAATCGGGACCGAAGAACTGGTCGACCTACACCTGGTACCAGGTCGGCACCGATCTCGGCGCCGGCGCCTCCGCCATGATCTTCGATGCCGACATCCTCGGTTATTTCATGAATGGCGGCGACAACAAGGAGAAAGGCAGCATCGGCTACGCGCCCTTTGCCGCCAATCCGAAGGCGACGGCCCCCACGCCCAATGTGTGGATCTGGTCGCTCGCGCTGTCGAACTTCTCCGGGCAGAAGGATGCCGCCTGGTACTTCATGCAGTGGGCGTCGTCGGTCGAGCATGACCTGTTCGGCGCGCGCAAGATGGACTTCGTCAATCCGGTCCGCGCTTCGGTGTGGAAGGACGAGGAGTTCCGCAGCCGGATCGACAAGTCCTATCCGGGCTATCTCAACCAGCACGACACGTCGGCGCCGGGTGCGAAGATCTATTTCACCGCGCAGCCGCTGTTCTTCGACCTCACCACCCAGTGGGCGGAGACGCTCCAGAAGATGGTGGCCAAGGAACTGCCGGTCGATGAAGGCCTCGACAAGCTGGCCGCCAATGTCGACAAGCAGCTGAAGGATGCCGGTCTCGGCTAGACTTCCTGCTGCAACCGCGCAGCCCAGCCGATCCTCCCCGGCCGGGCTGTGCAACCCCTCACCATTGATGACATCCTCTCCCCGCTGAAGCGGGGAGAGGGTAAGATGCTCGACCCAGAACAGGGGCCAGCACCATGACCGCGGCAGGCGATCACATGACTCGACCAAGGACCAGCAGCCGACTTTTCCGGCGGTCGCTGCCCTATCTGCTGAGCCTGCCGGCGCTCCTCGTCTGCATCGGCATTCTTATCCCGTTCTTTACCGCGGTCTATTATTCGCTTCTGCGCTTCAGGCTCAACCTGCCGGCGCTCAAGGGCTTCATCTGGTTCGACAACTACATCAATTTCCTGACCGACGCGGCGTTCTGGAACACGGTGAAAGTCTCGCTCGTCTATGCGGGCCTCACCGTCGGCGTCGAACTGCTGCTCGGCCTCGGCATAGCGCTCTTGCTGCAGAAGCCGACACGCTTCAATAACATCGCCTCGATCCTGCTCCTGCTTCCCTTGATGACGGCGCCGGCGCTCGCGGCCCTCATGTGGAAGCTGATGACCAATCCCAA
>CAZICN010000162.1:0-4425 GCA_964537655.1 uncultured Aestuariivirga sp.
GAAGCCTCGTCCAATCTCGCCCGTTATGACGGCGTGCGTTATGGCCTGCGGGTGCCGGGCGACGACATCGTGTCGATGTATGAGAACACCCGCGCCGCGGGATTCGGGCGCGAAGTGCAGCGCCGCGTGATGATCGGCACCTATGTGCTCTCGGCCGGCTATTACGACGCCTACTATGTCCGCGCCCAGAAGGTCCGCACCCTGATCAAGCAGGATTTCGACAAGGCGTGGGACAAGGTCGACGTGGTGCTCACCCCGGCGACGCCGAGCCCGGCTTTTGCGCCGGGTGAGATCACCGATCCGGTGCAGATGTATCTGAACGACATCTTCACGGTGACGGTCAATATGGCGGGTCTTCCAGGCATCTCCGTGCCGGGCGGCCTGTCGGAGCAGGGGCTGCCGATGGGCCTCCAGCTGATCGGCAAGCCTTTCGACGAAGGGACCTTGTTCCAAGTCGGCTTCGCGATCGAGGAAGCGGCCGGAAAGTTCGAAGCGCCGAAATGGTGGTGATCCGGCAGCGGGCGGATGGGTCGGCCCGCTACCTGTCGCCAACGAGGATGAAGGGCGCCCAGTAGGACGGGTGCGCGGCAGCTCCGCCGCGATCGATCACACTCATCATGGACTGACGGAGCGCTTCAGCCCGCCCCATCGAGGGCTCGTTCGCGAGCCGTTTGAATGTCTGGGTCGTCAGCTCGACAGCGGCTTCCGAATCGACCGCCCAGTGCGTGACCATCAGGGATTGCGTGCCCGCGTAGAAGAACGCATTCGCCAGACCGGAGAGAGCTTCGGTTTTGCCGGCTGCCCCCGCGGCTGTATTGCACGCTGAAAGGATGACCCAGTCCGCATTGAGCTTCAGGGCGGAAATTTCGGATGCGGTCAGCAGGCCATTGTCGTTTTCAACTGCATTCTCGGGCGGTGACATGACGATGGCGGGCTCCATCAGGCCAGTGAAATCTCCGGCCACGAGCCCGTGGGTGGCGAAGTGGAGCACCCGATACTGCGCCAGTTTGCCGGAGGAGTTCATTGAATTGATGTTGCCTTCCGTCGCCCGCGGTCCCATCAAAAGCGCCTCTTCTCCCACGCCCATCGACGCAGCGGTATCGCAGAGTTCATCCCTGGTTTCGGGCAGGGGTGCGAGCTGCCGAAGCTCGGTCAGGTTGACTTCCGGTCCTCTGTAGAGCGCGCTCAGCTTGATGGTCTGAGGGCGGTCGGTCGAGTTTTTGACGATCCTGGCCCCATCAAGCTTGCAATCCAGTGACGACCAGGCGCGCCGATCCTTGCCGTCCGCTCCTGTCAGCAGGGGATTGCCTATCCCCAGATAAGGCAGGCCCCCCTGGGTGCGATCCGGCAGATCACGAAGGACCTTCAATGCCCCGACGGACGGCAGAATGCTGATGGCATGATTCTTGATCAACCAGTTTGCCCGGCGATAACGATCATCCGACATATCAGAACCTGCCGGCAGGCTGGTCACCAGAACCTGGAACGGCAGCGCGGCGAGGCTTCTCGAAGGCACGATGATCAGCCTCTTGCCGGCGATGAGGTCCTCGATCTGCCCAAAGAGCGCCTTGTACAGATCATGTGCGAGCTTCAGGTCATATGAGCCATCATCGGATGTCAGCAGGCTCACGGCAGAGCGGGAAACTGAGCCGACACCCAATGCCTGGCGCAGGTCGCTGACCGATTTGGACAGTCCGTCCTCGGACAGTGGAAGTCGATACCAGACGACCTTTTCCCTGGTAACTCCCCAGACAAAGCTTTCGGCGGGCAGCGGCTGGCGCTTCCTTGTGTCGAGGAAGAACAGCATCACCTCGTCCGGGCCAAGTTGGGCCTGAACATCCGCTATGTTCAAGGGTTTCGGATTGGCGAAGGCTGTATAGTTGGGAAATTCCTTGGCCAGGATGTCGTTCACCTCGCCAATCTTGTTGCTGATGTCCGCCAGCTCGGTGCGCAAGGTACGCTCGGCCTTCATGTCCCGGGCCGCGCCCTCCTGGTTCATTTTTTCAAGCAGGATCTTGTCGAGTGCGTTCCACCGGGCTTCACCATCCTGGCGAGCCCTGATCAGCAGCGCCAATCGATCGTTTCCCGTGGCCAGCCTGCTCGACATCTTTGTCAGCGACGCGGCCGCGTCAGTCTGGCTTGCCCACTGTGCGTTTTCGAACGAACGCGCGATCCAATCTTCGTCCTTGTCCGCGGCGAGATAGAGCTGGTATGCCATCTTGGCGACGGCTCTGAAGCTTCCCACCGCCGAGTTGGCTTTAACCGTACTTTGATCAGCAAGCTGGGCGCGCTCTGCTCCAGCACCACCGTCGCGCCGCTTGAGATACTCCAGCGTGGCCAGTGCGTAAGACTCCAAGGCCTTTTTCCAGTTCCGTTCCGATACGAAGACCGCTCCGATGCCATTGAGCGCCCGCGCCGTGCTACGATGCTCCTGGCCGTAGGTCAGGAGAAATATACGATAGGCATCCTGGTAATAGCTCCGTGCCTCGTCATAGCGGTCCAGTTCCACGAAGTAATCGGCAAAGGCAACCTCGGCATCCGCCACATCAGGGTGATCCTTGCCAAGTGTCTTCCTGTAACCCCGGATCACACTCTGATAGAGGCCTTCAGCCTCGCTTTGCCTGCCGGTCCTTGCATAGAGATCCGCAAACTGCTTCTTGACATAGATGACTTCAGGACTGTCGGGTCCGAAATTGACCTCGTTGATGGACAACGCACGGCGCAACAGGATCTCGACATCGGCGTCCTTGCCTTGGTCCGACTTCAGAGAGGCCAGGTTCACAATACCCAGTGCGATATCGGGATGATTGGGCTGCAGGCTCTTTTCCTTGATGGCGAGCGCGCGGCGCATGAATGCCTCGGCTTCGGACTCCAGTCCATTGAGTGAATAGAGGGAGCCGAGATTGTTCAGGCTGATCGTCACCTCAAGACTGTCCGGGCCTGTCGCGGCTTCTCTGACTGCGAGAGCTCGTCTTCCCGCTCTTTCGGCATCTGCATACTTGCCCATGGCGTTAAAGACGACGCCCAGGTCGCTGTAGATGTTCGCTATCCTGAGATCGCTTTTGTTTGGTGTCGAGAGGGCGTTGGAAAGCGCCTTGTCATATTCGCGCTCGGCGTCGGCATATCTGCCCTGCAAATAGAATGTCCTGCCAAGTCCTTCTCGAATGGTCGTAACGGTATTGTGAGGTTTTTCAGGCATCGCTTCCGCGATCGATGCGGCCTGTGTCAGCGCCCTTTCGGCATCCCGATATCGGTTGAGGCGATTGTAGAACGTACTCAGGTCGGCCAGCTTCTCTATGAGTCTTTCATCGTATTTCTCGGATTTCCTGTCGAGCTGTTCTATTCCGGCTTTCAGCAGCGCTTCGCCTGCGTCCTGATCGCCCAGGGCCGCCAGGGACGCGGCCAGAACACCCATCGTATAAGTAATAGCCTGGTCGTCAGCCTTGAGTCGTTTCCGCCTGATCTCCAGAGCGGGGCGCACGACGTCCAGGGCTTCCTTGAACCGATTGTTGTCATAGAGGTTCAGTCCAAGCTCATGCAGCGCGAAGGCCATGTCCAGGGAGTCGGATTTCTTGTCGGCTTCCAGAATTTCGACGATCCTGCGGTAGACGGAGACTGTGTCATCGTAACGGTTGAGAGAACGCAAAGCCCCGGCCAGCTTATAGAGAGCGGACAACGTGCGTCCGTCGCTGGCCCCGAAAAGCTGTTCGCAGGTCTGCACAAGGCTACGAAAAGTCTCTGCCGCGGCCGGAAATTCCTCTCTCTCCATCTGTAGTTTTGCCAGGTCCGCCATAAGGGATCGCAGATTTGTCCGTTCCGGCGTGCGGTCGATTCCGGCATCGACAACGGCTTGGGCGAGAAGGCTCTCAGCGTCGTCGTAGCGTTTCAGCCGTTTGAGCGTCGTCACCAGGGAATTTGTTGTATCGCGCACTTCGTCGCTCACCGGCCCAGAATGCTGCGCCCTGATCTTGAGCGCGGTCCGGAAGGCCTTTTCAGCTTCATCGAGCCTGTTCAGTTCGAGCAGGTTGTTTCCGTATTCGCCGAGAGCTTGAGCTTTGTCCGGATGGTCCGCACTTTGTTTGCTCTCTCGAATGGCGAGCAGCCGATGAAAGAGGCCATCTGCGTCCTGGAACCGGCGTTGATTGACAAGCGCGCGGGCGACGAAGTTCAGATCTTCAGCCACCGGAAGAGAATCGATGCCGGTGAGCGCTTCCTGCGAGGCCAGAGCGGTACGATACAGTTGTTCGGCTTCCAAGTACCGTTTGAGCTGCGACAGGCAGGTTGCGAGTTCCTTGGTCGCAAAAATGACCTCCTGACTTTGAAGAGGGTGATTGGCCTTCCGGATATCCAACACCTCGCGATAGAGCGGTTCGGCCTCGGAGGCCTTTTGTTGCTGCATGAGCGCGAAGGCCAGCTCGTTCAGTA
>CAZICN010000162.1:4525-6010 GCA_964537655.1 uncultured Aestuariivirga sp.
CGCGTGGTCACCGCCTCCCGGCAGTAGGGTTCAGCCGCGGCTGCCTGTCCGTCGCTGTGATAGGAATAGCAGGCCTGATTGAGCGCGAACGCCAGGTCGGATGGGATCTGTCTTGCCTTCTGGATCGCCAGCGCTTTCAGGAAGGTTTCCCGCGCTTCCGGAAAGCGGTTCTGACGTGCCAGCGCATTACCCAGCATGTTGAGGCCGATGGCCAGTTCGCCATGCTGGGGCGGATACAGCCGCATGCGCTGTATCAACGCAAGGCGGGACATCTTCTCGGCCTGTTGGAAGTTCCCGAGCTGGAAAAATACGCCGCCACGCCAGTCGAGAGCCAGTATTTTGCCGGCACTTGGGCCGATAGTGGTCTGTTCGAGAATACGGTACGCGCGGGCGAACATGATTTCGGCGCCGGCAGGATCACCTGTATTCAGTTTTGCCAGTCCGGCGGCATGGAGCAGCCCAGGGAGGTCTGGATCGAATGGGTGAGCCTTGAGAAGCGCCTGTGCGCCAAGATTGGCCGCATCCTGGTAGGCGCCCGCGTTCAGCAGCGCGTTTATCTTGGTCGTGGCATCTTTGAGGCGATCGGCGGCGGCATGTACGCCATGTCCGGTGATCGCAAGCATGGCCACCGCGAGCAGCGCGTTTCGCACATGTTTGTGGAGCAAACTCATCGCTGCTTGGGCTTCCGTGGGGCCTGGCGAACGCTAGATGACTGACGTCAAAAGAGACTATAGCCGGGTCTGCCGGCTTTTTGACGGCTTCTTGTAGCCATTTCACGGATTTTTCGAGAACAAGCCGACCCTTCAAAAATGAAAGAACCGGGCGTGGTACGCAAGCCCGGCTCTTCCCAAGCGCCCCGCCCGAGGCGGGCGGCAGGTCTCAATATTTGCGGATCAGCCCGACGAGGCGTCCCTGCACATTGACCCGGTCGGGGCCGAAGATGCGGGTCTCGTAGGCCGGGTTGGCGGCTTCGAGCGCGATCGAGTCGCCCTTCTTGCGGATGCGTTTCAGCGTCGCTTCCTCATTGTCGACCAGCGCCACGACGATGTCGCCGTTGGTGGCGCTGTCGCCCTTGCGGATGAGAACCGTGTCGCCGTCGAAGATGCCGGCATTGATCATCGAGTCGCCCTTGACCTCGAGCGCGAAATGCTCGCCCGAGCCCAGCATCTCGGGCGGCACCGTGATGTTGTGCGAATGGTCCTGGATGGCCGAGATCGGCACGCCGGCGGCGATGCGGCCCATGACCGGCACGACCGCGGCCCGCGGCGTTCCCGATCCAGCATGCGGGATCGGCTTCACCTTGCCGAGATTGCCTTCGATGACATTGGGGCTGAAGCCCGAGCGCTTGGCGGGTGAGAGACTGGGGCTGTGGGCGTCGGGAAGCTTCATGACCTCGAGGGCGCGCGCCCGGTTGGGCATGCGGCGCAGGAAGCCACGTTCTTCGAGGGCGAGGATCAGGCGGTGGATGCCCGACTTGGACTGGAG
>CAZICN010000162.1:6020-9550 GCA_964537655.1 uncultured Aestuariivirga sp.
GGTTGAGCGCGTCCTTCATTTCCTCGAAAGAGGGCGATACCCCGTCCTCTTTCAGGCGTTCATTGATGAAGAGGAGCAGTTCGAGTTGTTTGCGCGTCAGCATGGCGTGACCTGTTCAAAGAACGTTCCGGGGAAGTCATTGAGCGAGATTCGGAACAAATACAAAACGAAAATAACCGTTCCCGTTTGGTTCAGCAAGCTTAAATTGGGGGGCGGTTCAAAAATCAAGCAGCATCAGGTCGACCTGATCGCCTTCGCGGGCTTCGGGCGCATAAGGTGGGCGGACGATAAGCCCGCCGGCCTCGGTCAAAGCGCGCTGCATCGAGGAATCCTGGACCGGGAAGGGGGTCGCCACATAGACGCCGTCGGCGCTGCGGCTCACCAGGGCCCGAAGATAATCCTGCCTTAGGTCGTTTGCCGGCAAAGGCGCCCCGAGCCGGGCCCTGACCGTCTCGTCGGCTGGCGGGAGCCCCAGAAGGGCAAAAATCAGTGGTTTGAGAAAAATCCGCGCGCAGACGAGCGCTGAGACGGGATTGCCGGGGAGCCCCAGAATCCGCCTTCGGCCCGAACGGGCGAACATGAGGGGTTTCCCGGGACGGAGCGCGATTTTCCAGAAATCGAGCGCTATGCCCTCTGCCTTTAGGGCAGCCTGCACGAGGTCATGATCTCCGACCGAGGCGCCACCGGTCGTTAGAAGGACATCGGCGCCCGACGCCCTTCGGATGGCGCGCGAAATGGCGTTAATCCTGTCCGGGATGATCCCCAGATCGACCGCTTCGCCGCCATGGCGGCGCACAAAGGCTGAAAGCGCGAAACTGTTGGAGGAAACGATCTGGTCGGCCCGGAGTGTGCGGCCCGGGGAAACCAGTTCGTCGCCGGTGGTGAAAATAGCCACTCTGGGCCGTTTCGTGACCGGAAGTTCCGGCCAGTTCATCGCCGCGGCCAAGCCGACCTCGCGGGCGCCGAGGAGGGTGCCCTTCCGGAGCAGGCCCTGGCCTTTTGCAAAGTCGAGACCCCGGCGCCTGATATGCTGGCCCAGGCGTTGCGCCGGCACCTTGACATTGACAAGGCCGTCCGCGGCCTCGGTGTTCTCCTGGATGACGACCGTGTCGGCACCTCTGGGGACCGGCGCCCCGGTGAAGATGCGCACCGCCTCACCCGCCTTGAGGCTTCCCCTGAAACTGTGGCCGGCAGGCGCCGTGCCGATGACCCTGAGCCGGGCAGGCGCGTTCTCGACATCGGCGAAGCGCACCGCATAGCCATCCATGGCGGAGGCCGGGAAGGGAGGCTGGTCGCGCCTTGCCCGGATATCGGCGGCGAGCACCCGCCCGGCGCACTGATGCAGGGGCACGTCTTCGCGCGCCAGCGGCCGTGCCCCCGTGAGGATGCGCGCCTTGGCCTCGTCGACCGGGATCAATGCCATTCGTCAGCCTGCTGAATAATGTCCGGACTTGCCGCCCGATTTTTCGACGAGCCGGATATCGCCGATGCGCATGGCGCGGTCGGCCGACTTGCACATGTCATAGATGGTGAGACAGGCGACCGCGACGGCGGTGAGCGCCTCCATCTCGACGCCGGTCTTGCCCTCGACCTTGACGGTCGCCTCGACCTCGATGGCGCTGGCCTGCGCGTCGGGCGTGAAATCGACCGCGACGCCGGAGATCAGCAGCGGATGGCAGAGCGGGATGAGCTCATGCGCCTTCTTCGCCGCCATGATGCCGGCGATGCGCGCCGCCGCCAGCACATCACCCTTCCGGGCGCGGCCTTCGGAGATCATGGCGAGGGTCTCGACCGACATGGTGATGCGGCCTCGCGCGGTGGCGAGGCGCGTCGTCACGTCCTTGGCCGACACGTCGACCATGCGGGCCTGACCCTTTTCATCGAGATGAGTGAGCTTGCTCATGGTTTCGCCAGAATAGCACGGGTTGCTGCTGCGACATCGGCCTGCCGCATCAGGCTCTCGCCGATAAGGAAGGCATTGACGCCCGCCTTTGACAACCGCGCCAGATCAGCCGGCGTGAAGAGCCCGCTTTCACCGATAATGAGGCGGTCTTCGGGGATCATCGGCGCCAGGCGCTCGGTCGTGGCGAGCGTCGTCTCGAAAGTGTGCAGGTTGCGGTTGTTGACGCCGAGCAAGGACGTCTCGAGCCTGAGCGCGCGCTCGAGCTCCTTCTCGTCATGGACCTCCGCCAGCACGTCCATGCCCCAGTCGAAAGCGGCCGCCTCGAGCTCGCAGGCGAGCCCGTCGTCGATCATCTCCATGATGAGTAGGTTGCAGTCCGCGCCCCAGGCGCGCGCTTCCGCCACCTGATAGGGATCGAGCATGAAGTCCTTGCGCAAGGCCGGCAACGCCGTCACCGCCCGGGCGGCGCCCAGATATTCGGGCGCGCCCTGGAAGGACGGCGCGTCGGTGAGGACGGAGAGGCAGGCGGCTCCGCCATCCTCATAGGCCATGGCGAGCTGTGGCGGATTGAAATCAGGCCGGATCAGGCCCTTGGACGGGCTCGCCTTCTTGATTTCGGCGATGAGCGCCCACTCGCCCTTCGCGATCTTCGTGTCGAGTGCGGCCTTGAAGCCGCGCACAGGCGGTGCGTCGAGCGCCATGACGTCGAGCTCGCGCTCGGCGATCTCGGCCTTGGCCCGGGCGACCTCCTCGCGCTTATAGGCAGCGATCTTGTCGAGGATGGTGGTCACTAACGCGTCCCCTTTCCAACCATCGTCATCCCGGCGAAAGCCAGGACCCACAAAAGCCTTGCTAGGCGAGCAGCGCTGCCCGCGTTGCGCGAATTTAGTGGGCCCCGGCTTGCGCCGGGGTGACGGACAGAGGAGAGGCGCCGCCGTTCAGCCATTCGACACCTTGACCAGCTTCTCCAGCACCTGGCGCGCACCGCCGCCATCGATGGAGGCCTGCGCCTGGGCCACGCCCTCTTTCAGGTCCCGGGCCTTGCCGGCCACGAGAAGGCCAGCGGCAGCCGTCATCACCGCGGCATCGCGGAAGGCGCTTTTCTTGCCTTCGAGCACGCCACGCAAGGCATCGGCATTGTGCGTCGCCTCGCCGCCCTTGAGATCAGCAGCCGATGAACGCTGGATGCCGACGTCTTCCGGTGTGATCTCCGACAGCGTGACCTTGCCGCCCTTCAGATCGGCGATCCAGGTCGTGCCGGAAGGCACGATCTCGTCGAACCCGCCCTCGCCATGGCAGATCCAGGCCCGCTCGCAGCCGAGATTGTTCAGCACATGGGCGAGCGGCTCGACCCAGGCCCTGGCGAAGACGCCGGTGACCTGGCGCTTGACGCCGGCCGGGTTGGAAAGCGGGCCGAGGAGATTGAAGATCGTCCGGGTGCCGAGCTCGACGCGCGACGGACCCACGTGTTTCATCGAGGCATGATGCGCCGGCGCGAACATGAAGCCGCAGCCGGCTTCCGCGATGCAGCGGCTGATCTGATCGGGCGTCAGGTCGATCTTGATGCCCAGCGCCGCCAGCACATCGGCCGATCCCGATTTCGACGACAGCGCCCGGTTGCCGTGCT
>CAZICN010000163.1:0-5152 GCA_964537655.1 uncultured Aestuariivirga sp.
GGCTCACGATCTTCGCCGTCACGTCGCGGCCGAGCACATTGACGGTGAGATCATCGCCCACCTTGAGATCGAGCCCCTTGGCCACTTCCTCGACGAAGGAGACGAGCGGTGGCCCGGAATAGTCGGCCGGCCACCAGGCGCCGTCGGTGAGCGTCGAGCCCTTGGGCAGGTCGCTCGCATAGGTGAGGCCGCGATCGCCGCGCAGCGCCCAGGCGGCATCGGGCGAGGCCTTGACCTTGTCGACCGCGACGCCCTTGAGATGGGTGATCCGCCCGCGCAGCATCGGCGCCGTCTCGACGGCGGTGACGCCCGGCGCCTTGCCGAGGAGATCGAGGAAGGCCTGCTTCTCGTCATTGCGGATGTCGAGGAAGAAGAAGGCGGGTGCCCGGTCGGGAATCCCGGAAGTGAGCTCGGTCGAGATGGTGCGGTCGGTGAGCGCCAGCGTGACGAACAAAGTGAGGCCGAGGCCGAGCGCCAGGATGACCGAGATCGCCGCCGAGCCGGGGCGATGCACATTGGACAGCGCATAGCGCCAGATGGCGCTCTTCGGGCGCGGCAGCCTGCGGGTGAGGTGCACGATCGCCGCGGCCAGCCCGAGCAGCACGACGAAGCTGCCGGCGAGCCCGCCCAGATAGATGGTGGTGATGCGGGCATCGGAGAAGCTCGCATAGACGAGGGCGGCGAGGGCGGCCAGAGCGAGCGCGATGGCGACAAGCGCGCCCCAGCCCGGCCAGCCGCCAAAACTCTGTGCGTGATGGCGGAACAGGGCGGATGCCGGCACATGCCGGGTGCGCGCCAGAGGCCACATGGTGAAGGCGATGGTGACCAGAAGACCGAAGACGGCGGCAAGCGCCAGCGGCCGCCATTCGACGCCGGCCGTGAACGGCAGCGGGATCAGATCGCCGATCGTCGCCTTGGCGAGGGCGGGGGCCACCGAGCCGGCGATGAGGCCGATGGCGATGGCAAGCACGGCGACCGCCAGCATCTCGGTCAGATAGATGCCGGTGATCATGCGCTGCGTGGCGCCGAGGCATTTGAGTGTCGCGATCGCCTCGGTGCGGCGGTTGATGAAAGCGCTAGCCGCATTGGCAATGCCGGCGCCGCCGATGATGAGCGCGGTCAGGCCGACCAGGGTCATGAAATAGGACAATCGCTCGATATACTGATCGACGCCCGGCGCGGCGCTGCCGCGGTTGCGTACCCGCCAGCCCGAATCGCGATGATCCTCCTGGGCCTCGCGCACCGTTTCGCGCACATCGGCGAGGCTCGTGCCCTCCGTCATCTTCACCCGGTATTTCCAGGTGATGAGGCTGCCGGGCTGGATGAGGCCGGTGGCCTTGAGTGCCGCCTCGCTCATCATCACGCGCGGACCCAGCGCCAGGCCGTCCGAGATGCGGTCCGGCTCATGGCCGATCGTGGCCGTGATGGTGAAATCGCTCTCGCCGATCCTGACTTTGTCCCCGGCCTTCAAACCGAGCCTTTCGAGCAGGATCGGGTCGACGGCGACGCCGTCCCCCCGAAGCGCCGCCGCCAGATCGCCCTTGGGCGTGAGATCGACCGCGCCATAGAGCGGGTAGAGATTGTCGATGGCCTTGATCTCGACCAGCGACGTCGTCGCGCCGCCCTGCGCCATGGCGCGCAGGCTGCCGACCTTGGAGACGACGCCCTTGCCCGCAAGGAAGGCGAGCTCGCTGGCGCTCGCCTCGCGGTGGATGAGCGCCACTTCGACGTCGCCGCCAAGCAAGGGCTGGCCCTGCTCGATGAGGCCGCGGTCGATGGCGGCGCCAAGCGAGCCGACAATGGCGATCGCCGCGGTGCCGAGCGCCAGGCAGGTGAGGAAGATCCAGAAGCCCTGCAGCCCCGAACGCAGGTCGCGCCAGGCATAGGTGAGCCACAGGCCCATCAGCGAGTGCTCGAGGTGATGCGGCCGTCGCGCACGCCGGCGATGCGGTCGCAGCGTCTGGCGAGAGCCGGATCATGGGTGATGAGAAGCAGGGTCGTGCCGTCCTCCCGCTTGAGCGTGAAGAGCAGGTCCATGATGGCGGCGCCGGTCTCGATGTCGAGATTGCCGGTCGGTTCATCGGCGAGGATGATTTTCGCGCCCGAGGCCAGCGCCCGGGCAATGGCGACGCGCTGCTGCTCGCCGCCCGACAACTGGCCGGGATAGTGGGTCAGCCGGTGGCCGAGGCCGACGCGGTCGAGATGCTGCGCGGCGCGCGGCAAGGCATCGGCGACGCCCTTGAATTCGAGCGGCACGGCGACATTCTCGAGCGCCGTCATGGTCGGGATCAGATGGAAGGACTGGAAGACGATGCCGATGGCATCGCGGCGGAAGCGGGCGAGAGTGTCCTCGTTCTTGCCGGCGAGCGGCGTGCCGTTGACGGTGACGGCACCGGAGCTCACCCGCTCGAGGCCGGCGATCACCATGAGCAAGGTGGTCTTGCCGGAGCCGGACGGCCCGACGATGCCGAGCGCCTCGCCGGCTTCGACGGCGAGGTCGACGCCGCGCAATATGTCGACGGGGCCGGCGCGGCTCGACAGAGTAAGATGGACGTCCTGCAGGGAAATGATCGGGGCGGGCATCTGGCCTAGATGGGAGGAAGCCTGTGAATTTTCCATATGGTCTCATGACTTGCTGTTGTCACAAGGAGTTCCTACCTAGATGGGCATGCGATTCGGTTTCCTCGTCTTCCTGGCCGTTCTCCTCGCAGCTTCGCCGGTTCCGGCACAACCCACCCATATCGTGGCCTTCGGCGACAGCCTGACGGCCGGCCTCGGCCTCGATCCGGGAGAGGCTTTCCCGGCCAGGCTCGAGGCGGCCCTGAAGGCCCGAGGTCACGATATTGTGATCGCCAATGCCGGGGTGTCCGGCGACACCAGCACCGGGGGGGCCGAGCGGCTCGACTGGACGCTCGCCCCCGATGTCGATGCCGTCATCGTCGAGCTCGGCGCCAATGACGCGCTGCGCGGCATCGATCCTCAGCAGACGGAGAAGGCTCTCGATCTCATCCTGACCGAGCTTGGCAAGCGCAAGCTCCCGGTGCTCCTCGCCGGCATGCTGGCGCCGCGAAACCTCGGGTCCGACTACGGCAAGTCCTTCGACGCCATCTTCCCGCGCCTCGCCCGCAAGCACGGCGTCCTGTTCTATCCCTTCTTCCTCGACGGCGTCGCCGCCGAGCCTCTGCTCAATCAGCCGGACGGTATCCATCCCAACAGCAAAGGAGTGGACATGATCGTGTCGCGAATCCTTCCGATCACGGAAGACCTGATCAGGCAGGCGTCTCCCAAATAACCCCTTTTCTTCTGCACGAATCGCGTTAGCGTAAGACTGCTCACGCGACAAACGAGCTCCGCTTGAAAGGAGACCCGCCATGCCGCGATTGTTTACTGGTGTCGAGATCCCGACCGACGTTGCCTTCGAGCTTGATCTCATGAAAGGCGGCATCTGGGGCGCACGCTGGATCGACCGGGAATCCTACCACATCACCTTGCGCTTCATCGGCGACATAGACGACGGATTAGCCCGTGAAATCGCGGCTGAACTCGATGTCGTGTCGGCCAAACCGTTCACGCTCAGGCTCAAGGGCATCGACGCCTTCGGCGGCAACAAGCCGCATTCGCTCTATGCGAGCGTCGCCGAGAGCCCGGAGCTGAGACGGCTGCAGAGCACGCATGAGCGCATCTGCCAGATGCTCGGCATGCCGCCCGAGCAGCGCAAGTTCACGCCGCATGTGACGCTGGCGCGCCTGCGCGACACGACGCTCGATCACGTGCATCGCTTCATCGCCGCGCACAGCCTGTTCGCCAGCCGCTTCTTCGAAGTCGACCGCTTCGTTCTGTTCTCGTCGCGCCCGTCGCGCGGCGGCGGACCCTATGCGGTCGAGGAAGCCTATTCGCTCGGCGCGGCCTTCTAGCGATGGCCGGGAAGCTCAGCCCCGAGGCGAGGGCGAAAGGGATCGCCGCACTCTCCGGCTGGAGCGAGCTTTCCGGGCGCGACGCGATCGCCAGGAGCTTCAGGTTCAAGACCTTCAACGAGGCCTTCGGCTTCATGAGCCGGGTGGCGCTCGAGGCGGAGAAGATGGACCATCACCCGGAATGGTCGAATGTCTATAACCGGGTCGATGTGGTGCTTTCGACACACAGCGCCGGGGGCGTAACGGAACTCGACCTCAGGCTTGCGGCCAAGATGGACCTCTTCGCGAAGTTGTGAGAGAGTTCAATACCTTGACGGTGGGGTGGAGAGCCCCCATATGCGTTGGCATGTTTCGAAATTTCTGGAGGGAGCACCTAAATGGCTGATGTGAGATACCAAAACCAGGCGCAGACCCGCGCCGGTACGCAAGCCGAGATCGATCAGGGCCTCAGGTCCTATATGCTCGGTGTTTACAACTACATGGCAGCCGGCCTCGCGGTCACCGGTGCGGTGGCGGCCGGCACCTTCATGCTGGCGGTGCAGAACGGCCAGCTCACGCCCTTCGGCGAAACGTTGTTCGGTTCACCGCTTAAGTGGCTGTTCGTGCTGGCGCCACTGGCGCTGGTGTTCTTTCTGTCCTTCCGCGTCCATGCGATGCGGGCTGCAACCGCCCAGGCGATGTTCTGGATCTATGCGGCGCTCAATGGCGTCGCGTTCTCGACGCTCGGTCTCGTCTATTCCGGCAACAGCATCACCCGGGTGTTCTTCATCTCGGCGGCAACCTTCGGCGCGCTTAGCCTGTGGGGCTACACGACCAAGCGTGACCTGACCGGTTGGGGCTCGTTCCTGTTCATGGGCCTGATCGGCATCATTATTGCCAGCATCGTCAATCTGTTCTGGGCAAACGGGCCGCTGCAATACGCGATTTCGGTGATCGGCGTCCTCGTCTTTGCCGGCCTTACCGCCTATGACACCCAGAAGATCAAGGAGATGTATTTCGAGGCTGATGACAGCGAGACCATGAGCAAGAAGATCCTGATGGGCGCTCTCAATCTCTATCTCGACTTCATCAACCTCTTCCTCATGCTGCTCCGGCTTTTCGGCAATCGCGAGTAGTCGACAAGCACGAAAGTTGGATGAAACCCCGGATGGCGACATCCGGGGTTTTTTGTTTGGGAAACCAGCTAGACCGTCACCAGCTTGGGCCTGCCGAGCAGCACGCGCAGCACCTGCGCCAGA
>CAZICN010000163.1:5252-9419 GCA_964537655.1 uncultured Aestuariivirga sp.
CTAGACCGTCACCAGCTTGGGCCTGCCGAGCAGCACGCGCAGCACCTGCGCCAGATCGTGGCCGCGTCTCAGGATCAGCCCGCCCTGGGCAATGACCGCATAGGCGCCCTGGCGGCGGGCCAGCGTCATGTCCTTGACGATCCGGTAGAGCGGCATCTCGCTGGTGCGCCGGTAGATGGAGAAGGTCGCCTTCTCGCTCTCGAAATCGAGCGCGTAGTCGCGCCATTCGCCTTCGGCGACCTTGGAGCCATAGAGGTTGAGAATAATATTGAGTTCCTTCCGGTCGAAGGCAGTCTTCTTCACCGGGGGGCTGGGGGGCCTGGGTTCCGGAGGCGTGCCAGCCGCACGCGCCCGGAAGGAAACTATCGGCTCGAAATCGCTCACCTTGTGTCCGCGACTCCATTCAATGGGGAAAGCATGGACCGAGACCGCCCGGTTGGCAAGCTTGCTCTCGATGCCTCCGGTCAAGCTGTTGGAATCGATGAGCTTCGGGCGGCTTGCCGCGCGAAAGCCAGGTTGCCCTCCGGGTAAGAAAGTTTCACATTGCCGCCGCAATCCGGCCCTTTCGGAGACATCATGGATGGGCACACTCCCATCGTTGCCTCAAAGGCCCGGCTGGTGCGAAGCGTCGGAAATCTCAGCCCCCCAGCCCCCCGTAGCCTAGTGCCGCCGGGCCGATACCATCTCCCCTTCTGTGAGTAGAGGCGTTTTTGAGTTCGCGGCCGGTGGAAACACTGGCCGCTTTCTTTTGGCGTCTTGACTGGCGGCGCGCTCTTCCCCAAATCCCCGGCCGAACTGACGTGCAGGACAGAAGGGTTAGAGATGGCGAAGACCAAGGCGAAGGCAGAGGCAGAGACCACAGGCGCAGCGCATTCCCACAGTTTCCAGGCCGAGGTCGCGAAGCTCCTGCATCTGATGGTGCATTCGGTCTATTCCGACCGCGACGTGTTCCTGCGCGAGCTCATCTCCAACGCCGCCGATGCCCTCGACAAGCTGCGCTATGAGGCGATCGCGGCGCCCGACCTCTTGGGCGGAAATACTGAGCTCGCCATCACGCTTACGCCCGACAAGGCAGCCAAGACCCTGACGGTGGCCGACAACGGCATCGGCATGAGCGAGGCCGAGCTCATCGACAATCTCGGCACCATCGCCAAATCCGGCACCCAGGCCTTCATGGAGCAGGCCAGTACGGCGAAGAACGACGTCCATCTGATCGGCCAGTTCGGCGTCGGCTTCTATTCGTCCTTCATGGTGGCGGCCAAGGTCGAGGTGATCTCGCGCAAGGCGGGCGCCGAAGACGCCTTCATCTGGTCGTCGGACGGCGGCGGCACCTTCACCGTCGATCCCGCACCGGCCGAGGCCGCGGCGCGGCGCGGCACCCGCATCATCCTCCATCTCAAGGACGACGCGGTCGAGTTCCTCGAGGACTGGAAGATCGAGGAAGTGGTGCGCGCCTATTCCGACCATATCGCGCATCCGATCAGGCTTCTCGTCGCCGACCAGACGACGCGCCAGATCAACGAGGCCTCCGCCATCTGGACGCGGAGCAAGGCCGACATTACGCCCGACCAGTACAAGGAATTCTTCGGCCATATCACCGGCGCCTATGCCGACCCGGCGCTGACCCTGCATTACAGGGCGGAAGGCCGGCATGAATATACGGTGCTGCTGTTCGTTCCTGGCGAGAAGCCGTTCGACCTCTATGATCCGGAGCGGCGCGGGCGCCAGAAGCTCTATGTGCGCCGCGTCTTCATCACCCATGACGCCGAATTGCTGCCGCCCTATCTGCGCTTCGTGCGCGGCGTGATCGACTCCGAGGACATGCCGCTCAACATCTCGCGCGAAATGCTGCAGCACAATCCGCAAGTGGCGGCGATCCGCAAGGCGGTCACCAACAAGGTGCTGGCCGAACTCAAGAAATGCTTCGAGGCGGACCCGGAGAAGGCCGCCCGGATCTGGGAGGCCTTCGGTCCGGTCATCAAGGAAGGCCTCTATGAGGACATGGAGCGGCGCGACCAGCTGTTCGAGATCGCGCGCTTCACCACCACTAGGCGCGACGGCGTGACGCTCAAGGACTATGTCGGCGATCTCAAGACCAACCAGACGGCGATCTACTATCTCACCGCCGAGGACGCGGCCAAGGCGAAGGCCAGCCCGCAGCTCGAAGGTTTTCGCGCCCGCGGCATAGAGGTTCTCCTCCTTACCGACGCGGTCGATGCGTTCTGGGTGCGCATGGCGCTCGGTTTCGACGGCAAGCCGTTCAAGTCGGTGACGAAAGGGGCCGCCGATCTCGACCTCGTGCCGCTCGAACAGGAGGCGGCGAAGAACGACACCGACGAAGCGGCGACCGCGACGCTCATCGCCGTGATCAAGCAGACGCTCGGCGACAGCGTCGCCGATGTGCGCAAGTCGCAGCGCCTCACCGACAGCCCGGTCTGTCTCGTCGCCAGCGACCAGGCGCTCGACCGCACGCTGGAGAAACTGCTGGCGCGGCAGGGCACGACGGACGTCAAGGTTTCCAACCCGGTGCTCGAGATCAATGCCGGCCATGCGTTGATCAGGTCGCTGGCCGAGACCGCCAAAAAGCGCGGCGCTTGCCCCGAGCTCGGCGATGCCGCGGGCCTCCTGCTCGATCTCGCCCGGGTAATGGACGGCGAGCGGGTCGCCGATCCCCGGAAATTCGCAGGCCTGGTCAGTTCGCTCATGCAGAAGGCCTTCGGCTAGAGCAAATCCCGCCAAAGTTGAAGACTTTGGCGACGAGGATTTGCTCCAAGATATTGATTTGGCGCGAATCCTTTTCGGCGAAGTGATTCCACTTCGCCGGGAAGCGCGCTAGGAAATCTCCCTGCCGGGGCCGTTTGGATCGTAACGATCCAAGCTCGTCGTGATTTAGAGTGCGAAGCGGTAATGTCCGGTCAGCCGGTAGCGGAAGAGAATATCCTCGAGGCGAGCACCGGCGCCGATATTGTGGATGCAGAGCGGCCGCGCGCCGTCGGCCGAGGCGAAGTGGCTGACCAGCGCGATATGGGCCAGATTGCCGGGCAGCATCTGGGTGACGATGTCGCCGGGCCGGAAATCGGCGGGCCGGTCGGTGAGCGCGAGCCTGGCCCCGTGCCTCGCGAAGAAGGTCTGGAGATTGGGCACGCGGCGGTGATCGATATTGCGGTCGGGCCGGGCGAGGCCCCAGTTCGCCGGATAGGCCGGGAAGTGCTGGCGCATGTCCTCATGGACGAGCTTCTGCAGATCGAGGCCGAGGCCCGAACGATAGGCCCGGACGATCACATCGGTGCAGACGCCGCGCTCGTGAGGCACGTCGCCGCCCGGATAGGTCAAGGTCGCATAGGCGGGGTCATAGATGGTGGTGATGCCAATCTGGCCGAGGCCTGCGTCGATGAGGCGGGCGGCATCGCGCCCGGCCGCGGCGAAGACCGGCATGTCGAGGGGCGGCGAGGCGGGCCTTGGATCGAGCAGCGCCTGGGCCAGCACGCCCAGGCGATGGGAGGGCACCAGGCCGGCGATGGCGGCGGCGCCGGCGAGGCCGGCGAGCGGCAGCAGGAGGAAACGGCGGGAGATCATGGGGGACGATCAACGCATGCCATTATGGCAGTCTTGGGATGCGTCCGGAGCGGCCAAGGCGATTTGACACAAGGGCCAATGCCGGTAAAAGGCTTTGTTTTTACGCATGGTCTGCAGGGCCATGTCCCGCAAATGCGAGTTAATGGGAAGTTTCGCGATGGCACCGCGCACGCTCTATGACAAAATCTGGGACGATCATCTGGTGGATGAGCAGCCGGACGGCACCTGCCTCCTCTATATCGACCGCCACCTCGTCCATGAGGTGACGAGCCCGCAGGCCTTCGAGGGCCTGCGCATGGCGGGGCGCAAGGTGCGCCACCCGGAAAAGACGCTGGCGGTCGTCGATCACAATGTGCCGACGACGGACCGCAGCCACGGCATCGCCGAGCCCGAAAGCCGCATCCAGGTCGAGACCCTGGCGCAGAACGCCAAGGATTTCGGCATCGAATATTACGATGAGCTCGACCGCCGCCAGGGCATCGTCCATGTGGTCGGCCCCGAGCAGGGCTTCACGCTGCCCGGCACGACCATCGTCTGCGGCGACAGCCATACCTCGACCCATGGCGCCTTCGGGGCGCTCGCCCACGGCAT
>CAZICN010000164.1:0-1365 GCA_964537655.1 uncultured Aestuariivirga sp.
CCTCGAGGCGATGAAGGCCGAGCAAGGCGTCAGGGTGCACAGGACGCCCGATGCCGTGCTGCAGGCGCAACTCGCCGCCTGGGATAAGGTGATCGCGGCGCAGTCGCAGGAGCCGTTCTTCGCCAAGGTGGTCGAAAGCCAGAAGGCCTGGGCCAAGCGGGTGGTGAACCTGCAGTTCGACATGGAAGTCGACCAGAAGACGGCCTTCGATCATTTCTTCAAGGCCTGAAGAAAAGGAACGCGGCCCCCGCCGCGACGGGTGGAGGTGGGGGCCGGAAATTCAGGGGAGGGGAGATGCCGGCATTTGCATGCGTCGTGGCGCCATGAAGAATCCGCGCCTGTCCTTGCTGCTGTTCGGAGGCGGCGTCGTCGTCACGCTCCTTGCCATCTTTTGGTCGCTCTATGCCTATGGCCAGGTCGGCGGTCTGGTCGCCGGCAAAGGCCTCAGGCCCAACCAGGTCTTTCTCTGTCTGTTCGGCCCGTTCGAGCGCTGCGCGCCGCTCGCCGCCGCCCATGCCGAGCGCGGCACGATGCCATACTCATCGCTGGTCTTCTGGGCGGGTGTCGCCGCCATCGTCGCCAGCTTCTGGCTCAATCTCGCCAGACGAACGCCGGATGAGCGTTGGGGGACGCGGCTGCAACGCGTGCTGATTCCGGTCGACCAGGTCTCGACCTTCATCGGCAAGCTCTTCGCCTGGACGATCGTCATCCTGACCTTCGCGGTGAGCTATGAGGTGTTCGCCCGCTATGTGCTCCGTCATCCCACAACCTGGGCTTATGATGCGAGCTACATCCTCTATGGCGCGCTGTTCATCATGGCCGGCGCCTACGCGCTGTCGCGCAATTCGCATGTGCGCGGCGACTTTCTCTACCGGGCCTGGCCGCCGCGCCGCCAGGCGATGATGGATCTCGTCCTCTACTTCCTGTTCTTCTTCCCCGGCATCATCGCCTTCATCTATGCGGGCTATGGCTTTGCGGCGCAGTCGTGGATGACGCATGAGCATTCGGCCTACAGCCCCGACGGCCTGCCGGTCTATCAATACAAGACGCTGATCCCGGCGACCGGCGTCCTGCTCCTGCTGCAGGGCATCGTCGAGGTCATCCGCTGCATCTTCTGCCTCCGGCGCGGTGAGTGGCCGCAACGCCTGCATGACGTCGAAGAACTCGAGAATGTCATCCTCGCCCAGCATGGCGCGCCCGCCAAAGAACTCGGAGACCGCCCGTGACCGATCCACAACTGGGCGTGCTCATGCTCGTCCTCTTCATCTTCCTCATCATGCTGGGCTTCCCTATCGCCTTCACGCTGATGGCGATGGGCGTCGGCTTCGCCTTCCTTGCCTATGACGGCAATATGGACACGGTGGC
>CAZICN010000164.1:1375-9352 GCA_964537655.1 uncultured Aestuariivirga sp.
CCTCGTCCAGCGCACCTGGTCGGTGATGACCAATGACGTGCTGATCTCGGTGCCGCTCTTCGTCTTCATGGGATATATCGTCGAGCGCGCCAATATCCTCGACCGCCTGTTCCGCTCGATCCAGCTTGCCTCCGGCGCCCTGCCGGGTTCGCTCGCCATAGCGACGCTTGCCACCTGCGCCTTGTTCGCGACCGCGACCGGCATCGTCGGCGCGGTGGTGACGCTGATGGGGCTGCTTGCCTTTCCGGCCATGCTGCGCCACGGCTATGACGTCAAACTTTCCGCCGGCGTCGTCTGCGCCGGCGGCTGCCTCGGCATCCTGATCCCGCCTTCGATCATGCTGATCCTCTATGGCGCCACCGCCGGCGTCTCGCCGGTCCAGCTCTATGCCGGCGCTTTCTTTCCGGGGCTCATGCTCGCCGGCCTCTACATGGTCTATGTGATGATCCGCGTGCTCATCAATCCGGCGCTGGCGCCGCCGATGCCGAAGGAGGAGCGCAATGTTCCTTATGCGACCATACTCACCCAGCTCGCCACATCCTTCCTGCCGCTGGCGCTCCTGATCCTCTCGGTGCTGGGCGCCATCATGTTCGGGCTCGCGACGCCCTCGGAAGCCGCCGCCATCGGCGCGCTCGGCGCGCTCATCCTCGCCGCCGCCTATCGCTCGCTCAGCTTCGAGAAGCTCAAGGAGTCGGTCTATCTCACGGCGCGGACCTCGGCCATGGTCGGCTGGTTGTTCGTCGGCTCCTTCATGTTCTCCGCGGTCTTTGCGGCGCTCGGCGGCGATGCGGTGATCAAGGACTTCGTCGTCGGCCTCAACCTGTCGCCGCTGATGTTCCTGATCGTCAGCCAGATCATCATCTTCATCCTGGGCTGGCCGCTCGAATGGACCGAGATCATCGTCATCTTCGTGCCGATCTTCCTGCCGCTGCTCGAGCACTTCGGCATCGATCCCCTGTTCTTCGGACTCCTGATCGCGCTCAATATCCAGACGTCGTTCCTGTCGCCGCCGGTCGCCATGGCGCCTTTCTATCTGAAGGGCGTGGCGCCCAAGCATGTCAACATCAACGACATCTTCAAGGGCGTGATGCCCTTCATCTTCATCGTGCTCATCGCGATGGTGCTGCTCTATGTATTCCCGGAAATCGGCATGTGGCTGCCGCGCCAGGTCTACGGAGGTTAGCTTCCCGGCCAGCGATAGATGATGTCGCCGATCCCGATCGGCTGGAATATCTCATGCGTCACGGCGATGAAGCCGTGGCGCTCATAGAGCCGGCAGGCGCCGTAATTCTGCTGGGCGCTGTGAAGCTCGAGGCCGAACGGATAGAGCGTCTTGGCGAAATCGAGACAGGCCGAGCCTATCCCCGATCCCTGCCAATGCGGCGCGATGAAAAGCTTGTCGATGAAGGCGGGCTTGAGGGTCAGGATGCCGGCCACCACGCCGTTCACTTCCGGCACGAAGCAGCGCTGGCCTTCGGCCTGGGCTTCGCCGAGCCGCGTGCGCGTAACCGAAACCGGATGATTGTAGCCAAAGAATGCATAGGCCTGCCGGCAGGCGGCATTGGCCGCCTCGGCCGCGGCGTCAAGATCGCTCGCTCGAAAAGGCCTGATCTGGAAGAGTTGGGCAGGGCGCATGCGCCGATGCTATAGAGGCGGCCCCAATTCGGAGCCAGTGCCTGATGAAGAAGTTTCTCCTCAACACAGCCTATGTGCTGATCGGGCTTGTCGTCGTCTTCATGGGTGGCGCTTATACGCTGCCGGGCGAGGCGGTGGTCGAGCGCCAGATCACCATCGCGGCGCCGTCCGACAAGGTCTTCGCCATTGTCGGCGACCTCAGGCGCTTCCCCGAATTCTCGCCCTGGACCGGCATCGATCCGGGGCTGCATTACACATTCGAGGGGCCTGAGGCCGGCATCGGCCAGAAGATGTCGTGGACCTCGGACAATCCGCAGATCGGCACTGGCTCGCAGACGGTCGTCGATTACGTTCCCAACAAGCGCTTCGCCACGACACTCGATTTCGGCGATGGGGGCGAAGCGATCACCTATATCGAACTCAAGTCCATTGGTCCCGACACGGGTGTCACCTGGGGCTTCAAGTCGTTGTTGCGCAACCCGCTCGAACGCTGGATGGGTCTATTCTACGATCGCGTGTTCGGTCCCGATAACGAGAAGGGGCTCGCCGGGCTCAAGGCGATCGCTGAGCGCTAGAAAAGCAACGCGGCCCGATCTCCGCATCTTCGATCGGACCGCGTCTCCTGTCGCCTTACACGTACCAACATTGGTACGGGGGAGGCGTGTAAAGAGTTTCAACACCGGTCCGGAAAATGCAGTCGTCGTCGAAAGACGGCGTTAAGCTTTGATTTTGCTGTCAATTTTAGTGGAAAGTTCGGTGCGCGGGCCGCGTTCCAGATAAGTATTGAGGACGATGTAGGAGCGCGTGCTCCGCACCCCCGGCGTGTCATAGACCCGCTTCAGGAGCTGCTCCAGAGCGAGCGTCCCTTCGCAGCGCACCTTGAGGAGGATGCAGGTGTCGCCGGCGACGGAGTGCAGTTCCTCGACACGGGGATCATCGGTGATCGACAGCATTTCTGGCGTCTTGCCCCACCCCTCGGTCGTCACATGGACGAAAGCGAGAAGGGGGCAGCCAATGGCCTCGCCATCGATCTCGATGGTGGTGCGGCGGATGGCGCCCTGGGCCTTCAGCTTCTTCACCCGCTCATAGACGGAGGGAGCCGAGAGGCCCAGTTTCTGGCCGAGGTCGCGATAGGCGACGGTGGCATCATCGGCCATGATGGCTAACAGCTTTCGGTCGATGGCATCCATGGCGGTTATCCTGTGAACGGGGTTCGCTGCATAAAAATAGTCAATTCTCATGTATATAAGAACATGATATGGGCATGTTTATATATTATCTATTAGTGTTAGTCACGTGACCGCCATCTCGACCGCGCCAACCTCGCAGAACCATCTGGTGATCCTGATGTGCGGCATTGCCGCCGTCGGCATCCAGGCGCTGATGCTGTCACCGCTCCTGCCCGACATCTCCCGGGCGCTGGCGGCAGGTCCGGTCGAGATCGGCATCGCGTCGGGCGCCTATGGTGCCGGTGTAGCGCTGGCAGCACTCCTCGCCGCGCCCCGTCTCGGCCAGTGGCCCAAGCGCCAGGCGATCCAGATCGCCTTCGCCGTCATCGCGGCGGGGCTTGCCTTGTGCGCCGCCGCTTTCGACTGGCGCGTGTTGGTGGCCGGGCAGTTCATCACCGGTCTTGCCGCCGGCGTCATCATCCCCGGCACCTACGCGCTCACCATCGACCTCACCCCCGACCATATGCGCTCGCGCGCCATGGGTCGGGTGATCTTCGGCTGGTCGGTCGCCATGGTGGCGGGCATTCCTCTCGCCGCCCTCATTTCCGATCTCATCGACTGGCGCGGCACCTTTGTCGCCGTCGCGGTGATCGCGGCCGGCATGATCTTCGGCATCGGACTGCTGCCGCGTGCCGAGGCCGCGCCGGCGTCGCGCCCCGTACCCTATGCCCAGGCGCTCGCCGTCAAGGGCATTCCGCTGGCGCTTGCCGCCACCTTCGTCTTCATGATCGGCTTCTACCAGACCTACACGTTTCTCGGCGACCACGTCCGCCACTTGCACCAGGCTGGCGCCTGGCTCGGCGGGCTGGTGGCCTGTTCCTATGGCCTGGGCTTCGGGCTCGCCGTCTTTTTCGATGCCTTCATCGACCGTGTTGGGCCGGCGCGCCTGATGGCCCTCGCTTTGTTCATCCTCGGCATCAACTATATTCTGCTGCCGCTCTCCACCCTCACGCTGTGGACGGCCATTGCCTATCCCCTGGTCTGGGGGCTGGCACAACATGTCGGCATGAACACGCTCGTCTCCTATATCGGCGCCGCACCACCGGCGGAGCGATCGACCATCATGGGGCTCTTCTCCTTCATCACCTATGTGGCGGTCGGCCTTGGCGGTGGCGTCTATGGCAGCGTCTATGCGTCCTACGGCTTCTTCGCGACCTCGTTCGCCGCCACTGCGAGCCTGTGGATTGGGGCGTTGCTGGTTCTTGTCTTCTTGCCGAAGACGGCTACTGCGGGTTCTTCAACGACCCGCTGAAGGTTATTTCCGAGCATCCCTCGGGTGTCGCGCCGATCTTGAGGATCTGAATCCCTTCGAATTTTTGCATCATGTCCCTGAAGGGCGCGGGAGCGTTCAAGGTACATCCCTCCGATTCCTCGAACCGGCACAAGAGAACGTGCACCAGCGCGCTGCCGTCATCACTCAGGGCGCAAGCAAGCGCCCCTCGCGGCAAACTTGGCTGCGCTGTCGTGGGACCCGGTGGTTCGACTTCAGCTTCCTTCGCAGGGGCGCGCATGGAGGGGGCCAGCGACATCGCCGCGGCAACAAGGGCTGCAAGGATCGGCCTCATGGCGTCCTGTTCCGACAACCTCGGGATGAATCCATGCCCAAGGGCGGATTCCGCCCTCTCCCTGACGGTATACCGTCGCCTTTCATCGGGCAGTCATGGCAGAGTGGTGATTGTCTGTTCATTCAGTACGAAGGATTCCGTCATGCTGGTCTTTCGTTTCGCCGCCGCGGCCATTCTGATGGCCTCGCTCGGCGTGCCCGTTCGGGCGGAGAAGCAGATCGAATTCGTGCTGCCTTCCGGCAATATCGGCTTCATCTATACGCCAAAGGGCGGTGTCGCGCATTATCAGCCGGTCGATGGCGGGCCGGAGCTCTCCTGCGACCGGGTCGAGCCGGAGTATGTGCGCATCGTGCTGGGGCCCAAGGGCAAGGCGGTGCTGATCCGGCAAGTGGGCGATACCTCGTGCTGCTCGGCTGAGCCTGTTCTCGCCTATGGCGAGGCCTGGAAGGCCGGGCCCTTCAGCTGCCAGGCCACGTCCAAGGGTCTCGACTGCAAGCGCGGCGAGAACGGCTTCGTCATGAGCCGGTCACGCCTCAAGGTCTATTGAAATCACGGCAACAGGGGGATGGAGATGGCGAGTTTATTGTTCAGGCTGGTGGTGGGCTGCATGGCCTTGGTCGCCGTAGCGGCCCATAGCGCCGCGCAGGAGAGCGTTTCGCTCAAGATCATGAGCTTCAATATCTGGTATGGCGGCGAGCAGGTGAGCTTCGCCAAGGTGATCGAAGCGATCAAGGCGGCCGACCCTGACATCATCGGGCTGCAGGAACCGGACGGCAATACCGGGAAAATCGCCGAAGCGGCGGGCTATCCCTATGTCGACACGCGCCGCCACATCATCAGCCGCTATCCGATCTTCGATTCAGGTTCGGGCGAAGCGCCGCCATCCTCTGGCCTCGTCTATTCACTGAATGGTGTTTCGCCCGATACCGTGCATGCCTGGGTGCTGGTGCGGCCGGGCAAGGCGGTGGCGATCGCCAATACGCATCTGTCGAGCGATCCCTATGGGCCGGAGGCGGTGCGCGACGGCAAGACGCTGGAAGAGGTGATGAAGATCGAGACCGACACGCGCCTGCCTGAGGCCGAGCCCCTGGCGCAGGCGCTGGGCAAGCTCGCGAAAACCGGCGTGCCGGTCTTCCTCACCGGCGATTTCAACGTGCCTTCGCATCTCGACTGGACAAAGGCCGCCGCCGAGAAGCGCAAGGAAATCAAGTTCCCGGTCGAATGGCCGGTGAGCAAGCTCCTTGCCGAGGCGGGCCTCGCCGATTCCTATCGCGCGGTCAGGCCCGATCCCGTCAAGGATCCAGGTCTCACCTGGACGCCCGGAACGCCCTATCCCTATGTGCGCGCCGAAGAGACGCATGACCGCATCGACATGATCTGGTCGGCCAACGCCAAGCCAGTCGCCAGCGTGCTGGCCGGCGAAAGCGGTAATCCCGATGTCGCGATCGCCGTCGATCCCTGGCCGTCGGACCATCGCGCCGTCGTCTCCACCTTCGAGGTGACGCCCAGCAACGCGCCGGCGCTCATCACCGTCGAGCCGCGCCCGGTCCAGGCAGGGGATGATTTCCGCATCCGGGTGAACATGCCGGACAAGGCGGACTGGAGTGCGGTGGTGACGGTGCGCGGCGGCAATCCCGCCACCGACGCGTTGACCGGTATCGCCAATGTCGGCTTCTGGGACCGGCCGTCGATCAAGCTGACATTGCCCGGCCGGGACGAGGGCGGTGAATTCGACGCGGTGCTGCTCGATGGCGGCGGCAAGGAATTGGCGCGCGCGCAGTTCACGATGCGCGGCAAGGACGCAAAAGCGCAGCTTGCGACCGAGAAGGCAAGCTACAAGCCAGGCGAGCCGATCCAGATCTCCTTCACCGACGCGCCCGGCTACAAATATGACTGGATCGCCCTCTATGGCCGCGGCCAGGGCGACGCCGATGTCTATAACTATCTTGGCTATGTCTACACGAATGCGCGCTTCAACGGCACGGTGACGCTGGACGGGAACGCGCTCAGCGAGCCTCTGGTCGCGGGTGAGTATGAGCTGCGCCTCATGAAGGACGACCACTATGCCGTCCAGGCGAAGGCGTTGTTCAAGGTGGAGTAGGACGCTCGCACGAAGGGGAAAATTCTTAAGCCCCAAGCTCGATGAGATTGATTTCGGGCGGCATGCCGAAGCGCACCGGCAGGATGCTGCAGCCCAGCCCGCCCGACACGATGAGATGGCGATCGTCTTCGACGACATGGCCATAGGCGAAGCGGTTGCCATAGGCCGACGGCACGACCGGCGAATAGCCGAACAGGCGCACCTGGCCGCCATGGGTGTGGCCGGCAAGCGTGAGAGCGACGCGCGCGGGCACCCGGGTGAAACCGTCAGGCTCATGGATCATCAGGATGACCGGCGCATCGTCCGTAACCTTCGCCAGGGTCGCATCGAGGTCGTCGAGCCCGATGAAGCGGTTGCGTCCGCTGATGAAGGCGATCTGGTCGGCAAGGCCCAGGAGCCAGAAAGGGCGGCCCTCATGCTCGAGCCTGACGCCGTCATTCTCATAGACGGGAATGCCGGCGGCCCGCAGCGTATCGCCATAGAGGCTGGGGCCGGAGCGGCGCTTCTGCGCCGCTTCATCGTCCCACCAGTCGTGATTGCCGAGAATCGCATGGGCGCCGAGCGGCGCGCTGAGTCCGGCGCACACCGCGGCCGTGTCCTTGATGTCGACCTTGCGCGTCACCCAGCGATGGCCCGCCGCGTAGTCACCGAGCAGCAGGATGAGATCGGGCTTCAGGGCGTTTGCCGCCGCGACGATGCGTTCGACACGCCTCAGACCCATATAGGGCTCGCCCGCATGAATGTCGGACAAGGCGGCGATGCGCAGCCTGAAACCGGAAGGCCAGCCAGGCGGCGTCGGCCGATAGCGCTGGACGTGCAGGAGAAAGCCCGGCTCGATGCCGAAGGCATGGGCGCCAACGGCTGCGCCCGAAAAAGCGAGACCGCCCAGCCATCTGAAAAAACTTCGGCGGTTCATTTCGGGGTCTAAAGCCGCCTCACACTGCTCAGGGGCGTGCTTCTTTTGCGCATGCCCTTATCCGAAAACCGCTTTGCACTTTTCGGGGGCATGCGTCATCGTCCCTTCCACACCGGCTTGCGCTTTTCGGCGAAGGCGCGCGCGCCCTCTTTCTGGTCATCGCTCGAATAGAGCAGATCGACCGTCCTGAGTTTGCGCTTGGTGACGAGATCGAAGGCCTGCTGAAGCGGCAGGTGCGATGTCTCGCGCAGCGTCTCCTTGATGGCGGCGAAGACCAGGGGCGGGCCGTCCGCCAACATGGCGGCGACTTCGCGGGCGCGGATCATCAGATTGGGCTGGGTAACGATCTCGTTCACGATGCCCCATTGCTTGGCCTCGTGGGCATCCATGCGCCGCCCGGTGAACAGCAGTTCCATGGCGACATGGTAGGGGATGCGGCGCGGCAATTTTATGGTGGCGGCGTCGGCAAGGGTGCCGGAATTGATCTCGGGCAGAGCGAAGGTCGCGTGGTCCGCGGCGATGATGATGTCG
>CAZICN010000165.1:0-9300 GCA_964537655.1 uncultured Aestuariivirga sp.
CGCCCGGCGCCATGGGGCCGAACTTCGTCTTGTAGGGGACGACCTTGCCGGTCATCGCCATGGTGAGCATGGTGCGGCCATGGAAGCTGCCCTGGAAGCAGATGACGTCGCTGCGGCCGGTATGAGCGCGGGCGATCTTGATGGCGTTCTCGACCGCCTCGGCGCCAGTGGTGACGAACAGGCTCTTCTTGTCGCCGGAGATCGGGGCGATGGCGTTGAGCTTCTCGGCCAGCTCGATGAAGGGCGCATAGGGCGCCACCATGAAACAGGTATGCGTGAAGGCGTTGAGCTGCTCCTGCACCCGCTTCATCACGGCCGGATGGCGGTGGCCGGTATTGAGCACGGCGATGCCGCCGCCGAAATCGATGTAGCGGCGGCCCTCGATGTCCCACATCTCGGAATCCTCGGCGCGGGCCGCGATCACCGGGGCGGCCATGCCGACGCCGCGCGAAACCGCCTTGGCGCGTCTTTCAACCCAAGCTTCGTTCAGGCCCTTGGCCGATGCCTTGACGTTCATGTTCTGGTCTCCTCAGGAATGCTGCGGCCTTCTACCTCCATTGACCCATGGGCGGCAAATGGATTCAATCCGGCCTTCCGGGAGGGACCATGACCGAACTGATCCGCCAGAGCGCCCATGAAATCGTCAGACGATTGCGCAAACAGGAGATCACGCCGTTCGACTGCCTCGATGCGCTGGAGAAGCGAATCGGCGACGTCGACAAGTCCGTGAACGCGCTGCCGACGCTGTGCTTCGAGCGGGCGCGCGACCATGCGAAGGCGCTGATGAAGAAGCCCGCCGCCGAGCGCGGGCCGCTGGCCGGCCTGCCGATTCCGATCAAGGACCTCAATGACGTCGCGGGCGTGCGGTCGACCCAGGGTTCGCCGATCTTCGCCCATCATGTCCCCAAGACGTCGGACATCCTGGTCGAGAATCTCGAAGCCCAGGGCGGCATCGTCTATGCGATGTCGAACACGCCGGAATTCGGCGCCGGCGCCAATACGTTCAACGAAGTGTTCGGGCGCACGCTCAACCCGTGGAATCTGTCGCGCTCGACGGCGGGATCATCGGGCGGTGCTGCCGCGGCACTCGCCACCGGCATGGCCTGGGTGGCGCATGGCTCCGACATGGGCGGGTCCTTGCGCAATCCGGCGAGCTTCTGCGGCGTCGTCGGCATGCGCCCGTCGCCCGGCCGGGTGGCGGCGAGCGTCTATGGCAAGATCGACGGGACGCTCGGCGTCGAAGGGCCGATGGCGCGCAATGTCGAGGACCTGGCCCTCCTCTTCGACGCCATGGTGGGCGCCCATCCGGCTGATCCCTTGTCGCAGCCGCGGGAAGACGTGTCCTACCTGGCGCAGGCGCGCTCGGGCTGGAAACCGAGACGCGTCGCCTTCAGCCGCGATCTCGGCATCACGCCGGTCGATCCCGAAGTCGCGTCGATCGTCGGGAAGGCGGCGCGCCGTCTCGAGGAGGCCGGCGTCATCGTCGAGGAAACGCATCCCGACCTCCATGAGGCGCATGAATGTTTCCAGGTGCTGCGGGCGCTCGCCTACGCCACCGGCCTCAAGACGCTCTATGAGAATCATCGCGACAAGCTGAAGCCGGATGTCATCTGGAATATCGAGAAGGGCCTGAAGCTGACCGGGGCTGAGATCGCCCGGGCCGAGATGCAGCGCGGCGCGATGTTCGCCCGCACCCGCGAATTCTTCTCGCGTTATGACCTCATTCTGTGCCCGGCCACCATCGTGGCGCCGTTCCCGGTCGAACAGCGCTATGTCGGCGAATGCGACGGCCACAAATTCTCGAACTATGTCGAGTGGCTCGCCATCGTCTATGCCTTCACTAATGTCGCCTCGCCGGCCATATCCATCCCGGCGGGTTTCACGCGCGAGAATCTCCCGGTCGGCATCCAGATCGCCGCCCCTTGCCGAGGCGAAGGCCGCCTGCTTGCCGCCGCGAAGCTGCTCGAGGATGTGCTGGCGCTCGGAGCGATCACGCCCATCGATCCGCGGCCGGGAAACTGACTTCATCACCAAAGAAGAGACGCATATAATGAGGAATATCCCGACCCGCGCCCTGTCCCTGTGGGGCGCCGCCAGCCTGCTGGTCGCCGCCGGCCCCATGCCGGTTGAGGCCTTCGACTGCGCCAAGGCGAAAAGCGCCGTCGAAAAGGCGATCTGCGCCGATACGAAGCTCAAGGCGGCGGATGACGCGATGTCGGCCGCCTATGCGGGCCTGCGCGAGGCGCTCACCGGCGCCGACCGCAAGACGCTCGGCGTCTCGCAGCGCAAATGGGTGAAGGGCCGCGAAGACCGCTGCGGCTATCTGGAGGGCGCCGATCTCGGCGCCTGCATCCTGGGCCGGACCGAGGAGCGCCGGATGCTGCTGGCGGCGGAGCCCGAAAGTGGGCCGGGCACCGGATCACGCCTGATGCCGGTATTCGTCCAGCAGGACCCCGATCCCTATCGCTTCGATGTCGACTACACGCTCATCAGATTCGTGGCGCCGCGATCGCGCGGCGAGACCCTGTTCAATGCCGAAGTGGCGAAAATGGTCAAACAAGCGCCTCTGAAGAAACAGCTGGAGGCGGCGCCCGAAGGCATGACCTATGCCTCCTATGCGGCGATGGCGCTCACCTATGCCTCGCCGAAATTCATCTCAGCCAGGATCGAGAGCTGGGAGAATACCGGCGGCGCCCATGGCAATGGCGGCACGTCGGCGATCAATATCGATCTCGGCCGCGGCGCTGCCCTGAAAGCGGGCGATCTTTTCGACGACAAGGCGGTCAGGGCGCTGACGACAGACTGCGTCGGGCAGATCGCCGCGCAGAAGAAGGAGAAGAATGACGGCCAGGAGTTCAATCCGGCGGATGACCCGATCTATCAGGAAGAGACCGTCATCGGCCATCTGAGATCGCTCGACACCTGGAGCTTCTGGCAGGACAAGGCCACCGTCACCTTCAACGCCTATGCCATAGGCTCCTATGCGGAAGGGCCGTATAGTTGCGATTTCGCAATGGGCGATCTCAGGACGCTGGCAAAATCCGGCACGCTTCTGCCGGAATAAGGCAGGGCTGCTATGAAAGTGGGGGATCTTGTTCGAGTCGTGAAGGTTCCGCCAGGACTGCGCGATAGCCAGGATTTGCAGACCAGGGCGCTGTTCGAGCTTTGCCTTGGTCGTATTTTCCCCATCGCCGATATTCAGGACAAGCTGATCGAGCTACATGTCGGTGAGACCGTCGCCGAGCCTTCGTATATGCATTCGATCTATATCGAGCCCGAATATCTTGAAGCGGTGAAAGACAAGAACTCTTGAAGGAGTATCAGATGCTCGATGCGTTCTATCGCGAGGCGATCGCCGCGGGCGGGCGCGACAATGGCAAGCCCGGACTCAGGCCGATCTATCACCCCGATTATTACGGCGCCTTCGTCCTCGATCCCGATGGCAACAATATCGAAGCCGTGTGCCATCGCCCGGGATGAATGCGCCCCTGACGCGCACACAGTATCAGGCGTTGCTGCGCCTCGCCCGCCGGCATGCGCGGCTGAAGGATGATGCCGAGGATCTCCTGCATGATGCCCTGATCGTCGCGGTTGCCGCCGGCAGGCTGCCCTGGCGCGAAGGGACCGCGTGGTTCAGCGGCGTGCTGCGCCAGCGGGCGGCGATGGATGCGCGCGGTTCGGTGCGCCGGCGCAAACGCGAACAGTCTGCGATAGGCCCCGATGCGATCGAGGCGGTGGCCCTGCCGGCGCCATGGCCGGCGCTCGCCTCGCTGGCGCCGGCGTTGCGCATCGTGGCTTTGCTGGCCGTGACCGGCCACAACCGGGCCGAAATCCGCCATTTATTGCGGCTGTCGGATGAGGCATTGCGCCAGCGTCTCTCGGCGCTCAGGCGCAAGCTCAAGATCCTGCGGGCGGAAGGGCCGGCGGGAGAGTTCACGGGCCTTGCCGACGGGCTCGCCTTCGGCGCGCTGCGCCAGGCCCTTCTGCCGGTGACGCGGGCAGGCGCGGCGCATCTCGGCAGCCACGATCCGGACGGCCATCTGTTCGCCGTAAGAATTGCCGATGGCGGTGCTCACAAAAAGCCTGGCCGCGGCAACTAGTGGTCCGCTACTCCACTCGTATCGTTCATTGCAGACAAAGGGGGAATTCCCGCATGCTCAAACACTGCCGGATCGGCAATATCTGCTTCTACGTAAAGGATATCGGCCGCACCGAGGCTTTCTACCGCGATGTGATGGGCCTCGAGGTCCAGCGCATGGGCGATGACGGCAGCGGCAATGACTGGCTGCTGGCGTCGATCGCCAACAATGTCGATCTGATCTTCTTCAAGGGTGACAGCCGGCCGGGCACCACGCCGATCATCGTCTTCGATCTCGCGGAAGGCCTGATCGACGATATGATATCGGGTCTCGCCGGCAAGGGCGCCACCATCGTGACGCCGGTGAGCCATGCGCCGGGCGGCTGGTCGGCCGAGTTCAGCGATCCCGACGGTCACCAGATATCGCTCTACCAGACGGAAGAGATGCCGCGCGGCAAGGCGCGGTAACTCACAATATCCGCTTGCCGAAGGCGGACAGCGCGAAATGGATGATCATCGAGGCGAAGCGGGGGTCCGCTTCGCCATCGAGGCCGGTGATGTCCATGGCGCGCATGGCTTTGCTCTGGTGAATGGCCTCCATCGCCTGATGCGTCTCGCGCACCGTGATGCCGCCGGTCCCCGGCAGATAGCCCGGTATGTCGGTCACCGCCGGGTTGTAGCTGACATGGAAACCCTGCATGCCGGCGGAGGCGATCTGGACCGCCTGGCGGATGACCTCGCGCATGCCGAGCGCATCGATATCGGCAATGGTGAACACCTTCACCGGCGATGAGTTCAGGATCTCGACCTCTTCCGGCGCCGTCTCGCGCAGGCCGATGAGAACCACATTCTCGGGTGATAGTCTGGGGGTGAGCCCGCCGTCGCCGCCGAGGCCGAGGGCGCGATAGAGAACCGATTCGCTGCCCTCCTGCTGAGGCAGGACGCTCGCCACCGCGTCGAACCACAGAAGCCCGAAAGCATCGAGTGTTTCGGCGACGGCGCTCATCGCGGTGAGGCTGGCGCGATGATCGGCGCCGAAGATCAACGGCCGGGCGCGCCGGTCAAGTGCGGCGGAAATCTCCGCCACTGCGATCCTGGGCGTCAGATCCACGTCATAGCCGATATTGGCCAGCCTGCCGTCGAGTGTATGCTTGCGCAGCGCCGCCACGACGGTCGCCTCGGCGAAGAGGCTCACGCGGTCGGCCGGGCTTGCGGTATTGCGGTCATACATGGGAAGCTTCTCCACATATTCCGAGGTCATGGCGGCGAGCAGCGCGCCATAGCTCATGCGGAAGTTCACCCGGTCGCCCACTCGGGGAGCGGGACGGGCATCGGAAACATCGAGGATGAGATGATCGCTCGAAGCGCCCAGCACGGTGACGCCGGGCGTCACCGGCAGCAGGCCCTCGATGTTCACATCCTCGCGCCCGATATTGAGGATGCCGCGCAGCCGCTCGCCGATATCCCGGAAAACCGGGCGCCCGCCAAAGGCATCGACGCCCGAAACGCCGATCGGCATGGACGGCTTGATCTTCACTTCGAGCAGTTCGCCCGAAAGCAGGAAGACGTCGCGGTCGAGCTCGGCTCTCGGCCGGTCGAGAAAAGTATCGCGCCCGCCCTGCAGGATCGCCTCGCCGATGCGCAGGTGGTTGACGCCCTTCGGCATGCCGCCGGAAAGCAGCAGGGGCAGCGAGCTCGAATTGCCGCCCGATATGTAGGTGAGGTCGAGCCTGAAGCGCTCGCGCACCCTGTCGGCGAGATCGGCGAGCTGGCCGAGATTGACCTCGGTCGGGATGATGGCGCCGAAACAGGTGAGGTTGGTGCCGAGGCCGGCAATGCGGATGCCGGGCAGTTCGAGAATCTGCTCGACGGTCGGAATGACATCGTCGGGCAAGACGCCTTCGCGCAGATCGCCGAGATCGATCATCAGGATGATGTCGTGGACGCGGCCCATGCGTTCGGCGACGCGCGACAATTCGCGGATGACCGCCAGCTCGGAATTGAGGCTGATATCGACCGAGCGGATGACCTCGTCGATGAGGGAAAGCGGCGGGCTGCGCAGCAGCATGACCGGTGCGTCGATGCCCGCTTCGCGCAGGCGCCTTATGTTTTCCAATCGCGATTCACCAAGGCCAACGACGCCGCCCCGCAGCATGGCGCGCGCCACTTGCGGCATGCCGCAGGCGCCCTTGGTGACGCCGAAGGTCGAGATTCCCGCGGCCGCGCACCACGACACGACGGTGCGGGTGTTCTGTTCGATCTTCTCCAGGTCGATGGTGACTTGCGGTCCGGGCATGGCAGTTACTCTCCCTCCCACGCATCGCGAGGCGTGGGGGAGGGTGGTCGAAACGCAGTGGAGGCCGCGTGGGGGTGTTTCAACCGATGGGATAGACCCCACCCCCGCCCTCTCGCCTTAGCGAAGCCGAGGCTTTGTTTCGGCGGAGCAAGGTCGGACGGACCCTCCTCGAAACGAGCAGGGCTAGCGCATGTGAAATAGCCACTCGGCGAGCCGTCTCCCATTTTCCCCCTCTCCCGCCTGCGGGAGAGGGTGCCCGATAGGGCGGGTGAGGGTGTTCGCGCAGACATCGGATACTCTTTGAGGCATTTGCTCTCTTCGCGAAGGACACCCTCATCCGGCGCTTCGCGCCACCGTCTTCCGCAGGCGGGAGAAGGGGAAGTAACCAGGGAACCTCGCAATACTTTAAATGCGATTGCCCCGAAACGGGGAAGGAGGGGTGCGAGGATAGCGGGAGAATTTCGCATGCGGCTAATTCACGTAAACGAGGCCGTCCGCATCGATCTCAGGCTTGCGGCCGGCAACGAGATCGGCGACGAATTTCCCCGATCCCGCCGCCATCGTCCAGCCGACATGGCCATGGCCGCAATCGAGGAAAAGATTGCGGTAGCGCGCCTGTCCCAGGATCGGCACGGAAGAGGGTGTCATCGGCCGCAAGCCCGCCCAGTATTCGGCCTTCGCCGGATCGACACAACCGGGAAAGAGGTCATTGGCGGTCGCCAGCAGGCGCCGGAAGTCAGCCGGCCTGTGGCTGCGGTCCAGCCCGGCGAATTCCGCCGTGCTCGCCACCCTCAGCCGGTCGCCGAGCCGCGAATAGGCGATGAGCCGGTCCTCGTCGACGCCGCCCATGGTCGGACCCTGCGACGGGTCGGCCAGCGGAATGGTCGCCGAATAGCCCTTCACCGGATAGATCGGGACATTGAGCCCGAGCCTGCGGGTGAGGAGCGGCGTCTCGGGGCCGAGCGCTACGACGATCGCCTCGGCGGCGAGCCTGCCCTTGTCCGTCGCGACGCCGGTCACCCGGTCGCCTTCCGTCTCGATGGAGCCGACGGTGGTGCGGTAGTGGAAGCGGACATTCAGGTTCTGCTCGCACCACTGGGCGAGATGGCGCGAGAACTTGCAGGAATCGCCCGTCTGGTCGAGCGGCGAATAGACGGCGCCGGCAATGCCCTGCGCCGCCGAGCGCAGCCCCGGCTCCAGCTCGACGAGCTTTTCGCGGCCGACCACCTCCAGCGTCAGGCCGTGATCGGCGAGGAGCTGCATGTGTTTCGCCCCGGCGTCGAGGCTCTGCTGCGAGCGGTAGAAATAAAGGATGCCCTTCGAGCCCGCGTCATAGGCGACCCCGGTATGGGCGGTGAGTTCGTTGATGCAGGTCTTGGAATAGAGTGCGAGCCTGAACTTGCGCATCGTGTTGATGTGGGCGCGCGCATGGGTGCATTCGAACAGGAACTTCCAGCTCCAGGCGATGAAATGGGGGTCCAGGTTGAACCTGACCTTGATGCCGAGATCGGGCCGCACCAGCGACTTGATGAAGACCGCGAGTGCCGCCGGCGACGCCCAGGCATAGGAATCGCCCGGCGAGACGAGGCCGGCATTGCCATAACTCGTCTCGCTCGCCGCCGCCTCGTTGCGTTCGACGACCTCGACCTCATGGCCGTCACGGCCGAGATAATAGGCGGCCGCCATGCCGACCACGCCGCCGCCGAGAACCAGGACTCTCATAGGATGCCTCCGCGAATGGCCATGCCCTTGTTCCTCTGAAGGCGCGCCGGCGCATTGCCTTCGGCAAAGAGGATGGTGCGCGAGCCTTCCTCGAAGGACGCGCAGGATTGGCGCCAGCGCGCCACCGGCCAGATGAGCTCGGCCGAGGCATCCTCGGGCCGGTAGAGCGCCGTGTAAAGCGTGCCATAGCCCCGGCCATAAGCGGTCTGGTAGACCGGCGGCCGCAGGAAGGCCTTGAGCATCGCCTCGGTTTCCGGCGCCTCGATCATCGCCTGCTCGAGGCTCCGCGCGCGCTCGACCGAACGTGTCGCGGTCGCGTGGCGCGGCCACTCGACCTCGTTCTGGTGATTGGTGGCGATGCGCCGCTCCAGAATCTCGGTCGGCCTGTCGGGCGCCAGGAAGACAGTGGCATGGCGGCCGCGGCGGTCGAGCAGCGAGACCGAATAGGACATGTGGATGGGGATGCGGTCGAGCATCGCCGCCGCCTCGGCGACGGTCGAGGCGAATTCGAGCACATAGCGCATGACGATCGGGATACCGAAGCCGTCGGCGACAGCGGTGCGTCCGCCGAAGGCGAGCGAGACGGCGAGGCCGTCCTCGTTGATGCCGTCGAGCACGCCCCACAGGCAGTCGACCATGGCGAGGACGCGCCTGCCGGTCAGCCGCGAGGCGAGCCAGGTGCCCTCGAGAAGCTTGGGGCTGTAGTCATAGTTGCGGATGATCGCCGGCTCCGCTCCGCCGAGGATGGCCTGCGAGCAGCCGCCGACATACATGGGCGGACACCACATCGACAGGAAGCGCGCCTCGAGATCGCCGCCGCCGGCCGCTTCGGCGACCGCTTCATAGGCGGGCACGAGCTCAGGCATGTGGCGGCGGATGGCCCTGAGGCTCGCGAGATAGGTCGGCCTCGCCTTCATGCCGTCGCGCATGAACCAGCGGCTGTAGGCATGCCAATGGCGGTCATAGATCGCCCGCCATTTCGGCCCCGGCCGGTCTTCCGCAATCGCTTCGAAGACGATGTTCATGAATTCATCCAGCTCTTCCCCTCGCCCGTGCGCCAGCATGGGAGAGGGTGCCCGCAGGGCGGGTGAGGGCTCTTTGTCCCAGACCTGATGACCTTTCAGCAAGAGCCCTCATCCGGCCTGCCGGCCACCTTCTCCCACGCTCCGCGCGGGAGAAGGGGGAATTGTTCAAGAGGCAGGGT
>CAZICN010000166.1:0-9278 GCA_964537655.1 uncultured Aestuariivirga sp.
GGCGCTCGATGCACGTGCGCTCATCAGGCTGGTGATGCTGGTCAACGACGTCTCCTTGCGCGGGCTGATCCCGGCCGAACTCGCCAAGGGTTTCGGCTTCTTCCAGTCGAAGCCGTCATCGGCCTTCTCGCCCATCGCCGTGACGCCCGATGAGTTGGGCGGCGCGTGGGACGGCGGCAAGCTGCATCTGCTGCTGCATGTGGATCTCAACGGCAAGGCTTTCGGGCGCGCCGATGCGGGCCAGGACATGACCTTCGACTTCGGCCAGCTCATCGCCCATGCCGCGAAGACGAGGCCGCTTGCCGCAGGCTCGATCATCGGCTCGGGCACGGTCTCGAACAAGGATGCCGATGGCGGGCCGGGACGGCCGGTCGAGCAAGGCGGGCGCGGTTATTCCTGCATCGCCGAACTGCGGACGGTCGAAACCCTCCGTGACGGCAAGCCGGCGACGCCGTTCCTGCGCTTCGGCGATGAGGTCAGGATAGAAATGCTCGACCGCAAGGGCCGCTCGATCTTCGGCGCCATCGAACAGAAGGTGGAGAAGGTGTAATAAACGGTTCCTTTCGACAAGATTTTTGTAAAAAGGCCTTGCATCAAGCTTCCTTTCGACATATTTTTTGTCAAAAGGAAGTCCGGCATGAATATCCGTGAACTTATCGCAGCGACCCAGATCACCGAACGCCAGGTCCGTTACCTGATTTCGGAAGGATTCATGCCACCGCCCGAAGGTGGGCGCGCGAATGCCTCCTATGGCCAAAATCACCTGGACGCCATCCAGCGCTACAACCGTCTGCGTGAGCTTGGCTTTCCGCCCGCCGCCATCAAGCTGATGCTGGAGGCAAAAGAAGGCATTCCCTTCCCGGTCACACCTGACGTCACCCTCATCATTGCGCCTGGCCTGCTCAAGAGCGGAGCCGATCCCGAGCCGATCGTGGCCGCGGTCCAGTCGCTTCTCAAAGACATTCTCAAGGAGAGTCCCGATGCCGACCGCTAGCCCTTCGCTGCTACGTGATCCCCTGCAGATTTTTCTCGAGAAGCATGCTGCAACCACCGCCCAGCACCCCGTTCCCCTGGTCAGCACCGATTTCTCCGTCACCATCGAAGGCGGACTCGCAATCGTCACGACCACGCGCGTCTTCCGCAATGAAGAGGAAAGACCGATCGAAGCCACGCTCACTTTTCCGATGCCCGTTCATGCCACGCTCTTCGATCTCAAGGTCAAGGTGGGCGAACGCGAGCTCATCGCCAAGGCCCATGCGCGCGACCGCGCCCGTGCGATTTATGAAGATGCGATCGATCGCGGCAAATCGAGCGTTCTCCATGAAGAAGTCCTGCGCGGCATCCATATGCTCTCGGTGGCGAATATTCCCGCCGGCGCCGAGATCGAGGTCAGGACCCAATGGGTGACGACCCTCACCGTCATTTCGTCAGCAGGCCATTTGCGCATTCCGGTCACCGTCGGCGATGTCTATGGCCGTTCACCCCTTGCCGAGTCGGACGATATCAAGATCGGCGGCCGGACATTGTCCGGGACACTCGAAGTCCATGCGCCTGATGATGCCCGCATTCGTCTTGTCGGCGGATCACTCGAAGGTGGAAAAGCGCGCCTCCTCCTCAACCGGCCGATCGATCTCGTCGTCGAGAATTGGCGCCCGGGTGTCGTGGAGGGACTTGCCGCCGATGGCCGCATCGTTCATCTCAGCCTGCAGCCGGCGACTGAGCAGGTAGCGCCGCTCGACCTTGCCATCCTGGTGGATCATTCCGGCTCGATGAAAGACTTCGTGCGCTCCTGGGCGCAGCCCTCGACCAAGCACGATCATGTGGTCGCGGCACTCCGTCAGCTGGCCACCAAACTATCTCGCGAAGACACCACCGATCTGTGGGAATTCGACGACCATGTGCGCCATGTGGGCTCCGGCAAGCTCGGCAGGCTCATCGATCGCTTGTCGCCGCCGGCCGGCGGAACGGAGATCGGCAAAGCCCTCGCCACATCGATCGCGGGGTCATCCGCAGGCGACATCCTGCTGATTACCGACGGCAAGAGCCATGCGCTCGACGTCCAGGACCTGGCGCGAATGGGACGAAGGATAAGTGTCGTTCTGGTCGGTGAGGACAGTCTCGAAGCGAATGTCGGCTATCTTGCCGCGCTCACCGGCGGCGACATATTCGTCAGCGGCGGCGCCGATATCGGCGATCTCCTCGAAGCGGCTCTCGGCTCCATGAGGGGTGGCGGCGGCGCCTTGAGCGAGACGGATTTCCGTCGTTCCGGCATGATGGTGAATGTGAGCCATGGCGCGTCCTCTTCGATCGCGGAGCAGACTCTGCAAAAGCGTGCCGTCGCCGCCGCTGCTGCGAGCTTCCTGCTGCCGACTTTGACAAAGGAAGTGGCGATGGCGCTTGCCGAGCGCGAAGGCATCGTCTCGCATCTGACCAGCCTCGTCCTGGTGGATGAGGCAGGCGCCACGCAAGAGACGCTTCCTGGCCAGCGTCCGGTCGCCCTGCCGCTTCCCGCCGCATGCTCTCCGGCTCCGATGGACATCTTTGATGCGGCGCCCGCATCGCGCCGTTTCGCGCGGCGACCTTCTTTCGGGCTGCAACCGGAAGGCTCCGTGGTCAAAAGACTGCGCAAAGCCGTGCAAAACTTCACATCGCAGATCCGTCCCCCGGCCATCGATCCCGCGCGCCAGATCGATTGGGCATCCGATCCTGCCCGGCTGATCGCCGGCGATCTTTCGCAGCTTCCCTCCACTGTCCGGGAAATCCTGCTGGCAATGGCGCAACGAGACAGTGTCAAGCGGTCCGCCGCGACGCTTGGGCTTACGCCGCTGCTCATGGTGATTGCACTCCTCGCCCGTCAAGCCGGTCGTGCCGGCAATCGCGCGGCGGCCCGGATTGCGCACCGGTTACTCGGGCAATGCGACGAGGCGCAGATCGAGAAGCACTCGCAATGTCTTGAGGCTTGAGCCGGCTACATCCCCCAGCGCAGCGCCGGCGTATGCACCGGCGCGTCCCAGGCCTTCGCCATCGCGTCATCGAGCGCCGTCACGGTGAGCGAGCAGCCGGCCATGTCGAGCGAGGTCACATAGGAGCCGACCAGCGAGCGGGCGATCTTCACACCCTGCTTCGCGAGCTGGGCCTGCGCCGCGTGATACATCAGATAGAGCTCCATCAGGGGTGTCCCGCCGAAGCCATTGACGAAGAGCAGCACGCCGCCCGTTTTCGCTTCCGCGAGATCGCCCAGGATGGCGGCGATCATTTCCTCGGCGATCTTGTCGGCCGATTGCAACCTGACGCGCCGCCGCCCCGGCTCGCCATGGATGCCGACGCCCATTTCCATCTCGTCCTCGCCCAGCACAAAGGTCGGCTTGCCGGCGGCGGGCACGGTGCAGCTGGTCAGCGCCACGCCCATCGAGCGGGTGCGCCGGTTGACCTCGTCGCCCAGGCCTTTGAGGGTTTTGAGATCGCCGCCCGCTTCCGCCGCGGCGCCGACGATCTTCTCGACCACCAGCGTGCCGGCGACGCCGCGCCGGCCGGTCGTATATAATGAGTTCTCGACCGCCACATCGTCATCGGTGATGACGGTCTCGATCGTCCGCCCCGCCATCTCCTTCGCCATCTCGAAATTCATGAGGTCGCCCTCATAGTTCTTGACGATGAAGAGGACACCCGGACCCTGGTCCACCGCTTCGGCCGCGGCGATCATCTGGTCAGGGGTCGGCGAGGTGAAGACCTGGCCGGGACAGGCGGCATCGAGCATGCCATGGCCGACGAAACCGCCATGCAGCGGCTCATGGCCGGATCCGCCGCCCGAGACCAGCGCCACCTTGCCGGGCTTCAGTTTCCTGCGGCGGATGAATTTGCGCTCCTCGCCCAGGATCACGAGATCGCCATGCGCCGCGGCAAAGCCGTCAAGGCTTTCGGGCAAGACATTGTCGATCGCGTTGATGAGCTTCTTCATCGGCGTTTCCCTTTTTGCGGTTCATCCTCGATCAGCTTCGCCACCTGGCGGACGAAATCGCTGATCAGCGTGTGGAGCCTCGCATTGCGGTCGTCATCGCCGAGATCGGGCAAATAGACGGTATGCGCCTTGACCTTGTGCGCGGCATGGATGGGGGCCGGGCGGTTGGGATGGGCGGCGAGATAGAGGCCGAGAAAATTCTTCCGCTCCTCGAGCGAGAAATGGCAGACCTCGAAGATGATATCGAGATGGGCGACCGGGATCGGCACCGCATAGGCGGGGTTGGTGATCTGCGAGACGAAGCTGCGGTTCTTGCCCAGCGCCGCGGCGAGGCGCTGGCGGGTGCCGGAAGGACGGCGGTCGATCACATCGTTCAGGAGCTTCTTGTAGGCGGCGACCGCGGCCGGCGTCTGGAGCTGCGGCTCGGCCATCACCCGATCTCCGCCAGCGCCGCCTTCACCCGCGCGATCGCGGCCGGCGAGACGGAAATCGTGCGCAGGCCCGCGGCGATGAGCGCCTCCAGATGCCGGGGCTCGCTCGCCATGTCGCCGCACAGGCTGACCGGGATATCGTGGTCGCTTCCATACCGCGCGACGCCGGCGATGAGGCGCAGGACCGCCGGATGGGCCGGATCGCCCAGCGCGGCGACGGAGGCCTCGTCGCGCGCCGCCGCCATCACATACTGGGTGAGGTCGTTGGAGCCGATCGAGAAGAAGGCCGCACCGGCCAGAAGCTCGGGCGCCACCGCGACCGCCGGCACTTCCACCATGATGCCGAGCGGCGGCCGCTTCGCCGCGACGCCTTCCTTGGCAAGATCGGCCATCACGCGGTCGAGAAGCTCCGCCGTTTCCGCGAGCTCGCCGGCAAGGGTGATCATCGGCACCATGATCTTGAGATTGCCATGCACGGCGGCGCGCGCCAAAGCGCGCAACTGGGTTGTGAACACCTCTTTGCGCTCGAGCGTCAGGCGCACGCCGCGCAGACCCAGGAACGGGTTGCGCTCGCCCTCCGGCGTCAGGCCCTTGATGGGCTTGTCGCCGCCGATGTCGAGGGTGCGGATGGTGACGGGCTTGCCGCCGGCCCATTCGAGGAAGCGGCGATAGGCGCGGTACTGCATCTCCTCGTCCGGCAGCGGCCTGCCGTCGCGAAACAGGAATTCCGAGCGCATCAGGCCGATGCCGTCGCAATGGCGGCTGTCCAGATGGTCGAGCTCCTCGGGGCCGGCGACATTGATCAGCAGCTCGATGGCAGTTCCGTCCTTCAACCGCGCCGGTTTGCCGAGAAAGTGCGCGTCATGGGCGCGCCGCGCCGCGAGGTCGCTCGCCTTCTTCGACCAGAGCTTCTTCTGCGCGCCATCCGGGCTCAGCAGCAGCACCCCTTGCGCACCGTCGATCACCGCCTCGGCATGGCCGTCACGCAGGATGTCGCCGAGGCCCACGACCATGGGGATGCCACGTGAACGCGCCAGTATGGCGACATGGCTCGACGGGCTGCCCTGGGCCAAAGCGATGGCGCCGCCCTTGGACCAGTCGGCCTCCAGGAACAAAGAGGGCGGAACATCATCGCCAATCAATATGGCGCCGGCTTGCGCCTGATGACCGCCCATGCCGCTCAGCTGGCGCAGCACCCGGTCGCGCATGTCCTTGAGATCGGCGGCGCGGGCGCGGAAATAATCGTCGTCCGACATTTCATAACCGACGATCTCGGCGTCGACCGTCTTGCGCCAGGCGAGGTCGGCGGGCTTGCCCTGCGCGATCAGGCTGCGCGCCGGCTCGAGCAGCGCATCGTCCTCGAGCAAGGCGACCTGAAAGCTAAGCATCTCGGCGGCCTCGCCTTCCGCGGTCTCGATGAGCGCGGCCAAAGCGGCGATCGCCAGCGCAACCGATTCATCGAAAGCCCGGCGCTCGATCTCGGGATCGTCCGAGGCGCGGCGCTCGGCCTCGATCGCACTCAGAAAGAAGACCGGACCGGCAAAAATGCCGTCGGAGGCGGGCTTGCCTTTGAGCTCAACCGGATGCCGCATGAGCTGCATCCTCATCGAAGTCACGCTCGACCAGGTCCTTCAGCGCGTCGACGGCCATCGCGGCATCGCCGCCGCTCGCCCGGAGATAAAGCGTCGAATCCTGCTTCGCCTTCATCGCCATGACCTTGACGATGCTCTTGGCATCGATCCATGGACCGTCAGGCGAGCCTGAAATCTGGATCGTGGACGTGAAGGTCTTGGCGAGCTTGGTGAGCTTCACCGACGGCCTGGCATGCAGGCCGACCTCATGCCTGATCACGACGGAAGATGATTTCCAGTCATTCATTGCGGCGAAAGCTCCTCGGCGGTGCGCCGGACATCCTCGAGCGAGGCCCCGCCCCAGGCCTCGGTCGCCGCCATGACGGCGCCCTCGACGATCGGCGCATTGCAGATCACCACCTTGCCTTGCCTTTCGGGGCCGAGCATCTCGACCGCCATCTCGCTGTTGGTCTCGGCCCCGCCCAGATCGACGAGGATGGCGACGCCCTTCTCCGACCAGGCCTCGTCGATGGCCTTCAGGATCTTCGCCACATCGGTGCCGAGCCCGCCCTCGGGATTGCCGCCGCAGTAGCCCAAAGGCACGTCCTCGCCCACCATCTGGCGGACCATGTCGGCGGTGCCGCGCGCCACGTCGGGCGAATGCGAGACGATGACGATGCCGACCTTGTCAGCGCTCATGGCGAATGCTCCGTCCATATATTGGCGAAAACCACTCCATTATCGTCATCCCGGCGAAAGCCGGGATTCCTTGAATAGCAGCCAGGCGGGCGGCGCTGATCGCGTGGAAAGAATTTAGTGGGCCCCGGCTTGCGTCGGGGTGACGGCATTTCAAGTTCATCCTCCACCCTCCAGCGCATCGCACACAGCGCCTATCATCAATTCGCTCGAGCGCGCACCCGGGTCCATATGGCCGATCGAACGCTCGCCCAGGAAGGACGCCCGCCCCTTGATCGCCTTCATCGGCACGGTCGCCTCGGCCCGGTCATGGGCGAGTTTGCGCACGCTGTCAAAGGTCGCCGATCCATTGCCCAGATGCCGGGCGACCGGGCCCATGACATCGAGCATGGTCTTGTTGTCGAAATCGGCCTTGCCGCGCGCCTTGACCGCGTCGACCGCGGCGGCGAGGGCTTTCGCCATATCGGCGAGCGAGGGCTCGGCCGGCAGTTCCTTGCCCAGTGTCATGAACAGCGTGCCATAAAGCGGGCCCGAGGCCCCGCCCACCTTCATCACCAGCGTCATGCCCACCGCCTTCAGCGCCTCGGGCAGCGGCTTGCTCAGGATATTCGCCCGATCGGCGAGAACGGCCTCGAAGCCGCGCTTCATGTTGAGGCCGTGATCGGCATCGCCGATCGCCGAATCGAGCTCGGTCAGCTCCTCCGCATGGGCGATGACGCGGCTCGCCACGGCATCCAGCACTTTGCCGAGATTCGGCATTCGTCACGCCCTCCTCAATCTTGCGCCCTGGGCGTCGAAATAGAGCGGCTTCGTCAGCCCGACCGCGACCCTGTCACCGGATTTGAACGGCGTATCGGGCGGCGTCAAGGTGGTGATCTGGTGATCGCCGAGGCGCAGATGCAAATGGTTCTGGTCGCCCAGATGTTCCACCCATTCGACCAGGGCAGGGCCAGCCCTGTCCTTGACGAGCTCCAGATGTTCGGTGCGCGCGCCCACCGTGACCGCCCCCGGGGGCACGGCGCCGTTGGGTAGGAGCCCGGCGGGGAGAAGGTTGATCTGCGGCTGGCCGAAACGCCGGGCGACATAGACCGTGACCGGATCCTCATAGATCTCGCGCGGACTTCCCGTCTGGATGAGCCTGCCCTGGTCGATGACGCCGATCCGGTTGGCCATGGTCATGGCCTCGATCTGGTCATGGGTGACATAGAGAATGGTGGCGCCCAGATCCTGCTGGATGCGCTTGAGCTCGAGTCTCAGATCGGCGCGCAATTTGGCATCGAGCGAGGACAGCGGCTCATCCATCAGATAGGCCGCGGGGCTTCTGACCAGAGCCCGGCCGATGGCGACGCGCTGCATCTCGCCGCCCGACAGCTGGGTCGATTTGTTCTTGAGCTTGTGGGCGATGCGCAGGAGCGCGGCCACGTCCTCGACGCGTTTCTTGATTTCGGGCTCGGCCACGCGCCGCGCCGGGCTGCGCAAGGGAAAGGCCAGATTGTCGAAGACGCTCAAATGCGGGTAGAGCGAATATTGCTGGAACACGAAAGTGACATCGCGCGCGGCGGGCGCGAGGCCGTCGGCATTGCGGCCGTCGATCCACACCTCGCCCTGGTCGGGCTTCTCGAGCCCGGCGACGAGGCGCAAGGTCGTCGTTTTGCCCGCACCCGTCGGCCCCAGCAGCACGGTGAACTGGCCATGGGCGATCTCGAGGCTGAGGCCGTCGAGTGCGGTCAGCGACTTGAAGCGCTTGGTGACATGGCGCAGCGAAATGTCAGCCATGCGCAGCTCCATCGTGAAGTGCCGAGCGGATCACGCGGCCCGAACCCTTGTCGAACAGCGACAGGCGATCGCCGAGAAAAGACAGCCCCACCTGCTCGCCCGTCCTCACCGGAAGGCTCGCCGGCACTTTCACCTTCACCCGGCCCTGCGGCACCTTCACCGTCACGATCTGCAGCGTGCCGAGATATTCGCTGCCGAACACTTCGCCGCGATAAAGTGAGGCATCGTCGAAGCGGATATGTTCGGGGCGGGCGCCGAGCACGATCGCCTCGGCCGGGGCATCCTCGCGCATCTGCGGAATGGCGATGCGGGCGCCGGAGAGTGAAAGCGTCTTCGCCCCCTTCGCCAGACGGTCCGAAACGGGAATGAGATTCATCGCCGGCGAGCCGACGAAATCGGCGACGAATAGGCTGGCCGGGCGGTCATAGATCTCCTGCGGCGAGCCGAGCTGCTCGACCCGGCCGCTGTTCATGATGGCGATCAGGTCGGCCATCGACATGGCCTCGAGCTGGTCATGCGTCACATAGACGGTCGTCGCCTTGATGCGATCATGCAGATGGCGCAGCTCCTCGCACATGAGGTCGCGGAATTCGGTGTCGAGGGTCCCCAAGGGCTCGTCCATGAGGAAGGCGAGCGGGCGGCGCACGATGGCGCGGCCGAGCGCCACGCGCTGGCGATCGCCGCCGGCGAGGCCCGACACCGGCTTGTCGAGCAGGTGATCGATGCGCAGGAGCTTCGCCGTCTCCTCGACCCGCACCCTGATCTCATGGCCCGATACCCCCTGGCACAGCAAGGGGAAGCCGATATTGCGCCTGACATTCATGTGCGGATAGAGCGCGAAGAGCT
>CAZICN010000167.1:0-9177 GCA_964537655.1 uncultured Aestuariivirga sp.
ATGCCGCCGCGTAGCTTGGCGATCGCCTGCACCACGTCGTCGCGCTCCTTGGTGAGGCCTTCGAGCTGCTTGGCCACTTCCTCGGCCTCTTCCTCGGCCCTGAGATTGACGCCGCCCAGCCTTTCGCGATCGTCGCGCAAGGTGGTGAGCTTGCGCTCGACCTCGTCGAGCGGCGGCATCTTGCCGTCCTCGAGCCCGGCATTCTCGATGATCTCGGTCGGCGCGCAATGTAGGGCCTCGGCGATCCGCCGCTCCGCTTCCGCGTGGCGCTCGCGCGATGATTCGAGGCGGGCTTCGAGACGTGCATGGTCTTCGCGTGACGTCGAGGCCTGGTCCTGGGCCGCGCGCAACGCCTGGTCGGCGGCGCGCACCGCGTTTTCCGCCTCGGCAAGGGCGTCGGCGGCGGCCTTGCGCTCGTTTTCCGCTTGCTGGAGCGTGTTCATCAGCTTCAGCCGCTTGTCGGCGAAAAGCTGCGGCAGGTCGGCCATCTCGCCAAGCGCGGCGCGGGTCTCGTCGGCGCGCAGGGTCAGGGCCTCGATCTGGGTGGTGGCGCGCCTGGTGCGCTCCTGCCACTGTGACTGCTCCGCCCCGATCGCCTTGAGACGGTCGGCGCGGCTCTGCGCCTCGCGCTCGACACCGTCATGGCGGGCGCGGGCCTCCGCATAGACGGCGCGCTCGCGATTGACGCTGTCGCGCAGGCCGGTGATCTCCTGGTTGAGGCCGTCGAGCGCCGGCAGATCGGCGAATTCGGTCTCGGCCGCCATCAGACGCGACTGCGCTTCGGCAAGGCTCGCCTCGACGCGGCGCTTCGCTTCATCGAGGGCGCCGGTCTGCTGCAGGCTCTCGGCCACCTGGCGCTCATGCTGGCTGAGCGCGCGCCTGGCGACCTCGACCGCCGAGGTGGCGGCGCGCCAGGCTTCCCGGCGCTCGCGCTCGGCGCGGATCGATGTCTCGACGGCGCCGCGCGCCTGATCGAACAGCGTCTTGGCGCGCTCCATGCCCTGCTGGGCCTCGGACATTTCGGCTTCCAATGCGACCAGCCGGTTGCGCTCGGCGAGACGCTTGGCGGCGGCGCTCGGCGCATCGGCCGCGGCGGTGAATCCATCCCAGCGCCACACATCGCCTTCGCGGCTCACCAGCCTTTGGCCCGGCTTCAATTCGCTTTGCAGCGCCTGGCCCAGCGCCCGGCTGACGATGCCGATATGAGAGAGACGGCGCGCCAGCGCCAGCGGGGCATCGACGAAACTGGTCAGAGATTCGACGCCCTCGGGCAGCGGCACCGTCTCGGCAAGCGGCGGCAGGCCGCGCCAGTGGACCGGAGCCGCCTCATCGGCCGAGGCATCGATATCTTCGCCGAGCGCCGCGCCGAGGGCCGTCTCATAGCCGCGCTGCACTTTCAGCGCATCGACGAGGGGGGGCCACAGATCGCCGTCATTGGCGCGCAGGAGATTGCTCAGCGTGCGCACCTCGGTCGTAAGTCTTTCCGAGCCGCGCCGTGCGTCGTCATAGGCCTGCCGGCTGTCGGTCTCGCTCTGCCGGGCCTGGCGCAGCTGCGCCTCTGCCTCGGTGCTCGATTGCTCCGCCTCGGCAACGATGAGAAGCGCCGTCTCGACCGCTTGCGCCAGCCTCTCCCCTTCGGCGGGCGGCGCGATCTGCGCCATCAGGGCCTGGAAGCGCTGCGCCGTCTCGTGCGCTTCGCGCTCGAAGCGGGAGATGCGCTGGCGTTGCTCGTCGATGACGCGCTGCGCCGCGTTGCGCCTGGCGGTCAGGTCAGAGAGCCGAACATTCGCCTGGTCGAGCGCTTCCTGCGCGCGGGCCAGCGCCTCGGCGGCTTCCTGGAGCTTCAGTGCCGCCTCGGCGCGATGCTCTGTGTCGCTTTCCTGGGCGAGCCTCAGTTCCTCGCCTTCGCCGGCGAGCCGTTCGAGAACCCCGGTCGTGTCGCGGATCGTCTCTTCCTCGCGGCCAAGATCGGCGATCGCCTGGACGAGGCGCGCGTCGAATTCGCGGCGCCGGGCCTCGGCGCGCTTCTCTTCCTCATCGAGATTGGAACGCTCGATGGTGAGCCGCTGCAGCACGGCGGCGCGCACCGTCTCCTGCTCGCGCAGGGCGGGCAGCTTGTCGCCTTGCTCGTCGCGATGGCGCAATGCCTCGGAGGCCGCCTTCGTGTGTTCGGCGAGGATGCGGGTTGCCCCATCGAGCGCCTTGGCGTCGCGCTCGGCGTGATCGACGGCGTCCTTCCAGGTGAGATAGAGGCCGGTCGCCTCGAGACGGCGGATCTCGGCGGAGAGCGATTTGTACTTGGCCGCCTGGCGGGCCTGGCGCTTGAGGCTGGACAATTGCGCCTGCAATTGCCCGATCACGTCCTCGAGCCGCGCCACATTCTGCTCGGCCGCCTTGAGCTTGAGCTCGGCCTCGTGGCGGCGCGTATGCAGGCCGGTAATGCCGGCCGCTTCTTCGAGGATCAGGCGGCGCGCCTGCGGCTTGGCATTGATGATCTCGCCGATCTGGCCTTGCCGCACCAGTGCGGGCGAGCGGGCGCCGGTCGAGACATCGGCGAACAGCAACTGCACGTCGCGGGCGCGCACGTCGCGGCCGTTGATGCGGTAGGCGGAGCCCGCCTCACGCTCGATGCGGCGCGAGATTTCCAGCGTCTCGTTGTCGTTGAACTGCGGCGGCGCGGTGCGTTCGCTGTTTTCGAGCGTCACCAGCACTTCCGCCATGTTGCGCGCCGGGCGCTGGGCGGTGCCGGAGAAGATGACGTCGTCCATGCCGGAGGCGCGCATGCTCTTGTAGGAGCTTTCGCCCATCACCCAGCGCAACGCTTCGAGCAGGTTGGACTTGCCGCAGCCATTGGGGCCAACGACGCCGGTCAGGCCCTTTTCGATGACCAGTTCCGTCGGTTCGACGAACGACTTGAAGCCCGAAAGCCTGAGTCGTGAGAACTTCATAACCCCACCCCTTGCAGTCCAAAAAGCGGAAGAAGATGTCCCGCCCTAGAGGAGCGGGTCGATCTTCGCCCGGAGTTCCTCGATCGTCAGTGAGCCCTTGAGCAACTCGCCATTCACGAAGAAAGACGGCGTCGAGTCCACCCCGAATTCCTTGGAGGCCTTGTCGCTCACCGCCAGGATGCCCTTGGCGACCGCCTCGTTCTTGAGGCAGGCCTCGAAAGTTTCCTTGGTGAAGCCGGCGAGCTGGGCGATCTTTTCCAGGCCTTCGCGCGGCGCGGCCAGCCATGTCTCCTGCTGCTCGAAGAACATGTCGATCAGCGGAAAGTATTTTTCCTTGGGCGCGCAGCGCGCCAGCATGAAGGCGGCGAGTGCCGGCTGGTTCAGCGGGAACTCCCGGAAGATGAAGCGGATCTTGCCGGTGTCGATATATTCCTTCTTCAACTCCTGGAATGCCGTCTTGTGGAAACTGGCGCAATGCGGGCAGGACGCCGAGGCATATTCGACGACGACGACCTTGGCGTTTTCCGGCCCCATGGCCATTTCGCCCTCGGCCGGCGGGGCGTGCAGCGCGGCGATATCGACGGCGGCATGGCCGGTCGAGGCAAAGGCGGCGGTGGCGGCCAGCGTGCTGGCCCCGAGAATCAGTTGGCGGCGATCTAGGTACATATTGGCTCCTGACTACTAGATATTGGGGGTCATGACCAAGGGGTCATTTTGCCTGTGGAGAACGGGGACTTAGGATTCCCGTGCCCAGCCGGCGCAGGGCGTCCTTGAGGGTGGGGTCGGCGACCGCCTCGAGCTGGGCTTCGAGCGCCTTGGCCCGGTTCTGGCTGAGCTCGGGAGGAACCCGGCGGGCCGGTTTGCGCCGGCTGAGCGGGCCCTGCATGATCTTGACCGAGGCGATGGCGCCATATCCGTAGAAGCTGTTGATCCGGTCGATGATCTTCGGCGTTTCGTGCTGGAGGTCGAGGCCGCGGCCGGGCACTACCCGGATGACCAGGGTTCCGCCCTGCTTGCGCTCGTCTTCACCGCCACGCGGCCATCTGATCCGTTCCGGCTCGCACCATTGCGCGAGATCCTCGCCGACGATCGCCGGCCATTGCGCGATGAGGTCGGCATAGGCAAAACCATAGCGGGCAAAGGCGGCGCGCGTCAGGGCGCGGAAGTCTTTGTCGAGCGTTTGCATAGAGGGATCATGTCGCCGCGAACCATGGCGGAACAAGGGCTTTCACCGAAGCGTGAACCGAAAACCGACAGGCTTCTGGCCTGGTATGACCGCCATCGCCGCGCGCTGCCCTGGCGCGCCCTCCCGGGCGAGAAGCCCGATCCCTATCATGTCTGGCTGTCCGAGATCATGTTGCAGCAGACCACTGTGGCGACCGTCGGGGGCTATTACCGGAAGTTCCTGGAGCGCTGGCCGACCGTCGAGGCTCTGGCCGAGGCGCCGCGCGAGGATGTCCTGAAAGCCTGGGCCGGTCTCGGCTACTATGCCCGCGCCCGCAACCTGCATGCCTGCGCCAGGGTCGTCACCGAGGAGTTCGGCGGGCGTTTCCCGGACAGCGAGGAGGGCTTGCGCGCCCTGCCGGGCATCGGGCCCTATACCGCCGGCGCCATCGCCGCGATTGCCTTCGACCGGCGGACCGCCGCCGTCGACGGCAATGTCGAGCGCGTCATGGCTAGGCTCTACGCCATCGAGACGCCCTTGCCCGACGCCAAGCCCGAGATCCGTGAGCGGACGCTGGACCTGGTGCCCGACAGGCGCTCCGGCGACTTCGCCCAGGCGCTGATGGATCTGGGCGCCACCATCTGCACGCCGAAGCGGCTCAACTGCATGATTTGTCCGTGGACGGAGGATTGCGCCGGGAGGCGTACCGGCATTGCCGACGGGCTGCCGCGCCGGAAGGAAAAGGCCGGGCGCCCGCGCCGCAAGGGCGTCACCTTCTGGGTCGAGCGCGAGGATGGCGCGGTGCTGCTGCGCCAGCGCCCCGACAAGGGCCTGCTCGGCGGCATGATGGAAGTGCCCTCGACCGAATGGACCTCCGGGGGTTCATCCGATCCCGAGGCCGAAGCGCCGTTCGAGGCGGCATGGCGCAGGACGGGCAGAAAGATCGAACACACCTTCACCCATTTCCACCTCGAGCTCGAGATATGGACGGCCCGCGTGCCCAGGAGCGCCGGGATTCCCGATCAGGCGTCGCGCTGGGTGGTGAAGCGGGACCTCCACGGCGAAGCGCTGCCCAGCGTCATGCGCAAGATCGTTGCCGCTATGGATTCACACTCGCCCCGCAAGCAGAGCGCAGCGGGGAGAGGGAAGCGGCCCGACGCGAAGCGACGGGAAGGGTGAGGAGCGCTTTCGCTACTCTGCCGCTTCCATTTCTTGGCGCATCTGCTGGCGCAGCATGTCGATGGGTATGAGGGCTTTGCCCTTGCGCATATGCCAGAAGGTCCAGCCATTGCAGGCTTCCGCCCCTTGCACATGGGCGCCGATCTTGTGGATCGAGCCCGAGGCATCGCGGCAGGCGATCGAGCCGTCGGCCCTGACCTTGGCCGCCACGCGTTGCGCCGGATCGTAGAGCGTGTCGCCGGCCTTGACCAGGCCGCGCTCGATCAGCGAGCCGAACGGAATGCGCGGTTCCGCGCGCTTGCCGGCGGTGACCTTCAGCGCCTCGGGCGGCAGGGTTTCCGCCGCGCCGATCCGGGCCTTCGCCGCCTTGGCATAGGCCTTGTCGCGCTCGATGCCGATGAAATGCCGACCGAGCTGCTTGGCGACGACGCCGGTGGTGCCCGAGCCGAAAAACGGATCGAGGACGACATCGCCGGGATTGGACGAAGACAAGAGCACGCGCCTGAGCAGCGCCTCGGGCTTCTGCGTCGGATGCAGCTTGTCGCCCTTGCCGTCCTTGAGCCGCTCGCCGCCCGAGCAGATCGGCAGCAGCCAGTCGGAGCGCATCTGCAGCTCCTCGTTGAGGGCCTTCATCGCATCATAGTTGAAAGTGTAGCGCGATGCCTGGTCGCGGCCCGCCCAGATCAGCGTCTCATGCGCATTGGTGAAGCGGCGGCCGCGAAAATTCGGCATCGGATTGGTCTTGCGCCAGATCACGTCGTTGAGGATCCAGTAGCCCAGATCCTGGAGCAGGGCGCCGACGCGGAAGATGTTGTGATAGGAGCCGATCACCCACAAGGCCCCATTGGGCTTGAGGACGCGCCGGCATTCCTTGAGCCAGGCGCGGGTGAAGGCGTCATAGTCGGCGAAGGAGGCGAACTTGTCCCAGTCGTCGTCCACCGCATCGACCTTACTCTGGTCGGGCCGGTGCAGATCACCATTGAGCTGGAGATTGTAGGGCGGGTCGGCGAAGACGAGGTCGACCGATCCGGCCGGAACCTTGGCCAGCTGCTCGAGGCAGTCGCCGATCAGGACCGTATCGTAAAGTGGCTTGAGATCAGGCCGCGACTCGAACCCCATGGAACACCCCAACGCATACACAACGAACTCACGAATCCTTTATGAATCAAAGGGATTCGCGGGTGAATCGCGTTCTGGTGAAATGGTTAACGGGTGCGGTTAAGCGGGCTGAATTGCAGCGCTTTCGCACAAGGCGCGGATGGGCTCGAAGGAGCGCCGGTGATGCGCCGAAGGTCCAAGACGCGTGAGTGCTGCCTGATGGTTTGGCGTTCCATAGCCCTTGTGCTGGGCAAAGCCGTAGCCGGGGCATTGCCGGTCGAGATCGACCATGATCCGGTCACGCGTGACCTTGGCGATGATCGAGGCCGCCGCGATCGAGAGACACTTGCCGTCGCCCTCGATGATCGTTTCGGTGAGACAGGCAAGCTTGGGCGCGCGATTGCCATCGATGAGGGCAAGCACCGGCATGCGCTTCAAGGCCGAGACCGCCTGGATCATCGCCGCATAAGTTGCCTGCAGGATGTTGTCGCGGTCGATCACCTCGACATCGACGATGCCGACGCCGACCTCGGCCCGGGCACGGATCATGTCATAGAGCTCTTCGCGCCGCTCATGCGTCAATTTCTTCGAATCGTTGAGTCCATCCGGCAGTGCGGCGGGATCGAGGATCACGGCGGCGGCGACGACCGGTCCTGCCAAAGGCCCGCGCCCCGCTTCATCGACGCCGGCGACGAGCGCGAGCCCGCGCGCAAAGGCGTCGCGTTCGAAGTTGAAATGCGGCAGATCCGAATCAGCACGTCTCATGCCGCCAGTCTGGCGACATCCCCGCATGCTGGTCAACCTTGCCATCCTTCTCCCTCCCCGCGCCAAAGCGTGGGGAGGGTGTCACGCGGAACGCGTGACGGGTGGGGTCGATGATCGCCAGGCAATGCGATCGTTTGTGAATGAACTCTTGTCGGACAAAGTTACTGGGCCGGAACACCCCACCCGTCCGCCTTCGGCGGCCACCCTCCCCAGGCTATCGCCCGGGGAGGGAGAACAGAGGTTCAATTCTTCGGCCAGGCCGAGAAGATCGCATTGAGTTCGCCATGCGGCACGGCCTCTTTGGCGAAAGTGAAAGTTCCCTTGGTCTGCACCTCGCGCGCCGCCGCCAGAAAGGCGCCGAGCGCCGCGCGGGCGAAGGCACCGCCGACGCTGATGCGCTTGACGCCGAGACGGCTCAGTTCTTCGACCGTCAGAGGGACGCCCTTGAGGCCCATCACGACATTGACCGGCCGGTCGACTTCCCGGACGACCGTCGCAATATCTTCTGAACTGGTGAGGCCTGGTGCAAAGAGCACGTCGGCGCCGGCATCCTGGAAGGCCTGCAGGCGCATGATCGTGTCGGCGAGATTGGGCCGGCCATGCAGGAAATTCTCCGACCGCGCGGTCAGCGTGAAGCGGAAGGGCAGTGCCCGCGCCGCTTCCGCCGCGGCGGTGATCCGTTCGACCGCCGTCTCGAACTCGTAAATGGGATCGCCCGGGCGCCCCGTCGCGTCTTCGATCGAGCCGCCGACGACGCCCGCCTTGGCGGCAAGGCGGATCGTCCTGGCGCACTCTTCCGGCGCATCGCCGAACCCGCCTTCGAGATCGGCCGAGACCGGGAGGCTCGAGGCCTGCGCGATGGCGGCCGCGTTGCCCAGATGCTCATCGCGGCTGACCTTTCCCTCGCCATCGGGCTTGCCGATGGTGAAGGCGAAGCCGGCGCTGGTGGTGGCGAGCGCCTGGAAGCCCAGATGCTGCAGCAGCCTGGCGCTGCCCGCATCCCAGGCGTTGGGAATGACGAAGGCGCCCGGCTCCTGATGCAGGGCCGCGAACAGCTTTCCTTTTTCCGATTGCGAGATCATTTGGCCATTCCTCACAAGAGCCTGAGCTGCTCACCTGGCATAACAGGGCGCCGGAAGGCGTCAGCAGCAAGCTGCAGCCGCTCGCGGTTGAAGCCGAGGCGCTGTGCCGCCATCTCGAAGCGCCGCCCGATCGACCAGGCATAGGGGCCTGTGCCGGTGAAGCGGCGGCCAAAGGTCGAGTCGTTCTCCTTGCCTTGACGCACCTGCCTGATCAGCGACATGACCTTGGCGGCCCGGTCGGGAAAGTGGCTGATGAGCCATTCGCGGAAGATGTCCTTCACTTCGAGCGGCAGCCTGAGCACGACATAGCCAGCCTCGCGCGCCCCCGCGGCATAGGCGGCCTTGAGGATGTTGTCGATCTCGTTGTCATTGAGGCCCGGAATGATCGGCGCCGACATGACGACGGTCGGAATGCCCGCCTTCGACAGGGCCTCGAGGGTGCCGAGCCTCCTAGTCGGCGTGGCGGCGCGCGGTTCCATGGCACGCGCCAGCTTGGGGTCGAGCGTCGTCACCGACACCGCCACTTTCACCAGGTTGCGCTTCGCCATATCGGCAAGGATGTCGAGGTCGCGCAGCACCAGCGCCGATTTGGTGACGATGCCGACCGGATGGTTGAATTCCGACAGCACTTCGAGAATCTGCCGGGTGATGCGGTAGTCGCGCTCGATCGGCTGATAGGGATCGGTATTGGCGCCGAGCGCGATCGTCATCGGCACGTAGTGGCGATCCGACAGTTCGGCGCGCAGAAGTGCCGCCGCATTGGTCTTGGCGAACAGCTTGCTCTCGAAGTCGAGTCCGGGCGAGAGGCCCATAAAGGCGTGGGTGGGCCTCGCATAGCAGTAGGAACAGCCATGCTCGCAGCCGCGATAGGGGTTGATCGACTGGCGGAAGGAGATATCGGGCGAGTCGTTGGTGGTGATGATCTTCTTCGGTGTTTCCT
>CAZICN010000168.1:0-9020 GCA_964537655.1 uncultured Aestuariivirga sp.
GGCGATATGATGCGAACTTCGGATTCGGGACACTAGATATCATGCGCGCGCTGCTGCTCACCCTGGCGCTGCTGCTTGCGGCCTCGGGCAATGTCGCCGCCGCCGAGCGCATCACCTCGTTCCTGAGCGAGGTGACGATCGGCGCCGATTCCGCTCTGACCGTGACGGAGACGATTGCCGTCGTCTCGGAAGGTGCCGAGATCAAGCGCGGCATCCAGCGCGATTTCCCGACCAAGTACAGGGACAGCAAGGGCCTCGACTATGTCGTGGGCTTCGATGTCATCGATGTGAAGCGCGACGGCCGGACCGAGCCCTTCTCCGTGCTCTCCATCAGCAACGGCAAGCGCATCCGCATCGGCAGCGCCGATGTCTTTCTCGACAACGGTGCGCATGTCTATGAGATCACCTATCGGACGACGCGCCAGCTCGGTTATTTCGCCGACTATGACGAGCTCTATTGGAACGTCACCGGCAATTCCTGGACCTTTCCGATCGAGAAGGCGGAGACCGTCATCCAGCTGCCGCCGGGTGCGACGATCAGCCAGCATGCCGAATATACCGGCCCCCAGGGGTCGAACGGCAAGGATGCCGAGGTCGTCCAGGCGACGGGTGATCGCTATCAGGCGCGCACCACGCGGACGCTCAGTCCGAATGAAGGCTTCACCGTCGCGGTCGGCTGGCCCAAGGGTTTTGTCACGGCGCCGACCGAGATCGAGAAGACGGGGCAAGCGGTCAAGGACAATCTCGGCTTCTTCGCCATTGTCGGCGGCATCATCGCGTCGTTCCTCTATTATTTCTTTGCCTGGTCGCGCGTCGGACGCGATCCGCCGGCCGGCACCATCATCCCGCTTTTCACGCCACCCCCGGGCCTCGGCCCCGCCGGCATGCGCTATATCTGGAAGCAGGATTTCGACGACAAATCCTTCGCCGCCTCGCTGGTCGGCCTCGCCGTCAAGGGACGTCTGAAGATCATCGAGGACGATGGCGACTTCTCGATCCAGCGCAAGGACGATGCGACCCAGCCGCTGACTCAGGCCGAGGCCGCGCTCTTCAAGGCGATCCCGCGCGGTACGACGGAGCTGGAGAAGACCAACCACACGACGGTTCGCGCCATGAAGGACGCGGTCGAGAATACGCTCGAGAAGGAACATGAAGGGGTTGCCTTCATCCGCAATCTCAAATGGCTGTGGGGTGGTGTGGCGGTCTCCGTCGTGGCGCTCCTGATCGGCGCCGCGTTGCTGCCGCCCGACGACGCCTTTGTCGGCCTGTTCCTGTCGGTCTGGGGCGGCGGCTGGTGGGGCATCCTGCTGGTCATCAGCTGGGCGCTGGTCAAGGGGATCTGGGAGACACGCGGCTTTTTCGCCAAGATCGGATCGATCTTCTCGCTGGGGTTCCTCCTGCCGTTCTTCATTGTCGGCGGCGTTGCCCCGACCGCGATCTTCTTCAATGCCGGCTCGCCGGGGCTTTATGCCTTCGCCGGGGGCGCGATCCTGCTCGTGATCATGGCCTTCATCTTCCACAAATTGCTGCGCGCGCCCACCGTCACCGGCAGGAAGCGCCTCGACCAGATCGAGGGTTTCCGCATGTATATGAAGACGGCCGAGGAGGAGCGCCTGAAGGTGCTGCATCCGCCCGAGAAGACGCCGGAACTCTTCGAGCGCTATCTGCCTTTCGCTCTGGCGCTCGATTGCGAGAACGAGTGGAACGCGAAATTCGCAACCGTGCTCGCGGCGGCCGCGGCGGCGGGTGTCGCGGCCTCGCCCGCCTGGTATTCCGGCAACAACTGGAATGCCGGCAATATGGGCGGCTTCACCAAGACCCTGGGCTCCAGCCTCTCGAGCGCCACCTCATCGGCCTCGGTGGCGCCGGGCAGCAGCTCGGGTTCTTTCGGCGGCGGCTCCTCCGGCGGCGGTGGCGGTGGTGGCGGAGGCTCGGGCTGGTAACCAAGGACGGTGAGCCATGAACATCATTGCGCATGAGGAGCAGCCGCGCGAAGTTTGGCGCGCGGGGGTTGAGACCCTGATGCGGATCTCGGCGTCCAACGGTGCGGGGCATCTTTGCGTATTTGAGCAATGGGTGGCGCCTGAGACCGGCGCTCCCACGCATTCGCATCCGGTTGAAGAGGTGCTGACGGTCGTCGCTGGCAAGGCCGATATGTGGATCGATGAGGAACATGCCGTATTGACCGGCGGGCAGTCGCTCGTCGTTCCGGCCCATCGCCGGCACGGCTTCAGGAACATCGGTTCGGACGTCCTCCATATGCATGCCGTGCTTGCGTCGCCGGTCTTCGAGGCGTTGCCCGACGGAGCCGTGGAACCGGTACGGCGATGGGCCTGAAGCCTGGTTCCTTTACCGAGACTTAATATCCCGGCCATGCCGTCGTAAGGCCGCAAGGACGATAAGGGTGGTGCATGAGCGCCGGGAATAGAGGTCAGCTCTCATGACGGATCACCAGTATTGCCGGCGCTCATGATCACGACACAGCAACACATCGAGGAGTCGAGACATGACGAATCGCATCATCGCGCCAGGTCTTGCAGTGATCCTGCTGGCCGGCGCGGCCATCCTGGGCATCGGCGAATCCGCCAACGCCGCCGGAAATGCCACCATGACCGCCTGTTCCCAGCAGTGGCAGGCCAACAAGAAGGCGGGCACCGTTCCGCAGGGCGAAACCTGGTCGAAATTCTACAGCCAGTGCGCCGCCGACATGAAGAAGGGAGCCGTCAGCACCGCGACGGCACCTGACACGACGGCGCCCATCAAGAAGACCAGGAAGGCCGCCGCCGTGAAGCCGCCACCGGCTGAGAGCGACACGCCGGGCTTTGTTCCGCAGGAGCCGGCCGCCAATGATCAGACGGCGACGATGACGACGGATGCGCGGGGCAAGCCGCTGTCCGCCGGCGAGGTTGCCTTCCGCAAGCGGATCCATGAATGCGGCACCGAATGGCGCCAGGACGAGGCCAACGGCTCATTGCCCGCTGGCGAGAAGTGGCCGCAGTTCTGGAGCGCCTGCAATACGCGCCTCAAGACTCAGGGCTGATCTCACAGGCAACGGCCGGCACTTCGCTGCGGAGTGCCGGCCTGTTCTCGTGACCTGTTAGCCGATATAGTTTTCGAGTTCGGGCAGGTCGCGCCGCTGCAGCAATTGCCGGGTCGGCTCGAAGGCGAGGATGCGGCCCTTGCTGACGAAGGCCGTCCGGCTCGCGGCATAGGACGCGTCATCCGGATGATGCGACACCAGCATGACGGTGTAAGTTTTCTCGCGCTGCAGCTCCTTGACGAGGTCGAGCATCTCGCGCCGCAGCGCCGGCCCCAGCGCGGCAAAAGGCTCATCGAGAAGGAGGATCGGCTCATCGCGCAGCAAGGCGCGGGCGATGGCGACGCGCTGGCGCTCGCCGCCCGAGACCTCGCCGGGCTTGCGCCGGGCCAGTGCCGTGAGGCCGGTGCGCGCCAGCGCGTCATCGACGGATTGCCTTTGCGCGTCGTCGAGCTTGAGAGCCGGCGAGATGCCGAGCGCGACATTGGTCCACAGGTCGAGATGGGCGAAGGTGTTATGGTCCTGGAACACCATCGTCACCGGCCGTGCCGAGGGCGAGGCCTCCGTCATGTCCCGGCCGTCGAGAAGGATGCGGCCCGATTGCGCCGTATCGAAGCCGGCAATGAGCGACAGGAGCGTCGATTTGCCGGAGCCCGACGGTCCGATGACGGCGACGAACTCTCCGCGCGCGATCGCGAAGTTGAAATCCGCGGTGAAATCATCATAGCGGAAGTGGATGTCCTTGAGCTCGATCATGCTCTGGCGCCCCATTTGTCGAGCAGCGTGATGACGAAAATCGAAAAGAGCGCCAGGATGAAGGCGGAGCCTGCCGCCGCATCGATGCGGTAGCTTCCCAGTTGCGCATAGATGAGCGCCGGCAAGGTCATGAGATTCTGCGAGCCGAACAGCGTGATCGCGGTCAGATCGCCGAGCGAGAGCACGAAGGCCATTGCCGCCGCGAGGCCGAGCGGGCGGCGCAGCATCGGCAGGTCGATGAGGATGAGGCGTCTCAAGCCCCTGATGCCGAGGCTGGCGCAGAGCCGGTCATGCTGCGCCATCGCCTGCTGCACGGCTGGGGCGAGTGGCCCTAACGCGAAGGGAAGCGCCATCAGCGCGTTCATGGCGATGACCAGGAAGGGTGCGGCCGACAGAGCGAGGCCAGCCCGGCTCGCGGCGATGAACCAGCCCGTCGCCAGCACGGCCGGCGGCACGATGAGGGTGAGAAGCGCTGAGAGATTGATGAGCGAGCGCCATGTCCGATGTGTGACTCTGGCACTCGCCAAAGCGAGCGGCCAGGCGAGGGCGAGGCTCAGGAGCGAAGCGGGCAAGGCGATCACGAGACTGGTGAAGATGGCTCTCATGAGTGCGGGCCAGTTGAACGCTGAGGTTACACCCGATATCGCGATCGCCAGGATCGGGATGACGACAAACGCGCCGGCGAGCGCGATGATGAGGCAGAGCAGCAGCAAAGCACCTGTCGAGCGTGTCGCATAGCGCTGCTGGGCGCGCTTGACTGCGGGCCAGTTCTGCACGGCATTGGCGTATTGCCCGGCGAGGAGGACGAAGAGTCCGCAGAGGGCCAGCTGGAGGAGCGCCAGCACCGTCGCGCGCGCCGGATCATAGTCGAAGCGCAGCGCCTGGTAGATGCCGACTTCGAGCGTCGTCGCCGAAGGACCGCCGCCCAAGGTGAGGACGACGGCGAAGCTGGCCGCGCAGAGAAGGAAGATGAGGCTCGCAACGCCAGGAAGGCTTGCCCGCATCTGCGGCCATTCGATGAGGCGGAAGCGGGCCAGCTCGGTGAAATCGAGCTGCGCCGCCAGCCGGAAGCTTTCCGGCTGGATGCCGTCGAGCTGTTGCAGCAGGAGGCGCGTGGCGAGCGGCAGATTGAAAAACACATGGGCGAGGAGGATGCCCGCCAGCCCGTAGATATCGAGCGGACTGCCGATGAGCGTCGACAGCCAGCCGGTGCGGCCATAGACGGTGACGATGCCGAGGATGACGACGATGGCGGGAAGGGCGAGCGGCAGGGCGAAGAGACGAAGCAGGAGGCCGCGGCCGCGGAAATCGAGGCGCGCCAGAGCGAGCGCCACCGGGATGGCGAATGCGACCGAGAGCAGCGTCGAGAGCCCGGCCTGAAGCAGCGTGAACCACACGATGCGCAGCACATAGGCATCGAGGATGTGCCCCGCGGCCAGGCCTTCCCTGATGCCGATCAGGGCGACGGGCGCAATGCCGACGCCGACCGCCAGAAGGATGACCGCCAGCGGGATGCCGGCGGCCAGGACCGGCCCGCTTCCAGGAGATGCCGTCATTTGCTCATCGCGTTGAGCCATTCGTCGATCCAGGCGCGGCGATGATCCGCCACCTCTTCCGGCGTGAACAGGAAGGTCTTGTCCGGCTTGACGAGTTCACTGAACGTCCCGGGCAAGGGGCTTGACGTCTTGCCTGCCGGGAACATCCAGTTGTTCTCGGGGATGGCGTCCTGGAAGCCAGGCCCTTCCATGAAGGCGAGGAATTTTCGCGCCAGGGCTTTCTCCGGCGAGTTGGCGATGAGGCCCGCGACCTCGACCTGGAGATAATGGCCTTCCGCGAACTTCATCGCCTGGTAGCGCTCGGTCTTCTCGGCGATGATGTGATAGGCGGGCGAGGTCGTATAGGAGAGCACCATGGGCGCCTCGCCCTTGGTGAAGAGGCCATAGGCTTCCGACCAGCCGGGTGTCGTGGTGAGGATGCGCGGCTTGAGCTTGGCCCACGCCTCCGCCGCCTTGTCGCCATAGACGGCCTTGACCCAGAGAAGGAAGCCGAGGCCCGGCGTCGAGGTGCGCGGATCCTGGAGGATGATCTTCTCTTCGGGCGAACCTTCGACGAGATCCTTGAGGCTTTGATAGGCCTTGTCCTTCGGCATCTTCTCGGTGTCGTAGATCACCGCGAAATGCGCATAGTCGTAGGGAAGAAAGGTGTCGTCGGTCCAGGCGATGGGCAGCGTGAGGCTGGCCGCGTCTTGGCCATGCGGGCCGAACAGGCCGGTCGCCTTCGCTTCCGCCGTGAGATTGGTGTCGAGACCCAGCACGATATCTGCCTGTGTGCCCGCACCTTCGAGCTTCAGGCGGTTCAGCATGGCGACGCCATCGGTCACCGCCACCCAGTCGAGGGTGCAGCCGCACTCCTTTTCGAAGGCCAGCTTGATCTTGGGACCGGGACCCCATTCGGCGACGAAGCTTTCATAGGTGTAGACGGTGAGCGTTTCGGCCGCGTTCGCCTGTGTCGCGGCGGCGCAAAAGGCCAACAGGGTGAAAAGAAGTTTCTTCATTGCATCCTCCACGGAACCTCTTTCGTTCGGAATGCCTCGACCCGAACGGACAAGAAGGTTCAAAAACTCAAATGCGGAGCGCTTCCCTGTCGCCAAGGATGCGCTCTACGCCGGATGAAGGAGGAAGGGGTTTGGAAACCCGCTCGCAATCCCTCCGCCGGCATGATCCGGATCAGGTTCAGCGGGTTGGCCCGGGAGGGCCTCTCAGCTCAGGAAATCGAGCACCCCGTTGAGAGCGGGGAGGACCTTAGGCATTGAGGGGTGCGCTGGCAAGCGGCATCTGATATGGCTTGCGCATGACCCGTTTCGTTGTGCTTCTCGGCGGCGATTTGACGGCGACCCGGCGCCTCAAATCACAGATTCAGAAGGCGCGCATCATCGCGGCCGATGGCGGTATGGCGCATGCCGAAACCTTGGGGGTGACGCCCGAGCTGTGGGTCGGCGATTTTGATTCGACCCCGGATGACCTCGCTGAACGCCACAAGGGTGTAGCCCGCCATGCCTTCCCGGCCGAGAAGGACAAGACCGATGGCGAGATCGCGGTTGACGAGGCGATGCGGCTGGGCGCGCGCGACATCATCATGGTGGGCGGGCTTGGCGGCCAGGCCGATCATGCGCTCGCCCATCTGGGGCTGATCCTGAAACTGGGGCGCCGGCGGGTATCCGCCGTCATCACCTCGGGCCATGAAGAGGCCTATCCGATCCTCAACGGCACGCATCGCTTCGACGTGCCGCGCGGCTCCCGCTTCAGCGTCGTTCCCTTCACTGATCTGGCCGGGCTCGATCTCGATGGCGTGAGGTGGCCATTGACCAACCGCTCCGTGCCGCTGGGCTCGAGCCTCACCGTGTCGAATATCGCGACCGGGCCGGTCACCGTGCGCCTGAGCCAGGGTTATGCGGTGGCGCTCGTCTACCCTGAGAGTATCGCGTGACCAGGCTGCTGCTGGGCGAGATGGGCCGCCACGGCGAGGCCGTGGGCGAAGCGGCGGGCCGGCCCGTCTATGTGCCCTATGCCTTGCCAGGCGAAACGGTCGAGGCCGAAATTGAAGGGTCGCATGCGCAATTGCGCGAGATACTCATCTCGAGCCCTGAGCGCATCGAGCCTTTCTGCCCGCATTTCGGGGCGTGTGGCGGTTGCCAGGTCCAGCACTGGGAAATGGAGGCTTACCGCCATTGGAAGCGCAATCTGATTGCCGTCGCGCTCAAGAACCAGGGACTGGCCGCGGCGATCGAGCCGCTGATCGATGCGCAGGGTGAGGGGCGAAGGCGCGCCACCTTGCATGTCGCAAGGACGCCGATAAGCATCGTCGCGGGCTTCAATGCCGCGCGCAGCCACGCTGTCCATGCCCTCGACCATTGCCCCATTCTCGTGCCCGATCTGGCGCCGGCGCCGCGGATCGCCCGCCAAATCGGCGCGATCCTCGGCAATTGCGACGTGGCCTTCACCGCGAGCGAGACGGGAATTGATGTCGATGTCGCAACCAGGCGAGAGGCGGCGCCGGAGCTCGCCGCCCTTGTCAACAGTGAGAAGCTGGCGCGGCTCTCGATCAATCGCGAACCGCTGGTGACGCGCCTTTTGCCCCAGATCACCATTGGTGCGACGCGCCTGCGCCTGCCGGCGGGAGGCTTCCTGCAGGCGACGCAGAAAGGCGAAGAAGTGCTCGCCACGCTTGTCATCGACAATGTGAAGCGGGCGAGGAAAGTTGCCGACCTCTTCTCGGGCGTGGGTGTCTTCGCGCTGCGTCTTGCCGCCATGGCGCAAGTCCTGGCCGCCGATAGCGACAAGGCTTCGATCGCGGCGCTCGCCGAAGCGGTGCGCCGCACCTCCGGCATCAAGCCGGTCGAAGCCAAGGTACGCGATCTCTTCCGCGAACCCTTGATGGCGCGCGAGCTCAACGAATTCGATGCTGTCGTCTTCGATCCGCCGCGCGCCGGCGCCGAGGCCCAGGCGCGCCAGCTGGCGAAGTCGGCGGTGAACACCGTTATCGCCGTCTCCTGCGACCCGGCGAGCTTCGCGCGCGATGCGCGCATCCTGGTCGAAGGCGGCTACCGGCTGATGCGGGTGACGCCGGTCGACCAGTTCGCCTTCACCGCCCATGTCGAGACCGTGGCGATGTTCCGGCGCTGAACCAGAAAAGTCTTCTCTTCTGGTCAAAAGAAAAAGGCCACCCACTCTGGAGCGGCCTTGCAGGAACTCGATGAGCGCAGTTCCTTAGTCCTTCGCGCGCTCGACATAGGAGCCGTCTTCGGTGGCGATGACGACGCGGGTGCCGGTCGCGATATGGGGCGGCACCGCGGTGCGCACGCCATTCGACAGGACCGCCGGCTTGAAGGAAGAGGCCGCCGTCTGGTTCTTGATGGCGGGCTCCGTCTCGACGATCTCGAGCGTCACGCGCTGCGGCAGTTCGATCGTGATCGGCACACCGTTGAACAGCGCGATCATGCATTCCATGTTTTCCTGGAGATAGGCCGCGCCATCGCCGACGAGATCGGCCGGCAGGTGGATCTGCTCGAAATTGTCCGGATTCATGAACACATACTGGTCGCCGTCCTGATAGAGATAATTGAACGGCAGGGTCTCGACGAAGGCCCGCTCCATCGGGTCCGTCGTCTTGTAGCGCACCACCGTCTTCACCCCGTCGGAAATGCGACGCATGTCGATGGATGTGGTGG
>CAZICN010000169.1:0-9000 GCA_964537655.1 uncultured Aestuariivirga sp.
CAGCCGCATCGACCTGATCGGCAAGGATGCCATCGTCCTGAAGGACGGCAAGCAGATCACCGAATTCCGCGAAGGCATTCTGCCCTGGTCCTATCAGCACAATGTGGCGCTCGTCTTCGACGAGTATGACGCCGGCCGCCCGGATGTCATGTTCGTCATCCAGCGCATCCTCGAATCCGCCGGCAAGCTGACGCTGCTCGATCAGTCGCGCGTCATCCGTCCGCATCCCGCCTTCCGGCTGTTCTCGACCGCCAACACGATCGGCCTTGGCGACACCACCGGCCTCTATCACGGCACCCAGCAGATCAACCAGGCGCAGATGGACCGCTGGTCGATCGTCACCGCGCTCAACTACCTGCCGCACGCGCAGGAAGTCGGCATCGTGCTGGCCAAGACCAAGAGCTACGACAACGAGAAGGGCCGCAAGGTCATCGCCAACATGGTGCGCGTCGCCGACTTGACCCGCAACGCCTTCATGCAAGGCGACCTGTCGACGGTGATGAGTCCGCGCACCGTCATGACCTGGGCGCAGAATGCCGAGATCTTCGACGATCTGGGTTTCGCTTTCCGCGTCACCTTCCTCAACAAGTGCGACGAGCTCGAGCGCGCCCTGGTCGCCGAGTTCTACCAGCGCTGCTTCGGCGAAGAGCTCCCCGAATCTCCGGCGCATGTCGCTCTGTCATGAGAGGCTGATGGGCCATGGCCCAGGACCGCGAAGGACCGGCAGGCGAGTTCCGTAACGTATTGACGCTGGCGATGAAGACCATCGCCGGGGAACCGGAGCTCTCGGTCACCTTCGGCGCCGAAACGCCGGGCCTGCAGGGCAAGAAGGTCAAGCTTCCGCAAGTGAGCATCGAGCTCAATCCGCAGGAAGTCGCGGTGACCCGCGGCATCTCCGATTCCTTCGCCATGCGCCTCGCCAATCACGACGATGGCGTCCACAACCGCTATCGCCCGGAAGGCAAGAACGCCCGGGCGATGTTCGAGGCCGTCGAGCAGGCGCGCGTCGAATGCATCGGCTCGCGCGCCATGCCGGGCATGGCGCGCAATATCGCGGCCATGCTGCAGGACCGCTATCAGAAAAAATTCGCCGGACGCCCGGCGACCAAGAAGGATGCGCCGCTCGAGGAAGCCGTGGCGCTCCTGGTGCGCGAAAGGCTGACCGGAGCGCCGCCGCCCGATGACGCCCGGGCGCTGGTCGATCTCTGGCGGCCCTGGGTCGAGGAGAAGGCGGCGAGCCAGCTCGACCATCTGAGCAACGCCTTGACCGACCAGGCGGCCTTCGCCCGCATGTCGCGCGACATCATCGCCGCCCTCGATATGGCCGACGAGCTGGGCGAGGATCCCGACGAGACCGACGACAGCGACGACAACGAGGAGGCCGAACCCGATTCCGGCGATCAGAGCGAGACGCCGGAAGGCGAGGAGCAGGAAAGCCAGCAGTCGGCGAGCGAGGAATTGCAGGACGCCGAGGGCGAGACCGACGCTTCCGAGATGGACGCCCAGCAGCTCGATATCGACGACATGCCGGACGACATGGAGAGCGAGGAGAGCCCCGATGGCGAGGAGCCCTGGCGCCCGCAGCTTCCCTTCTCGTCACTCTCCAACGAGGATTTCTACAAGGTCTACACCAACCAGTTCGACGAGGAGATCGCGGCCGAGGATCTGTGCGACTCGGAAGAGCTGACGCGCTTGCGGAACTATCTCGATAAGCAGCTCTCCAATCTCCAGGGCGTGGTGGCGAGGCTCGCCAACCGGCTGCAGCGCCGCCTGATGGCGCAGCAGAACCGCTCCTGGGACTTCGACCTCGAGGAGGGCCTGCTCGACGCCTCGCGCCTGACCCGCGTGATCATCGATCCCCTGCATGCGCTCTCCTTCAAGGTCGAGCAGGACATGCAGTTCCGCGACACCGTGGTGACGCTGCTTCTCGACAATTCGGGCTCGATGCGCGGCCGCCCGATCACCGTGGCGGCGACCTGTGCCGACATTCTCGCCCGCACGCTCGAGCGCTGCGGCGTCAAGGTCGAGATCCTGGGCTTCACCACCAGGGCCTGGAAGGGCGGCCAGTCGCGCGAGAAGTGGCTCGCCGCCGGCAAGCCCGGCAATCCCGGCCGCCTCAACGATCTGCGCCACATCATCTACAAGTCCGCCGATACGCCGTGGCGGCGCGCAAGGCGCAACTTGGGCCTCATGATGCGCGAGGGCCTTCTCAAGGAGAATATCGACGGCGAGGCGCTGATCTGGGCGCATAACCGCCTTCTGGGCCGGACCGAGCAGCGCCGCATCCTGATGGTGATCTCGGACGGGGCGCCCGTCGATGACTCCACGCTCTCGGTCAATTCCGGCAACTATCTCGAGAAGCATCTGCGCCAGATCATCACCGATATCGAGAACCGCTCGCCGGTCGAGCTCATCGCCATCGGCATCGGCCATGACGTGACGCGCTACTACAAGCGCGCGGTCACCATCGTCGATGCCGAGGAGCTCGGCGGCGCCATGACCGAGAAGCTCGCCGAGCTGTTCGAGGAGAAGGCCCAGACAGAGAAGCGCAAGCAAAGCGTGAAACTGCCTTCCAAGCGCCGGCTCCATTGATGAGATGGCTTTGGGCCGCGCTTTTCCTGCTCGCCGCCACGACCGCTGGCGCCCAGGAAGAAGCGCTCACCGTCAGGACGACCCCGGTCAAGTCCTTCAACCTGTTCTCGCAGCTCGTGACTTTCGGCCGGCTCGAATGGCGCGGCGGCATCGAGCTTGCGAGCGATGATGAGCGCTTCGGCGGCCTGTCGTCGCTCGAGCTCTCCGCTGACGGCACCGGCCTCCTCGCGGTATCGGACCGCGGCTTCTGGTTCAAGGCCGGCCTGAGCTACACCGACGGCCATCTCTCGGGTCTCGCCGACGCCGTCATGGCGCCGATCCTGGCGGCCGATGGCAAGCCCAACCAGGGCAAGGTCAGGAGCGACGCCGAAGCGCTCGCCGGCTGGGAGCCCGGCCGCATCGACGGCAAGGTGATCGTCGGCTTCGAGAGCCGCGCCCGCGCCGGCCTGTTTGATCTCGGCAAGAACGGTTTCCAGGCGCGTTTCAGGGATCTGAAGCTGCCCAGGCAGGCGGTGAAAGGCCCGCCCAATCAGGAGCTGGAGGCGATCGGCCGTTTCGCCTCGGGTCCGCTCGCCGGCTCGATTCTCGCCATCTCGGAATTGAACAAGGACGAGAATGGCGACATCCGCGCCTTCGTCTGGGGCGGCAGGAAGACCTTCAGCTTCTCCATCAAGCAGTTCGAGGATTATGCGATCACCGACCTCGCCATCCTGCCCGATGGCGACATCCTGACGGTCGAGCGAAGCTTCAGCGCCACGACCCTGCCCGGCATGGCGATCCGCCAGATCAGGACGGAAGACATCATCGCCAATGGCGCGGTTTCGCCGAGCCTCGTCTTCGCCGGCCGCATGCCCTTTTACAGGATCGACAACATGGAAGGCATCGCCGTGTCGCGCCTCAATGGCGAGACGCGCGTGACTGTCGTCTCCGACAACAACTACCGGCCGGAATATCAGCGCACTCTGCTTCTGCAATTCGCGCTGAAGCCTTGATACCCTCGCCCCACTTTAGCGGGGAGAGGGTACGTCACTTCTCGTACTTCTCGACAAACTCTTCCGCCGTGAGGCGCGCCATGTCTTCGACCGCATCGCTGAGCCGGTCATGCGGCCAGTCCCACCAGGCGAGCTTCGCGATGCGTTCGGCGATCTCGGGTGGAAATCGCCGGCGCAGCAGCCGCGCCGGCACGCCGGCGACGATATCGTAAGCCGCGACATTCTTGCTGACGACGGCGCCGGCGGCGATCACCGCGCCATGGCCGATCGCAACGCCCGGCAGCACGATGGCGCCATGGCCGATCCACACATCATGGCCGATCGTGACTTTCTTCAGCATGCGTTCCTCGCGAAAGCCCGCATCGAGCTTCTTGCCGAGGAAGTATTCATTCGGCCTGTAGGTGATCTTGTGCTGGCTCACCCGCTCCATCGGATGATTGAGCGCGTTGATGCGCACACCGGAAGCGATGGCGCAGAACTTGCCGATCGAGGCATAGATGACCTCGGCGTGGCGCTCGACATAGGAGTAGTCGCCGAGTTCGGAATCCTTGAACGAGACACGCTCGGCGAGTTGGGTGAAGCGGCCGAGCCTGGCATTGCGCAACTGGGCGCTCGGATGGATGACGGGCTCGCCGTCGCGCGAGGCTTTCGGCGAGTGCCGCTTGGGAGGGCCTTTTGTCATGGCCAACGACGATAAAGCTGGATCCCGAAAAGTTGCAGGCTTTTCGGGGCAAATCCTGCGCCAGAATAATGCAAAAGCCGCCCCGGACGGAGCGGCTTGCAGTCGAACGCCGGGATCGTGATCAGGCGGCCTTTTCGGCGGCGACGCGCTTCTCGACGCTCTTCTTCAGGCGGCGGGCCTTGAGCGAGAGCGACTCGTCGCGGGCCTTGACCAGGAAGGCGTCGAGGCCGCCGGCATGCTCGACCGACTTGAGCGCGATGGCGCTGACGCGGAAATTATAGCCGAGCCCCATGGCATCGCTGATCAGGTTGACATTGCACAGGTTCGGCAGGAACCGTGTCTTGGTCTTGTTATTGGCATGGCTGACCTTATTGCCAACCTGGGCGCCTTTACCCGTTAACTCGCAACGACGAGCCATTTCACTGCTCCAACTCAAAAATTCGCGGGAATGAGGCCGGTCGTATAAGGGCAAAGCCCCTCATCCGTCAAGCTTTTGGCCGGGTTTAATCCGGCCATCCAAGGCGCGCGTACTGAACTCTCCTTCTTGTCCCCTCTCCCGCAAGCGGGAGAAGGGAACTTCTGACCCCTTCCCATTTTGGGGCAAGGGGTTAACGCCGAAACGGCTGCGGCGCGTGCTGCGGGTTAAAAGGACGCGGCGTTCTTGTGCCGGGGCTTCAAGACGCCACAAGATATTGTGCTAAATCTTTGGAACATATGGAGAAAATCGTTGGATCAGCGATTCGGACATGCTCTGTTCCGGAAGGAGAACGCTTTCTTAACAGCGGGTGCTCATTTGCGCGCTTGAGGGACACCTTTTGGTAACCATGAACCCCTCCGGACGCGCTGGAATTAACTCTTCCGCCCCACCGTCCGACACGCCCCGATCCTGACCGTCACGGGCCTGTCGAAATTGACCCAGCGAAACGAATAGTCAGTCTACGGAACAAAGCCTGAATCGGGGCCTGGTCAGTGATTCGGACAGGGTTTGTTCGCCTTTGAATCCGGAGGTTAAAACCGCCATCGCTGTCCTTGTTTTCCGCCCCTTGACCGGGGGCCGCTTGGGCATCAAGTGAGGGCGACAAAATGCCCGCCTCCCGCAGTGTCACGGCCGTTCTCGGCCCCACCAATACCGGCAAGACCCATCTCGCCGTCGAGCGCATGCTGGCCCACGGGTCGGGCATGATCGGCCTGCCTTTGCGCCTCCTCGCGCGCGAGATCTATGATCGGGTCCGCCTCAGGGTCGGCGATCATGCGGTGGCCCTCGTCACCGGCGAGGAGAAGATCATTCCGGCCGCACCCCGCTTCTGGGTGGCGACGGTCGAGGCGATGCCCTCCAGTGTGGACGTGAACTTTCTCGCCATCGACGAGATTCAGCTCTGCGCCGATTTCGAGCGCGGCCATATCTTCACCGACAGGCTGCTCAACCGGCGCGGCCGCGAGGAAACGATGCTCCTGGGGGCAGCCACCATGCGCCCGATCATCGAGCACCTGGTCCCCGGCACCACTTTCGTCGCCCGCCCGCGCTTCTCCAAGCTCGTCTATGCCGGAGCCAAGAAACTGTCGCGCCTGCCGCGCCGTTCCGCCGTCGTCGCCTTCTCGGCCGAGACCGTCTATGCGGTGGCAGAGCTCATCCGCCGCCAGAGGGGCGGTGCCGCTGTGGTGCTGGGCGCGCTGTCGCCGCGCACCCGCAATGCGCAGGTCGCCCTCTTCCAGTCGGGCGATGTCGATTATCTGGTGGCGACGGATGCCATCGGCATGGGCCTCAACATGGATGTCGATCATGTCGCCTTCGCCGCGACCCGCAAGTTCGACGGATTCCATTACCGCAACCTGACGCCGGGCGAGCTCGGCCAGATCGCCGGGCGCGCCGGACGCTATCTCAATGACGGCACTTTCGGCACGACGGGCGAGGCCGATCACTTCGACGCCGAGACGGTGGAGCGGCTCGAGACCCACAAATTCGACAATGTGCATGTGCTCCAGTGGCGCAACCGCGATCTCGATTTTCGCTCGCTCGAGGATCTGAAGCGCAGTCTCGGCTTCTTCCCGCGGGTCGAGGGACTGACGCGCGCGCAGGCCGGACCCGACGTCGTGGCGCTCGACACGCTGTCGCGCGATGAAAGCATCGCAAGGTTGGCGTCCGGGCGCGCCCAGGTGGCGCTTCTGTGGGATGTCTGCCAGATACCCGATTACCGCAACATCAGCGCCAGCGAGCATGCGAGCCTCATCGGCCGCATCTTCGAGTTCCTCTCAAGGGAAAATGGACGGATTCCGGAAGACTGGTTCTCCCGTCAGCTCAAGCATTGCGACCGTTCCGACGGCGATATCGACACCTTGTCCAACCGGATTGCCCATGTGCGGACCTGGACTTTTGTGGCAAACCGTACCGACTGGCTGGAAGCGCCGCTCTTCTGGCAGTCGCGCACCCGCGAAATTGAGGACAAATTATCAGATGCCTTGCATGAAAGGCTCACACAGCGTTTTATCGACCGCCGCACCAGCGTGCTCATGCGGCGTCTGGCCCAAAAGGAAGAATTGATGTCGACGGTTGAGGAAGATGGCGCCCTGCATGTGGAGGGCGAGTATGTGGGCCGCATCAAGGGCTTCCACTTCATTCCCGATGGCGGCGACGGCGCCGGCGGCAAGACGGTGAAGGCCGCCTCCCTCAAGGCCGTCGCCTCCGAGATCCAGGGGCGCGCGCAGACGGTCGCCGCCTGTCCCGATCCCGATCTCTCGCTGACGAGGCTCGGCCAGATCGTCTGGCAGAGCGCGCCGATCGCCCGGCTCGAAACGGGAGCCTCGCTGCTCAAGCCGCGCATCACCATCATCGCCGACGATCAATTGTCCGGTCCCGATCGCGAAGCGGTGCAGGCGAGGCTCGAGAAGTTTCTGAGCCGCCACATCGCCAATGCCGCCGAGCCCCTGATCAAGCTCGATGAGGGCGAAGGCCTGACCGGCACGAGCCGCGGCATCGCCTTCCGCCTCGTCGAGACCCTGGGCGTGCTGCCGCGTGATTCCGTGGCGCAGGAAGTGAAGAGCCTCACCCAGGAGGAGCGCGCCGCCTTGCGCAAGTTCGGCGTGCGCTTCGGCGCCTTCAACATCTTCGTGCCGTTGCTTCTCAAGCCTGCCGCGACCCAGCTGCGCCTGCTGCTCTGGGCGCTGGAGAAGAGCAAGGACAGCAGGTTCGATATCGAGACCTTGCCCGAGTCTCCGGGCCAGGGCCTCACCTCGGCCCTGTTCGACCGCTCGACGCCGCGCGGCTTCTACGGCATCTGCGGCTATCGCATCTGCGGGCCCCGCGTGGTGCGCATCGACATGCTCGAGCGTCTCGCCGACATGATCCGCGACCGGGTGTTCTGGCGCCCGCGTTTTCCGGAGGAGCCGCGCCCGCAGGGCTCGGTCGAGGGTGGCGGCTTCACCATCGTTCCCGACATGATGTCGCTGGTCGGCTGCTCGGGCGAGGAGTTCCAGGCCATCCTGCGCAGCCTCGAATTCCGCATGCAGAAGCGCAAGGTGAAGCGTCCGGCAATCGTCGCCCCCGTGGCCGCCGAAGCAGCGGCGCCTGAGACGGCCGCGCCCGGCGCGCAAGCCGATCAGGGGATATCGCCGCCGATCGCCGAGACTGGCGCGGAGACTGTCGTCGAGGAGACGGGTGCTCGAGCCGACGAGTTGCTTCCGCCCGAACCGGTTGTCGAGACGGCGGCCGCGCTCGCTGACACGGCCCCGACCGTAATGGACTCCGCCGAGGCCGCTTCTCCCGTGGCCGATGCGGAGGCGACGCCGGTCGTTGAAGCCCTCGTTGCCGATGCGCCGGAGGAGAGGCTCGCGGCGGAGGTGCCGGCCGCCGAAGCCCCGTCCGATGAGATCGAGATCGAGGTCTGGTGGCCCAAGGATACGGGCCCCTTCCGGCGCGAGCGGCCGAAGCCCGACGCCAAGCCCCAGCAGCACCGCCACAAGCGCCGCGAGCGCCCGGAGCAGAAGGCGGCCGAGGGCGGCAAGCCGGCTCAGGACGGCAAGCCGCATCAGAGGCCCGGCAAACCGCACCGGCCGCCGAGGCCCGAACGCAGGCCGGAGAAGCCGATCGATCCCGATTCGCCCTTTGCCGTGCTGGGGGTGCTGAAGGCGCAACTCGCCAATAAGTCGTGACAAGGCAAAGAGTCGACAAATGGTTGTGGTTCGCCCGCTTTGTGAAGACCAGGACCTTGGCGGCGGCCATAGTGTCGCAGGGGCAGGTTCGGTTGAACAAGGTCAGGGTCGGAAAACCCAGTCATGAGGTCGGGCCGGGCGACATCCTCACCTTGGCGGTCCATGGCAAGGTCAGGGTGATCAAGGTGCTGGCCATTGGTGCGAGACGGGGGCCGGCCGGCGAGGCCCAGACCCTCTATCAGGACATGACAGACACGTCCGAAGCCGTGGCTGCTGCGTCGGAAAAGCAGCTGCACAAGCCGTAAAGCCTTGCTATAGAGCGTTCGGAATAAAGAACGGATTGTCGCGAATGACCTATATCGTCACGGAAAACTGCATTAAGTGCAAGTACATGGACTGTGTGGAAGTCTGCCCGGTCGACTGCTTCTACGAAGGCGAGAACATGCTCGTCATCCATCCGGACGAATGTATCGACTGCGGTGTCTGCGAGCCCGAATGCCCGGCCGAGGCGATCAAGCCCGATACCGAGCCCGGCCTCGAATCCTGGTTGAAGCTCAACACCGACTACGCCAGCCAGTGGCCCAACAT
>CAZICN010000170.1:0-6234 GCA_964537655.1 uncultured Aestuariivirga sp.
GAAGCAGCCTCCCGCCAGGACGGCACGTTCGGTCTTGGCGTTCATGCCTGGGTTCCTTCCTTGGTGAAAAGCTCAGCATAGTCGGCGTAGCCTTGCGCTTCCAGCTCATCGAGCGGGATGAAACGCAGCGCCGCGGAATTGATGCAGTAGCGCAAGCCCCCCGTCTCGCGCGGGCCGTCGGGAAAGACATGCCCCAGATGGCTGTCGCCATGCGCCGAGCGGACCTCGGTCCGCACCATGCCGTGGCTCATATCCCGGTTCTCGGTGACGTTTCCGGCATCGACCGGCACCGTGAAGCTCGGCCAGCCGCAGCCGCTGTCGAACTTGTCGAGCGAGGTGAAGAGCGGCTCGCCCGAGACCACATCGACATAGAGGCCGGGCTCCTTGTGGTCCCAGTATTCGTTGGCAAAAGGGCGCTCGGTACCGCTGTTCTGGGTGACGCGATATTGCTCAGGGGTGAGGCTGGAAAGGGCTTCTTCCGTCTTCTTATAGGTTTTCAAGACTGTCCTCCATTTCCGAAATTCGTACCCCATATGGGGTTCGACTGCTATTTCGTCGATCCCCCACGCATCATTACAACATAGGCACCATGCGCACCCCGCAGGCCGGAAAAGGCGGTCCTGCCACGGACGCAAAATCAACAGGTTGCCCAAGGCGCCCGAGCGGGATAGGTTCCCGCCATGTCACTTCATAGCGAACAGAAACGCCTCACCGCCCCCGATATCACCGCCCGCAAGGGGCGTGAGCCGATCGTGGCGCTGACATCCTATCACGCCCATACCGCGGCAATCGCCGACAAATACTGTGATTTTCTCCTCGTCGGCGACACGCTTGGCATGGTGATGCATGGCTTCGAATCGACCCTGCCGGTGCCTCTGGAATTGATGATCATGCATGGCCGCGCGGTGATGCGCGGCGCCAGGCGCGCACTCGTCATCGTCGACATGCCTTTCGGCACTTACGAAGAGAGCCCGGCGCAGGCTTTCCAGAATGCGGCACGCATCATCAAGGAGACCCAATGCGGCGGCATCAAGCTGGAAGGTGGCCGGCGCATGGGCGAAACCATTCGCTTCCTGACCGAGCGCGGCATCCCGGTCATGGCCCATATCGGGCTGACGCCGCAATCGATCAATGTCCTCGGTGGCTTCAAGACGCAAGGCCGTAAGCGCGATCAATGGGCCGAGATCGAGGAGGATGCGCGTGTCGTGGCCGAGGCCGGTGCGTTCGCCGTCGTCCTCGAGGCGCTGGTCGAGCCTCTGGCGGCCAAGCTCACGGCAGCGATACCGATACCGACCATCGGCATCGGGGCCTCCGCCCAATGCGATGGTCAAATCCTCGTGATGGAGGACATGCTCGGCCTGTCGCCGCGCGTGCCGAAATTCGTCCGCGAGTTCGGAGAAGTCGGCAAGGCGATCGAAAAAGCGATCAGCACCTACGCGACGGAAGTCCGTGCACGGAGCTTCCCGGCGCCGGCCAATACCTACGAAATCAAGGACTGAACCTGCTATAAGTGACGGCGAATCGGAATGGGATGATCGATGATCCTCTCAAGGCGTTCGTTTGTCATGGGTGGTGCGGCCTTGGCCACAGCGCCGGGCCGGCTTTTTGCCCAAACGGCGGAGCAGGGCGTCACGATCCTGACGGCCCGTACGGTCGAGGCCCGGCTCATGGAAGCCGACCGGCCGCCGGCCAAACTGGAAAGCCTTGCCGGGACCTGGCCACCGCCGGTGCTGCGCGCAAGGCAGGGCGAGGAAATGAAGTTCCGGTTCGTCAACGAGTTCGACCGCCCCATCGCCTTGCACTGGTACGGCATCCGTGGCCCCTCGGAGTTGATGAGCATCACCGTGGCGCCGGGCGTTGAGAATGCCTTCGACTGCGCGTTCACGCCGCCCGATGCGGGAACTTTCTGGCTGTCACCGGTCGCCGATGTGTCGCGGCAACGCGAAATGGGGCTCTACGCGCTGGTGGTGGTCGAGGAGAAACAGCCGCTCGAGAAGATCGGCGATGTGCCGCTCGTCTTCGATGACTGGCAACTGACCGAAGACGGCCAGATCGACACCGCCACTTTCGGCAATCTGGAAGATGCGATCGCGCAAGGGCGGCTCGGCAACTGGTTCACGGTGAATGGCGGTTATCGCCCCAAGCTCGACATAGCTTCAGGGCCGGTGCGCTTGCGCATCCTCAATGCCGCCAATGTCCGCACCATGTCGATCCTGGTCAAGGGGGCAGACCCGCTGATCATTGCCGAGGACGGCCAGCCGGTGCAGCCGCGCCAACTCGGCGCCGCAGGCCTCGTCCTTGCCCCCGGGCAGAGAAGCGACCTCCTGGTCGAGGAGGGCGAGGAAAGCCTGACGCTCGCCGTCAATCTGTTCGAGGACGTCATCGAAGCTGCCTATCTCGATCGCACGGGCCCCAGGGAGGAAGTGGCGCTTCCGGACAATTTCACCCTTCCGCCCAATCCCATCTCGTCGAGACTCGACATGGCCAAGGCGCGCACCGTTCCTTTCCTTCTCGAAGGCGGAGAGAAGGGGGGCATGACCGGAGCGGTCTTTGATGGCGAGAAGCTCGATCTGCGTGCTCTTCTCGAGAAGGGCATGGCCTGGGCGATCAATGGGACGGCGGGCATTGCCGCCGAGCCCTGGGAGACCTTCGCCCAGGGCGAGACGATCATCCTCGAGGTCGACAACCGCACCAAATTCGACCAGCCGCTGCATATCCACGGCCATGTCTGGCAGGTCGTTGAGGATCTACCAGGAGCCTTTCGGGACACGGCCGTCATTCCAACGGGAAAGCAGCTGAAACTGGGGTTTGTCGCCGATAATCCCGGGAAATGGGGCATCCAGAGCACCATCGCCGAACGGATCGATTCCGGCCTCATCACGTCCTTCGAGGTTAGCTAGACCGGGGCGTTCTGGCGATTTGCCTTGATTTGGCCGCTTGGCTAAATTAGCAGCTTCATCAAAGCCTTAAAGCATCGGCATTTCGGGAGCCCAGTCAGTGAGCGATGAATCGCTGTTCAGAGAAGTGGACGAGGAAGTCCGCCAGGACCAGTTCAAGAAGATCTGGAAGCAATATGGTAATTATTTCACGGTCTTGGCCGTGGCGATCGTGCTTCTCGTCGCCGGCTTCAAGGGTTGGCAGTACTGGCAGCTGAGCCAGGCCGAGACGGCCGCCGGGGTCTTCGCCGATGCGGTCAAGAAGCTGGAGGAGGGCAAGACGGCCGATGCCGATGCAGCCTTCGCCGCCATCGAGCACAAGGGCTATGCCAAGCTGGGCGAACTGCGCCGCGCCGCCGCCCTCGTCAGTGCCGGCAAGGCGGATGACGCCGTGGCCCTTTATGACGCGCTTGCCAATGATCAGAACAACGAGCAGTCCATTCGCGATCTGGCGCGCCTGCGGGCGGGCTATGCGCTGGTGGACAAGCTGGCGCCGGCCGAGCTCATCACCCGCCTCGGGTCCTTCGACAATGAGGAAAACCCGTCGCGCGGACTTGCCCGCGAGATTTTCGCTCTTTCGGCCTATCGCACCGGCGATTATGCGCTGGCCGACCGTTATCTTAACGCCATCATTGCCGATCAGGGCGTAGCCTTGGAATTGCGCCAGCGCGCCCAGACGCTGCTCGAAGTGCTGACGCCGCTGTTGGGCGCCAAGAAGTAAGCACGATGCCCGGCTTTCCCGGCGACATCATGCGGAAGGAACGAAGACCGATCATGCGAAGCACCAGGCTCTGGCCTATCCTGGCAACGTCGTTGCTCCTTGCCGGCTGCGGCTCGGCCTCGAAACTGCTCGAGGGCGTCACCGGCGAGAAGGATGTCGTCCTGCCCGGCAAGCGCGAAAGCGTTCTGTCTCCCGGTGAAACCTCCGCCGCGCAAAGCGAGACGTCGAGCGAGCCTATTGTCGTCCCGACCGCCGAAACCAATGCCAGCTGGGCGCAGCCGGGCGGCCAGGCCACCAATTCCTTCGGCAATCTTTCCGCTAGTGCCACCCTGTCGCGCGCCTGGGCCGCCAGTGCCGGTGAAGGCACGACCGGCGAGGGCCGCATTGTCGCGAGCCCGATCATCATCGGCGGCACCGCCTATATTCTCGATTCGCGCAGCAATGTGACGGCGATCCGCACCTCGGGCGGCGGCCAGGCCTGGCGCGTCTCGCTCGTTCCGGAGGGCAAGAGCACCCGTGCCTTCGGCGGCGGCCTTGCCTCCGACGGACAGCGTATCTATGCGACGTCGGTCTTTGGCGAGGCGCTGGCGCTCGACGCCTCTACGGGCGCCATTCTGTGGCGCAAGAAGCTGGGTGCGCCGGTCCGGGCGGCGCCGACGGTCAGCAACGGGGCGATCTATTTCACGGGCTCGAGCAACGAGGTTTTCGCGCTCCGCTCCAGCGATGGCGGCGAGCTGTGGAAGTACCAGGGCACCGGCGGGCGGGCGACGGTCGCCTCGAGCCCGAGCCCGGCCGTGGCCCAGGGTTTTGTGGTGATCCCGACGACGTCTGGCGAGATCATTGCCTTCACCGCGAGCGATGGCCTCGAAGCCTGGAGCGACGCGCTGACCTCGAGCGATCCCGCCGCGACCGCCACCAATATCGGCAGCGTCGCCGGCCGCCCGGTCATCGAGGGCAACCAGGTCATCGCGATTTCCAATGCCGGCCGCATGGCTGCATTCTCGTTGAACAGCGGCGAGCGGCAATGGACGCGCGACATATCCGGATCGCAAACCCCCTGGGTGGCGGGTGATCATGTCTTCGTCATCGTCAATGGCAAGACCTTGATGGCCCTGTCGCGCCGCACCGGCGGCGTGCGCTGGAGCAAGGATCTGCCGGGCAAGGTCTGGGCCGGTCCGGTCCTCGGCGGCGGCCGCCTGCTGGCGGTGAGCTCGGACGGCCAGCTCGCCAGCATTTCCGCCCAGACGGGCGACGTGCTCAACACGACGAAGGTCGGTGAGGCCTTCTATATCGCGCCCGTCATCGCCAACGGCACGGTCTACCTCCTTTCGGATGATGCCGAGCTGATCGCTCTGCGGTAGTGTCAGAGCAAGATCATGAGCGCCAAAGTCGCTATTCTCGGCCGGCCCAATGTCGGCAAATCGACGCTGTTCAACCGACTGGTCGGCCGCAAGCTCGCGCTTGTCGACGACCAGCCCGGAGTCACGCGTGATCGCCGCGAAGGCGAGGGCCGCCTGGCCGATCTGACTTTCCGTCTTTTCGATACCGCCGGTCTCGATGCCGCCCCGCGCGGCAGTCTCGAGGACCGCATGAGCGCTCAATCGGAGGCCGCCATCGCCGATGCCGATCTGTGCTTTTTCGTCATCGACGCGCGGGTCGGGGTGACGCCGGTTGATCGCGAATTCGCCGCGAAACTCAGGCGTCACGGCAAGCCGGTTCTCGTCCTCGCCAACAAATCGGAGGGGCACGCCGGCGAAGCGGGCGCGCTGGAAGCCTTTTCGCTCGGCCTCGGCGACCCGATCGCTATCTCCGCCGAGCACGGTGAGGGTTTGGACGCGCTCTATGATGCGCTCGTTCCCTATGTGAAGGGCGAGAACCCGGATGAGGGCGAGAACGAAGGTGAGGAAGAAGAAGGCGAGGGAGAAGAAGGCGAGGCTGAAGGCAAGCCGCTGAAGCTCGCCATCATCGGCCAGCCCAATGCCGGGAAATCCACTCTGGTCAATGCGCTCCTGGGCGCGGAACGTGTGCTCACCGGGCCCGAGGCCGGCATTACGCGCGATGCCATCGCCATCGACTGGGCTTGGCGCGGCAGGCCGGTAATCTTGTGGGACACGGCCGGCATCAGGCGCAAATCGCGGGTCACCGGCAAGCTCGAGAAGCTGGCCGTGGCCGACGGTCTCAGGGCCATCCGCTTTGCCGATGCGGTGGTTGTGCTGATCGACGCCTCGCTCGAGATCGAACGCCAGGACCTCACCTTGGCCGATCTGGCGGCGCAGGAGGGCAGGGCCGTCATCAAGCAGAAGCGCCTCAAGGACATCAGGGACGACATGGCCGAAATCCTCCCCGAGATCCGCGGCGTCACCATCGTGCCGGTCTCGGCGCATCAGGAGAAGGGGCTCGACCGCATGATGGAAGCGGTGTTTGCCGCCGTCGAGAAATGGAATGCGCGCGTTTCGACCGGCCAGCTCAATCGCTGGCTCGAGACCATGTTGGAGCGCAACCCGCCGCCGGCCCCGCCGGGCCGCCGCATCAAGATCAGATATATGACGCAGGTGCGCTCGCGCCCGCCGACCTTCT
>CAZICN010000170.1:6244-8938 GCA_964537655.1 uncultured Aestuariivirga sp.
CCATGGCGCAAGGTCGCGGGATCGACCGGCAAGCCGCCGCCCGCCCCGTCGGGACGGCGCATCAAGATCAGATACATGACGCAGGTCCGCGCCCGGCCGCCTACTTTCTCGTTGTTCGGCAACCAGCTCGATCACTTGCCGGAAAGCTATGTGCGCTATCTGATGAACGGATTGCGGGAAGATTTCGAACTTTGGGGCACGCCGCTGCGCTTCAACCGCCGTGGCGGCCGCAACCCGTTCGACAAGGGAAAGAAATGACCGGACACCCGACCACTGTGGTTTTCGACATCGGCAATGTTCTCGTCGCCTGGGATCCGCGCAATCTCTATCGCCGTTACTTCGCCGGCCGCGAGGACGAGATGGAATGGTTCCTCAGCAATGTCTGCACGCCCGCCTGGAATGTCGAGCAGGACAGGGGCAGGAGTTTCGCCGAGGCTGTTGATGTCCTGGTCAAGGAGCATCCTCCCAAATGGCACAAGATGATCCGCGCCTTCGACGAAGAGTGGCAGGAGACGATCTCAGGTCCGATCCAGGGCACTGTCGATATCCTGCATGCCCTCAAGGGCAATTCAGTCCCGGTCTATGCCATCACCAACTGGAACCAGGACAAGTTCCGCGAGGCGCGGCGGCGTTTCGCTTTCCTCGGCAGCTTCGACGGCATCGTGGTGTCGGGCGATGAGCGCATGCTGAAGCCCGATCGTGAGATCTACGGCCTGTTCTCCAGGCGTTATGGCGTGAAACCCGAAACGGCGGTGTTCATCGACGACAGCCAGCGCAATGTCGAAGGCGCGCGTGCCGCCGGCATGCACGGGCTACATTTCAGCTCGCCCGAGGCGTTGGCGCGCGATCTGCGCGGACTGGGATTTTCCGTTTGAGTGAGGCCGCCTCTGTCGGGCTTGCGACGAATCCATCATGAGTTGCGCAAGACGCGACTGGCGCACGGTGATGAGATTCGGTCAGCAAAATCCCGCATTCCCTCAGACTGTTGCGCCCGGGGTCAAAGACGGGAGCCCTGATCAATGCTTGAACTTGAACAGTCCTGTCGGAGCATATTTGTAGATCGCCCCATTGTCCCTGAAGCCCGGCAGGCACATCTGGACGAGCTGAGCCGCGACGTCGTCCGCCGACGGCAGGGTCTCGGGATCTTCGCCCGGCATCGCTAGCGCCCGCATGCGGGTGCGGGTCGCCCCGGGGCTGAACATGTTCGCCGTGACCTTGGTGGTCGCGACCTCCGCCGCATAGGTGGTGACCAGCGCCTCGAGGGCCGCCTTCGATGTCGAATAAGGGCCCCAATAGGCAAAGGTCTTGAAGGCGGCCCCTGATGTCACGAAGATCGCGCGCCCGTCCTCCGAGCGCTTGAGCAGCGGATCGAGCGAGCGGATGAGGCGCCAGTTGGCCGTCACGTTGACCGCCATGACTTCATCCCAGGTCTTGGGTTCGACATGGCCGAGCGGCGAAAGCTTGCCGAGGACGCCGGCATTGCCGATCAGGATGTCGAGCCGGCCCCAGCGCTCATGGATGGCGGCGCCGAGCCGGTCGAGAGCCGGATAGTCCTTGATGTCGGCCGGCACCAGCGTGACGGACCCGCCCAAGGCCTTGATCTCGTCATCGAGTTCCTCGAGCCCGCCCTGGGTGCGGGCGAGTGCGATGACATGGGCGCCCCTGCCGGCGAGGGCGAGGGCTGCGGCCTTGCCGATGCCGCGCGACGCACCGGTGACGACCGCGATGCGGTTTTCAAGCTCTTTGGTCATGAAGGTCAGCCGGCCTCGGCAAGAAGGGAAAGTTGCTGCTTGGCCGATTCACCGATGATGTCGGTGAGATGTGTCGGATAATCGCCGGTGAAGCAGTGATCGGTGAATTGCGGCCGGACCGCGTCGCGCCCGTCATGGCCGACGGCCCGGTAAAGCCCGTCGACCGAAAGGAAGGCGAGCGAGGTGACGCCGATATAATCGCGCATCTCCTCGAGCGTATGGGTCGCGGCGAGCAATGATTTCTGCTCCGGCGTGTCGATGCCGTAGAAATCCGGATGGCGGATCGGTGGGCAGGCGATGCGCATATGCACCTCGCGGGCCCCCGCCTCGTACATCATGCGCACGATCTTGACCGAGGTCGTGCCGCGCACGATCGAGTCATCGACCAGGAGCACGCGCTTGCCGCTGATCACGGCGCGATTGGCATTGTGCTTGAGCTTCACGCCGAGCGCGCGGATGGTCTGCGTCGGCTCGATGAAGGTGCGGCCCACATAGTGGTTGCGGATGATGCCGAGCTCGAAGGGGATCTTCGCCTGTTGCGAATAGCCGAGCGCCGCCGGCACGCCCGAATCCGGCACCGGGATGATGACATCGACATCGGCCGGCGCTTCCTGGGCCAGCTGGCGGCCGAGCTGCTTGCGCACCTCATAGACCGAGCGCCCGCCGAGGATGCTGTCAGGGCGCGAGAAATAGACGTATTCGAAGACGCACGGGCGCGCCTGCATGCGCGGGAAGGGCCTCAGCGATTCGACGCCATCCTCCGAAATGACGATCACTTCGCCATTCTCGACTTCGCGCACGAAGCGCGCACCGATGATGTCGAGCGCGCAGGTCTCCGAGCACAGGATATAGGCGCCATTGAGCTCGCCGAGGATCAGCGGCCTGATCCCCAAAGGATCGCGGGCGCCGATGAGCTTCTTGTTGGTCATGGCGACCAGCGAAT
>CAZICN010000171.1:0-1108 GCA_964537655.1 uncultured Aestuariivirga sp.
GGCGGTGGCGCAGGCCCAGCATGCGCTGCGCGAAATGGCGGACCACCTCAAGAAAGCGGGCGTCACCGTCAAATACGCCATCCATCCGGTGGCCGGGCGCATGCCGGGTCATATGAACGTGCTGCTCGCCGAGGCCAATGTGCCCTATGACGAGGTGTTCGAGCTCGAAGACATCAACTCCGAATTCGCGCAGTCCGACGTCGCCTTCGTCATCGGCGCCAATGACGTGACGAATCCGGCCGCCAAGGACGATCCGGCCTCGCCGATCTACGGCATGCCGGTTCTCGAAGTGTGGAAGGCGAACACGGTGATGTTCATCAAGCGCGGCATGTCGTCGGGTTATGCCGGCATCGACAACACGTTGTTCTATCGCGACAACACGATGATGCTGTTCGGCGACGCCAAGAAGATGACGGAAGAGATCGTCAAGGGGATGTGAGGTGGCGCTCGATTTCGAGCGTGATGGCGTTACGATCCGCGAAGCCGTGATCGGCGAAGACGTGCTTGGCACGCTGGCAAGGGAATTCGACGAAGGCGACGTACGTGTCGGCGCACGGTCTTTTGTTCTATCTCCGACCGTCAAGGAACTCCTCAAGCCCTCCGGACTGTTGACGCAACTTGCCGTGCGATTGTCCGGCGTCGATATCCGGCCGGTGCGCGTTCTCGCCTTCGACAAGACGCCGGACGCCAACTGGCATCTGCCCTGGCATCAGGATCGCGTCATTGCCGTGAAGACGCGTGTCGACCTTGCAGGCTTCGGCACCTGGACCATCAAGGGTGGACAGCCACATGTCGAGGCGCCGGCGTATCTGCTCGAAAAGATGTTCAATCTGCGCCTTCACATCGATGATTGTGATGGCGGCAATGGCGCGCTGAAGGTTGTGCCCGGCACGCACGGTCTTGGCCGTTTGAGCGATACCGAGGTCAAGGTAGAGGCCGCTAAGGGGGTTGCCATGGTCTGTGCCGTCAGGGCTGGCGGCGTCCTCGCCATGAAGGCCCTGACGCTCCATGCCAGTGATGCCACCGTCACGCCGCGCCGCAGGCGGGTGCTGCATGTGGACTATTGCTGGGGCGAACTGCCCAAGGAACTCCACTGGGCGCTCGAGAT
>CAZICN010000171.1:1208-8917 GCA_964537655.1 uncultured Aestuariivirga sp.
ACAACCTTCACGGTCTCGCTGTTAACCCGCCACGCAATCGTCTAGATTTATGGCCATTTACGGCCCGCGCGAGCTTCCGAAGGCGACCATGACCGACGCTAGAGAGCCAACTGTCCTCGAACTGCCCAAAGTCTATCTCGTCCGCATGATCGTCTTCATGCTGGTGGTCACCATCCTGGCCGTCGTCCTTTTTCCCCATATGCAACGGGCCTTTATGGCCAATCCTGGCCTCAACGGGGTGATCGTCGGGGCACTCCTCCTGGGGGTGGTCTACTCCTTCCGCATGGTGTGGCGGCTGTGGCCGGAGATCAGCTGGATCAATGGGTTCCGGATCGCCAATCCGGGCCTTGAGATGACCCACACGCCAAAGTTGCTGGCGCCGATGGCAACCTTGTTCCGCGACCGGCTGCACCGCACGGTGCTGTCGCCCCTGTCGATGCGCTCGCTGCTCGATTCGCTCGCCTCGCGCCTGGACGAAGCGCGTGACATCTCGCGCTACATGGTCGGCCTTCTGATCTTCCTCGGCCTCCTCGGCACGTTCTGGGGCCTGCTCGAAACCGTCACCTCGGTCGGCGATGCGATCCGGGCGCTCGATGTCAGCTCGGCCCAGTCGGCGACCGTCTTCGACCAGCTGAAGACCGGCCTCGAAGCCCCCCTGTCCGGCATGGGCCTCGCCTTCTCGTCCTCGCTCTTCGGCCTTGCCGGCTCGCTGATCCTCGGCTTCCTCGAGTTGCAGGCGAGCCAGGCGCAGAACCGGTTCTACAACGATCTCGAGGACTGGCTGTCGACCATCACCGACCTGCAGGCCGGCGAAGGGACCGCGGCGCCGGCGCATCTGCGAATGGACGTGGTGGGACTGCAGAAGGGCATCGAACGCATCAACCAGACGCTGGATGACGCGCTCGCGACCGACGCGTCGGCCTCGTCCGGCGTTCCGGCAATTTCCGCCCAGGACGGCGAATCGATGGAGAAGCTCGCCGACGCGGTGGCCAGCCTCGTGCAGCAGATGCGCGAGGAGCAGAAGATCGTGCGGCAATGGGCGCAGGCTCAGCAGGTGCAGCAGAACGAGATGCAGAAGCTCATTTTGCGTACCGCCAAGCAACCGCCCGGCACATCGACCAGCCGGTTCAGCCAGGCCGCCGCCGTCGAAGACGAGGAATAGAGCATGGCGCAAGCCCTTTCGCGGCGCAGGCGGCAATATGAGGCGCCCTATTGGCCGGGCTTCGTCGACGCGATGGCGCAGCTGCTTCTCGTCATCACCTTTCTGCTCTCGGTGTTCATCGTCGCGCAATTCCTGCTGGCCCGCGAAATATCGGGCCAGGACAGCGCGCTCGGGCAATTGCGCTCGCAGATCGCCGAACTCACCGAACTGCTGGCGCTGGAGAAATCGGCGAAGGCCGAGCTCGAACTCAATATCGCGACGCTCGGCGATGACCTCGAGGCCGAGAAGACGAGATCGGCCAGCCTGTCGATCGCCCTCGAAGGGGAGAATGCCAAGGGCGAGAGTGCCGGCTCGGCGATCGCCGGCCTGCGCACCGCGCTCGACCAGGAAAAGCAGCTGTCCTCGGATGCGCTGGCCAAGGTCGAACTGCTCAATCAGCAGCTTGCCGCCCTGCGCCGGCAGATCGCCGCCCTCTCGGGCCTGTTGTCCGATGCCGAGGCGCGGTCGCGGACCGACCAGGCGCAGATCATCGATCTGGGCAAGCGGCTCAACTCGGCGCTGGCGCAGCGGGTGCAGGAGCTGACGCGCTACCGCTCGGAGTTCTTCGGGCGGCTGCGCAAGATCCTGAGCCAGCGCTCCGACATTCTGGTGGTCGGCGACCGCTTCGTCTTCCAGTCGGAAGTACTGTTTCAGAAAGGCTCGGCCGATATCAATCCGGCGGGACTCGTGGAAATGGACAAGCTCGCCACCGCGCTGAAGGAACTCGAGGCCGAGATTCCGTCCGACATCGCCTGGGTCCTCAGGGTGGATGGCCATACCGATACCGATCCGATCCAGACGACCTTCAAGTCGAACTGGGAATTGTCGTCGGCGCGCGCCATCGCGGTAGTCAACTACCTGATCAGCAAGGGCATCAATCCCAGGCATCTGGTGGCTGCCGGCTTCGGCGAATTCCAGCCGCTCGATCCCGGCGACAGCGAAGACGCCAAGACACGCAACCGCCGCATCGAGCTCAAGCTGACGGAACGGTGACGTTTCTTCCTTCGGCAGCAGGCATCAGGCCGATTGCGCGCTGAACTGGAGCTTGGCGAGGCGCGAATAGAGCGGGTTCGACTTGGCGAGCTCGCCATGCTTGCCCTGCGCCACCAGCTTGCCCTGGTCGAGCACGAGAATGCGAGCGGCGCTTCTCACCGTCGCCAGGCGGTGGGCGATGACGAGCGTGGTGCGATTCTGGGTCAGTTCGGCCAGTGCCTGCTGAATCAGGGCCTCGCTTTCGGCGTCGAGGGCGCTCGTCGCTTCATCGAGGAGCAGGATCGGCGCATCGCGCAGGATGGCCCGGCCAATGGCGATGCGCTGGCGCTGGCCGCCCGAGAGGGTGATGCCACGTTCGCCGACCTCGGTGTCATAGCCCTTGGGCAGGGTTTCGGCGAATTCGGCGATGTGGGCCGCCTGCGCCGCTGCCTTGATCTCGGAAAGCGAAGCTTGCGGCCGGCCGAAGCGGATGTTGTCGAGCACGGTGCCTGAGAAGATCACCGTCTCCTGCGGCACCACGGCGATGCGCGCGCGCACCGCGCGGGGATCAGCCAGACGCACGTCGACACCATCGACGATGATCCGGCCTTCTTGCGGATCATAGAAGCGCTGCAGGAGAGAGAAGACGGTGGATTTGCCGGCCCCCGAAGGTCCGACCAGCGCGACCGTCTCGCCCGGCGCCACGGTGAAGCTCACCTCTTCGAGGGCAGACCCATCGGGCCGCGTCGGATAATGGAAGATCACTTTGTCGAAGGCGATCTCGCCTCTCGCGGGCAAGGGCAGGGGAACGGGCGATGCGGGGGCGGCGATGGCGGGCTTCTCGTCGAGGAGCTCGGCGATACGCTCGGCGGCCCCGGCGGCGAGCTGTATCTCGCCCCAGACCTGCGACAGCTCGCCGAGCGCGCTGGCCGCCAGCACGGCATAGAGAACGAACTGGCTGAGCGATCCCGCGGTCATGGTGCCCGAGATCACTTCGCGCGCGCCATACCACAGCACCGCCGTGACTGAGCCCAGCGACAGGAAAATGATGGCGCCGGTCAGGAAGGCACGGGCGCGGCTGCGTTTCGCCGCCGCGTCGAAGGCAATGGCGGTTGCCTCGTTGAAGTCGCTGATCGCGGTAGCCTCCTGGACGAAGGACTGAACCGCCGTCACCGCCAGCAGGCGTTCCTGCGCATAGGCGGCCGAATGGGCAAGCGTGTCCTGGGCGCTGCGCGACAGCGAGCGCACCTTGCGGCCGAAGAAGATGAGCGGCAGCACGATCAGCGGGATGGCGAGAAGAACGAGGCCCGACAGTTTGGGGCTGGTCACCACCATCATGACGGCCGCACCAATGAGCATGACCAGATTGCGCAGGGCTATCGAGGCCGAGGTCGAGAAGGCGGATTTGATCTGCGTGGTGTCGGCGGTCAGCCGCGAAACGATCTCGCCCGACCGGTTTGTCTCGAAGAAGGAAGGGCTGAGATCGAGGAGATGCTTGAACAGGAGATCGCGCGTATCGGCGACGATGCGCTCACCGAGCCAGGTCACCAGATAGAAGCGGGCGGCGGAGGCCACGGCCAGCACCGCGACCACGGCCAGCATCACGCCGAAATACTGGTTGATGAGCAGGCTGCCCGCGGCGGAGAAACCGTGATCGATGACGCGGCGCACCGCCAGCGGCACGGAGAGCGTCGCCAGGGCCGCGACGACCAGCGCGAGGAGCGCCAGGCCGACCGGAAGGCGGTACCCCATGAGAAGGGGAACAAACCGCCGGAGCGGCCTCAGGCTCTTGCCGGCGGGCCGGGCCGGGGCGGCATTGTCTTCGGATGAACGGGCCATTTGCCTTCCAGTTAAACCAGGCCCGGGGCCCTATGAAGGGGCCAAGCCGCCGCACTTGCGTGAGAGCCCCCCCTCCTGTATAGACGCCGCCCGAAACCCTTAATTTCGCAGTATCCGGGCGCCATGAGGCGCCGCAAGAGAGTTTACGCCATGAAGAAAGACATTCATCCCAAATACCACATGATCAATGTGGTCATGACCGACGGCAGCAAATTCCAGACCCGCTCGACCTGGGGCAAGGAAGGCGACACGCTCAATCTCGACATCGATCCGAAGTCGCATCCGGCCTGGACCGGCGGCCAGCAGACGCTCATCGACCGCGGCGGCCGCGTCAGCAAGTTCAAGCAGAAGTTCGGCTTCCTCAACAAGTAAGCCCAGCTAAGCTTTTTTGAGACACGACCCGGCCGCTGTGCCGGGTTTTGTTTTTTGGAGCCGCGATATGCAGACCGAAGGCAAGGCGCGCATCGCCATCACCTATTGCACACAGTGCCAGTGGCTGCTGCGCGCCGCCTGGATGGCGCAGGAGCTGCTGTCCACGTTCACGAGCGAACTCGCCGAGGTCGCGCTCGTCCCGGGCACCGGCGGCATCTTCCAGATCACTTGCAATGATGAACTCGTCTGGGACAGGAAGCGCGACGGCGGCTTTCCGGACGTCAAGACGCTCAAGCAGCTCGTCCGCGACCGCATCGCGCCGGAGCGCGATCTGGGGCATGCCGACCGCCGCGAGACGGATTGAGCGTGGCGATCGATCACGCTCATGAGCCTGGATCGAGCTATCCATCATTGTCGTGATCCGGCTACAGGCGCTCTGGCGCGAGATCGCTGTCCGGCTGGTTGAGATATATCAGCACGCCGATGATGGCGACATAGAACTTGAAGGCGGCGTCCTGCCCGTTCCAGGTCTGCGACTGCCACATGGCGAACCATTCGCCGCCCACCACCATGAAGCCGAAGAACCAGACGAGGAAACCCATGGTGGCGCCGATGACGGCGAAACGCTTGGCCTTGTTGAACCGGGCGCCGGTCGCGTGGCGCGCCTGCCAGAGGTGCCAGACGCCGATGAGGAACAGCAGACAGGTCAGGCCTTCGCCGAGAATGATGAACCAATAGGCGGCATGCCAGATCGCTTCATTGGTGATGGCGCGATACATCAGCTTGTTGCCGGGGAATGTCGTGTCCATGCTCAGCACATGCTGGATAAAGGCGAAGTTCGAGCCGTAGTCGGTGATGTTGCCGAAGGTGACCATGAAAGCGAAGGCCGCCAGGCACAGGCACAGGACGATTTTGGAAAGACGAACGGTCATGGCAAGACTCCCCACCAGCGAATCTGGCGAGGATCATAGCCTCCGGAACGGGGATGAAGAAATGCGCAACACGATCGTCAGTCTGACCGGCAGCGCCGCGCGTTATGCCGAGAAGCACCAGATCAGGGACGAGCTCATGACACTGAATATTGGCCAGGAGGGCCTGTCCGGCGATGTCGTCACCCTGGAAACGCACGGCCGGCCGCATGACTTCGTTATCCTGCGCCGCCGATGGGTGATCGGCAGCGCCGGGCGGCAATTGGAAATCACCCTGGATCACCCGCCGCGAACGGCGCGGCCCTGATTCCGTGCGCCTCGCAACGCCCTGTCCGAAAAGTCTGCACCTTTTCGGGGTGATGCGTTAGCGCCGCGCCATTTTGAAGACGGCCGCCAGCCGGTCCATCTGATGGCTGACCGGGCTCGGCTGCGGGACGGTCCTCGCCTTGGCCGACAGCATCTCATCGAGCTTCTGGATACGCTCATGGAGCCTGAGGGAGCGGTCGACGAGATCCTTGAGCGCGGCAGGGATCTGCTCATAGCCCGTCAGTGTATGGCCTGCGCCAATCTCGGACAGGTTGATGCGGTGCTTCTCCTTGGAAGCGTCCTCGAGCGAAATCTCGCCGGCCGAGACGGCGCGCTGGAGCAGCAGCCAGGAGGCGAGCTGCATCAGGCGCGTGGTCAGGCGCATGCTCTCGGTGGCATAGGCAATGGCGCCAGTGCGGTCGAGGAGGCGGGCGTCCTGGCGGCCGGGGCCATCCAGGTAGTTCGCCGTCTCTTCGACCAACCCCATGCCTTCCTTGAATATTCCGGCGAATTGCTCGGACGCGGTAAAGCGTGCCAGGAAATCGACCAGGCTTTCATTCCGGCCGCTTCCTGCATTGTCCCCTGTAGCCTTCATGAGAATCGATTCTTTCGTTCTTTTCTCCATCGCACCCTCATCGAAACGGGATTAACGGAACATTAAAACCTGCTTCATTTCCGGCCACTATCCACAGGAAAGGGCCCTAACGGGCGTTGACGAGCAAGTCCCGGGCCAAAAAAAAGCCGCGCAGAAGCGCGGCTGAAAGGTTCTAACAGGGAGGCGTCAAACAGAGTGGACAGGAGCCACTCGGAGAATCCAGATGACTGGATTACATTGACGAAAATACAACCGAATCCCTTACTGATTGGTTAACGATACGGTTGCTTAACGAAAAAAGAGTCTGAACGGGTTGTCAGCTGCGAAAAAACGCGTCGGCAGCGGCCTTGCTCGACTGCTTGCCGGCGATCGCCTCGCGGATGCGGACAATCTCGGATTCCAAAAGGTGTACGCGGTGTTCGAGTTCGGCAACCGACAGGAGGGCGAGATCCTCGCCAATGACGATCCCGGACTTCTTGATCGGACGAATGTCGTCGAGGTCCATGGCCTACTCCCTTGACGATGGAAACCACTCATCTACCAGTTTGGCTCCGGCTTCCCAGCCTGGCAAGTGACCGAGGATCGACGACATGACTGTTTTGCCCCGCCAGATGACCGCCATCGCCATCACCGCCCCTGGAGGACCCGATGTGCTCAAGCCCGAGCAGATGGCGCTGCCGCTTCCCAAGGAAGGCGAGGTGCTGATCAAGGTCGCGGCCGCCGGCGTCAACCGGCCGGATGTGCTGCAGCGCCAGGGCGGCTACCCGCCGCCGCCGGGAGCGCCGCTGACGCCAGGCCTCGAAGTCGCGGGCGTCGTGGTCGCCAGGGGAGCGGCGGCCAAGCGCTACAGGGATGGTGATGCCGTCTCGGCCCTGGTGCCGGGCGGCGGCTATGCCGAATATTGCGTGGCGGCCGAGGATAACGCTCTTCCGGTCCCGAAAGGGATATCGCTGATCGAGGCCGGCGGGATACCTGAAACCTTCTTCACCGTCTGGACCAATGTGTTCGACCGGGCAGGGCTCAAGCCGGGCGAGACGCTCCTGGTGCATGGTGGATCGAGCGGCATCGGCACCAGCGCCATCATGATGGCCCATCAGCTTGGATCGCGGGTCTTCGCCACCGCGGGCTCGGTGGACAAATGCCGGGCTTGCGAGGCCCTGGGGGCCGAGCGTGGCATCAACTACCGGGACGAGGACTTCGTCGAGATCGTCAAGGCCATGACCGGCGGCAAGGGCGCCAATGTCATCCTCGACATGGTCGGGGGTGACTATGTCGGCCGCAATCTCGCGGCGGCGGCCCTGCATGGCCGGATCGTCAATATCGGTTCGGGCACGGTCTACAAGGGACTGCCCGGCATGCTGCATTACACCGCCTCCAAGGGCGCGATCGCGACGTTCACCCGCACCCTGTCGCGCGAACTCGGCGAGCATGGCATCTGCGTGAATACGCTCGCGCCCGGCCTCGTCATGAGCGACACCCTGGTGGCGAGCGGGAC
>CAZICN010000172.1:0-3665 GCA_964537655.1 uncultured Aestuariivirga sp.
CATCGATGCCGTCGGGGGGCCGTCCACACCAACACTTTTCGGTCCGATGCGCTAGACTTTGCCGTCCTCGATCTTGAGCAACAGAATCAGATCTTCCTCACATTCGGGATTATCAGGATTGGCGATCCGCTTAAAATCCCGAAACCCCATCCCTCGATAAAATGCGCGCGTCTTTCGGTAAGGCTCGTACTCCACCGCATCACCCAGCGTATGAACGTAGAGCTCGCCGATCTGCTCGGATCTCAACGTTGTGATCAACCGCTCGAGAAGGAGACGACCTGTCCCTCCTCGATGAAGGTTAGGGCGTACTCCGATCCACCCAATTTCGGCTTTTCCCTGGTTCACGAAGAAAGAGACGAAACCGATGATCCTATCTTCCAGCGTAGCAACCCATCCGGGCTGGTAACGAAGGTCCACCTGCATCGAACGAATTCCTGACGGCGTAAACCAAGACGGAAGCGACCTGGCAATCTCGAGGATTTGCGCGAGGTCGTTCGCTTGCTCATACGCACGAACAGCGACCTGAAGGTCATGCCGCTGCATGACGAGTCTCCTCTGAGCGAAAGAATGCGCGTACGCGCTCTGGGTCCTTCTTATTCCGCCGGTGATGGTGCCGGCACGGCGGCGCCCGTGGACGAGGCCGCCGCCTTGCGGCCGACGAGGCTGTAGACCGCCGGCACCACGAACAGCGTCAGCAACGTGCCGAAGCTCATGCCGCCGACAATGACCCAGCCGATCTGCTCGCGGCTTTCGGCGCCGGCGCCTTCGGCGAGGGCGAGCGGCACGGCGCCCAGCACCATGGCGGACGTGGTCATGAGAATCGGACGTAGGCGCAGGGTCGCCGCCTCGACCACCGCCTCGGCCCGGCTCCGGCCTTCATCCTGCAGGCGGTTGGCGAAATCGACGATCAGGATGCCGTGTTTGGTGATGAGGCCGACCAGGGTGACGAGGCCGATCTGCGAATAGATGTTGAGCGTGCCGCCGGTGAGCTTGAGCGCCAGGAGGGCGCCGGTCATCGAGAGCGGCACGGTCAGCATGATCATCAGGGGATCGCGGAAACTCTCGAACTGCGCCGAGAGCACGAGATAGATGAAGGCCAGCGCCAGCACGAAGATGAACATCACATTGCTGCTGGCGTCGCGGAATTCGCGGCTCTGGCCCGAGACATCGGTGAGCACGGTGGAGGGGAGGATTTCCTCGGCGGTCGCCTGCACCGCCTGCAGCGCCTGGCCCAATGTATAGCCGGGCGTCAGGTTGGCGACGATGGTGACCGAGCGCAGCTGGTTGAAGCGGCGCAGGTCCTTGGGCGCCACCGTCTCCTTGATCGACACGATGTTGGACAGCTGGATCATCTCGCCCGACGTGCTGCGCACGAACATGCGGGCGAGATTGTCGGGCGCGGTGCGCTCGCTGGCGTCGAGCTGGACGATGACGTCATATTGCTCGCCGCTGATCTCGAAGCGGGTCACCTGGCGGCCGCCCAGCATGGTCTCGAGCGTGCGGCCGATGACCGAGACGTCGAGGCCGAGATCGGCGACGCGGTCGCGGTCGATCTTCACCTCGAGCTGCGGCTTGTTGAGCTTGAGATTGGTGTCGAGGTCGGTGAGGCCGGGATTCTGCCCGAGCCGCTCGATCATCGCGTCGCTGTATCTCTGCAGGTCCTCATAGGTGCCCGATGTCTGGATGACGAACTCGACCGGCCTCCCGCCGCCCCGGCGTCCGAACCCGCCGTGCGTGCGCGCCGCGACCTGGGCGCCGGCCACCTTGCGGAATTCCGGCCCCAGCCGCTGGGCGATCTGCGTCTGGCTCAGCGTGCGGTCGGCATAGTCCTTGAGCCGGCCGATGGAGTTGAATTCGTTCACTTCCGGCTGGCCGACGGTCACCAGATAGCCGCGGATGTCGGGCGACTTCGCCAGAATGCCCTCGACCTGTGCCGCGTAGCGGTTGGTGAAGGCGAGCGTCGATCCTTCCGGCGTCTGGCCCGAGATCTGGATGACGCCGCGGTCCTCGGGCGGCGTCAGCTCGGAATTGAGGCCCGTGAACAGGAGGCCGCCCGCGCCCGCGACGGCGAGTGCGATGAGGAACACCAGATAGCGCGCCCGGATCGCGAGCTTCAGCACCAGACGGTAGGCGCGCTCGAGGCGGCCGAGGCTCGCCTCGATGAGGCGGGCGATGATGTTGGGCCGGTCATTGTGCTTGAGGAGTTTCGAGCACATCATCGGCGTCAAAGTGAGGGCGATGAAACCCGAAATGACCACGGCGCCGGCGAGCGTGAGGGCGAATTCGAGGAACAGGCGGCCGGTCGATCCCGGCATGAAGGCGATCGGCGCGTAGACGGCGGCAAGCGTCAGCGTCATCGCGACGATGGCGAAGCCGATCTCGCGCATGCCCTGGAGCGCCGCCTCGAAGGGCTTCATGCCTTCCTCGATGTGGCGGAAGATGTTCTCGAGCACGACGATCGCGTCGTCGACGACGAGGCCGATGGCGAGCACCATGGCGAGCAGCGTCAGCATGTTGATCGACAGGCCAGCCGCCAGCATGATCGCGAAGGTGGCGACGAGCGAGATCGGGATGGTGATGATCGGGATGATCGCCGCCCTGAGCGAATGCAGGAAGAGCATGATGATCAGGATGACGAGGGCGATGGCCTCGAGGATCGTGGTGAACACCGAGTTGACCGACTGCTCGATGAACTGGGTCGAATCGTAGCCGATCTCGCCAGTGACGCCGTCGGGCAGCGAGGAGACGATCGCGGGCATCACGTCGCGCACTTCCTTGGAGACGTCGAGCGGATTGGCGACGGCCTGCCGGATGATGCCGACGGTGATCGACGTCTGGCCCATATAGCGGCTGATGCGGCGGACCTCGGTGGAGCCCAGCTCGACACGCGCGACATCGCCGAGCTTGACCTGAAGCCCGCCCGCCGCCTTGAGCATGAGACGGCGGAACTCCTCGGGCGTCGACAGCGCGGTCTTCGACAGCACGGTGAATTCGCGGTCGTCGCTTTCGATGCGGCCGGCCGGGATTTCGGCGTTCTGCCGGCGCAGCGCGTCCTCGATGTCCTGGGCGGTGAGGCCGTAGCCGGCGAGGCGGTCGCGGTCGAGCCAGATGCGCATCGCATAGAGGCGCTCGCCATAGATGGCGGCATCGGAAATGCCGGTCAGGTTCTTGAAGCGGTCGACGACATAGCGGTCGACATAGTCGGTGAGCTCGATGGCGTTCAGCCGGTCGGAGCGGAAGTTGATATAGATGATGGCCTGCGCGTCGGCCTCGACCTTGGCGATGATCGGCTCGTCGACCTCGTCGGGGAGGCGGCCGCGCACACGGCTGACGCGGTCGCGCACGTCGCTCGCCGCGGTGTCGACATTGATGTCCGACTTGAACCTGATGGTGATGCGGCTCGATTCCGAGCGGCTGGTCGATTCGATGATGTCGATGCCCTCGATGCCGGCGAGCGAGCCTTCGAGCACCTGGGTGATCTGCGATTCGATCAGCACGGCGGAAGCGCCGGTATAGGTGGTCGTCACCGAAACGACCGGCTCGTCGACCTGCGGATATTCGCGCACCGTCAGGCGGCCATAGGCGACGATGCCGATGAGCAGAATGATCAGGCTGAGAACGGTGGCGAAGACGGGGCGGCGGATGCAGAGTTCTGAAAGGGACAT
>CAZICN010000172.1:3765-8453 GCA_964537655.1 uncultured Aestuariivirga sp.
CCGGCGATCACCACCTGCTGGCCGACCTCGACGCCGTCGAGGATCTCGACAAAGCCGTTCTCGCGGCGGCCGGCGAGGACCTTCGTTTCCTTCGCCTTGCCGTTGTCGGCCTTGTAGACCAGGAAATCGCTGCCGCGCGGAACGAGCGCGCTCTCCGGGATGGTCACCGCGGTGCGCGGCACGCCCTTGACCGTGATGCGGGCGAGAAGGCCCGGGCGCAGCTTGCCGTCCTGATTGGGAAGCGTCGCCTTGACCCTGATGGCGCGGCCATTGACGTCGATCGCCGGATCGATGGCGTAGACCACGCCTTCGAAGCGGGTGCCCGGCATCGCGTCGGCGATGATCTCGATCTTCTGGCCCACCGCGAGCTTCGACAGATAGAATTCGGGCACGCTGAAATTGACCTTGAGCTGGTCGATCTTCTCAAGATTGACCAAGGGCGTGCCGGCGGTGACATAGGCGCCGGGCGAAATGGTGCGGAAGCCGAGCACGCCGGGGAAGGGCGCGCGGATCGACAGCTTCTCTTCCTGCGCCTTGATGAGATCGTAGACCGATTGCTGGACCGACAATTCGGATTGCGCGGTGTCGAGCGTCGTCTGCGAGGCGGTGCCGGATTTGCGCAAGGCGGCGGCGCGCTCGTAATTGGCCCTGGCCAAGGTGAGGCGGGCCTCGGCATCGGCGACCTGGGCGCCGATCAGCGCCGCGTCGAGCTTGATGAGGATGGCGCCCGCCGTCACGACGTCGCCTTCGGTGAAGGTGATCTCGGCGACGCGGCCGCTGGTCTCGGCGGCGATCTGCACCGATTCATCGGACAGGAGCGAGCCCACTGCGGTGATGTCGTCGCTCAGCGTCTTGGCGGATGCGGCGGCGACCTCGACCGGCGACGCGTTGGCGGGAGTGGCCTGGCGCTTCTTCTGCTCAGGCGCGGGCTGGCTCTGGCTGAGCTTGCCGGTCGTCTCGGACCATATGGCCGTGACCCAGCCCGCTTGCTGTGCATAGAAGCCGGCGGCAGCCAGGATGGCTAGAACAAAAAGGGAAACCAGCGTCTTCTTCATCGATCTCTATAATAGCGGAAATTGGGCCCGCGAATAAGACGACCGGACAAGTAAATCCCGTCGGTTCGGAGCGCTTCCCGCCAAAGCTGCTCGACTTTGGCGACAAGGAAGCGCTCCGCATTCTATGTTTGCGAGCCTTTTTGCCCGTTTTGATCGAACCGGATTGATTCGTTCAAAACGGGAAAGGCTCTTATGGCAGGATAATCCCGAGCGTCGGATCACGCGCTAGTGATCGGGCCCGGGATGCGGCCCTGCTTGTCGGTGGTGAAGACGGTCTCTTCGCCCCGCCGCAGCGTGAGCGTGCCCTTCTCGCGCGTGAGCGTCACCGCACCCAGAGGCGTCGTCACGGGACCGGCGGTGAAATCCTCGCCCTCGTTGCGGAGTTGCCAGCCGTGCCAGGGCGAGAAATTCATCCTCTGGGCGTGCCGCATGTAGGGCAGAAGGGCCGTCCAGGAATAGAACGGATCGGTATCCGGCTGATCGAGGCCCTCGCCGGTCGAGGGGTGATAGTTTTCGGGCGACAGGCGGTCCTGCTCCCAACTCCGGGTGAACAGGCGCCAGCCCTTCTCGACGAGCCGGTCGGCGGCTTCAAATTCGCCCGCCCGCTCGAGGCCGTTCCAGGTGAGCCAGTTGAGGATCGGCCAGATGCGCCCGCGCCAGTAGACATTGTCGGCGAGGGCCGGATCATCGCGCGCGACCGAAGGCAGGCCGAACTCGCCGCCGAATTTCCGGGGGTCCTCCAGATGTTTCAGCAGGTGCTTCTGCTGCTCCTTCGACGCCGCCCCGCACAGCAAGGGATAGAAGCTGGTCGGCGCCACGCTCTTGACGAAGGCGCCGGACCACAGCCGATTGGCGAATATCTTGCGGTCCTCGTCCCAGAAATGCGTGCCGATCTTCCGGCGCAGCGCCGTGGCATCGGCATCATGGCGCTTGGCCTCGGCGGTGAGGCCGAGGGTCCGCGCCATGTTGGCCAGCATCTCGCAATCGAGGCAGACAAGCGCGTTGAGGCCGACATCCTCGCAATCGAGCGTGCGGCTTTCCCCATTCCAGCGCGCCTCGTCATGGATGGGCGAGTTGTCCATGAAGGATTCATCCTTGGCGGCGAGCTTGGTGCCCTTATAGAGGCCCTGGCCCACATCGGACGAGCCGAACTCCAGGACGCCGTTGCCATTGCCGTCGCGAACCGTCCTGATCCATTCATTGTTGTTCGCCAGTATCCGATAAGCCATGTCGATGAACAGGCGATTGCCGGTGCGCAAATAGATCTGCCAGACGATGAAGGAGATGATCGGCGTCTGGGTGCGGTCGACCCAGGCGTCGTTGCCGGTCATGATGCAGGGCAGGTTGCCCTGCGGCGTCGCCGCCGACAGCAGCATCGCCAGGTTCTCGCGCGCCTGGTCGGGATCGAACTGCGCCACGATGAAGGTGTTGATCGCCGTGTCGTTGAGCCAGAAGCCGAAGCCGCCGAATTTCTTGAGATCCCAGTTGCGCGAGCAGGTGATGTAGGGGCGGTGATTGACGTTGTCCCAGATCGTGTTCCAGCCCATGATGTCGGCCATGGCGTCGAGCGCATCGCCGCGCGAGGCCGGACCGGACGTCTGTGCGGCAAGGGCCGCACCTTCCAGCGCCTGGTCCCTGCGATCGGCGAGCGCGACCGTGAACTCGTTTTCGGGCGCCTCCTCCAGATTGAAGCGCAGCGCCAGGACCTTCGCCTGCGCGCCGCGCGAGGCGAGATACCAGTAGCCATGGGTCTCATATTCGCTTCTGAGGTCGTCCAGCGTTTCATGCGCCGTCACCAGAAGCGGATCATGCCTCGCCTTGATCGCCACGGTGCGCGGGCCCACCGTGCAGAAGGCGGTGCGGCGTTCCTCGTCATAGTGCCAGTGGGCGCCGTCGCCCTGGCTCAACGCCAGCACCACCCAGAAGCGCAAGCCCCATTCGCCGAATTTCGTCGCCTTCCACGATCCGGCGAGCCCGAAGGCCGAGGTCTTCGCGTAAGTCCAGTCGAGATGGGTGCCGCCATGGGCGAAGGATGCCTGGATCAGGCTGCCATCGGGCTCGTGCCGACCGAGCCGGATGTCCGAGCCTGGGCCCATCAGCGTCGTCCTGCCGAGGCTCGCCGCATAGAAGACCGGGGTGATCTTCACGCCGAGCGGCAGATGCGACATTTCGAGATAGCGGTCGGCGGCCCAGCTGTTCCAGGCGCGATGCGCCGGGATATTGGGCGTGCGCAGGTAATTCGGAACCGTCATGGAGTCCAGGCCTTCAATAGACTGTTCGTGTCGAGGAGCTCGACCTGCTGGTCGAAGCGCGGATAGATGCTGTCGAGCGCCGATGAGTGGCCGCCCGGGCTCGAGCTTGCGATCGCGTCTGACACCAGGATCGTGCGGTAGCCGCGGTCGATCGCCGTCAAAGCGGTGGCGAGCACGCAGACATCGGTCTCGACGCCGGTGAAGATGATGGTGTCGGCCCCGAGCTCATCGAGTGCCGCCTGGAACTGCGGCGCCTCGAAAGCCGAATGCGCATATTTGTCGATGACGCGGGCCGGGGGGACGAAGCGGCGCAAGGGCGGCAGGAGATCGAGCAGATCGGGATCGAGGTTGCCGGCGAGCACGCTCTTCCAGTGGCGGTAATAGATCTGCCACTGGCCGTGCGCATCCTCGGCGCGCTTCGGCGTCAGGAAGCGGGTGAACAAAGTGAGATGCGGCGCGTGGGCGCAGATGCGGCTGACATCGGGCTCGATGGCGAAGACGACGGGCGAGGCCCATTCGGTCTCTTCGGCGAAGAGCCGCTGCATATCGATTGCGGCATGGACAGCGCGCTTGCCGATCGGGCCGAAACGCAGACCTTCGATGTTCATGATTGCACCGGAACGGTTTGTGCCTTGTCCCAGCTCACCGTGACCTTGGCGCCGGTTTCGAGCACGTCGCCGGTCTGGTTCTGGATGAAAGCCAGGAGCGGAACGTCGCCCATGGCCTTGGCTCGAATGCGGTAGGTGACGCTGGCGCCCGAATAGATCGCCTGGATGATTTCGCCCGAAAGGCTGTTGCCTGTGCCCTTCTTCCGGCCCGCTTCGACGCGCAGCTTCTCCGGACGCACGATGGCAGCACCGGTCGAGGCTTTGAGAGTGGCGATGAGCGTGCCGTCGGCGAGCTTCAGCCCGGTCTTCACCGGCGTGCCGCGGAAGATATTGGCATCGCCCAGGAAGTTCGCGGCGAAGATGTTGGCCGGGCGCTCATAGACCGTCTGCGGGGCATCGACCTGGATCAGCCTGCCCTGATCGATGATGGCGATGCGGTCCGAGAGCGTGAGCGCTTCTTCCTGGTCATGGGTGACGAAGATGGCGGTGATGCCGGTCTCGCGCTGGATGTCCTTGAGCTCGACCTGCATCTCCTGGCGCAGGCGGCGGTCGAGCGCGCCCAGCGGCTCGTCGAGCAGCAGGACCTTGGGTTCCGTGATCAGGGCGCGGGCCAGGGCGACGCGCTGCTGCTGGCCGCCCGACAATTGCCGCGGATAACGTCCTTCGAGGCCGGCGAGGCGCACCAGCGCCAGCATCTCGGCGACGCGCTTCCTGATGTCCTCGCGCGGCGTCGAGCGGACATCGAGGCCGAAGCCGATATTCTCGGCGATGGT
>CAZICN010000172.1:8463-8804 GCA_964537655.1 uncultured Aestuariivirga sp.
CGGGAACAGGGCATAGGACTGGAACACCATGCCGATGGCGCGGCGATGCACCGGCACCGTCTCGACCGGCTCACCGTCGAACAGGATGCTGCCCTGATCGGGCGTGATGAAGCCGGCGATCGAGCGCAGCAGCGTGGTCTTGCCGGAGCCCGAAGGCCCGAGCAGGCCGAAGAACTCGCCGTCATTGAAGGTGATCGACACGTTGTCGAGCGCGGCGAAGCTGCCATAGCGCTTGGTCACATGCTGGATGTCGACGCGGCTCATGGGTCTAATTGTCTCCGCCGAATTTGTAGTTGCGGGCGACGATCAGCATGAGGCCCATGGAAAAGACGATGATGATC
>CAZICN010000173.1:0-8752 GCA_964537655.1 uncultured Aestuariivirga sp.
CCCAAATCGCCTCGCAGAGCCGATGTGCGCTGCCTCACCATCCAGCATGCACTGCACAAAATTTTTCCTTGATTTTGATGCAATGCAGCATAACTCTTGTCATGTTCGGGATGGACAGTCCAGGTCGGCAAAAACCTCTTAACGGCTGGACTTTATCTAATATGCACAAGACCTTACGCAAACTTTGGATGGGTGACCTGGGCGCGTTGCGGGCCCATCTGAAACGCCTCGACCCCGAGGCGAGGCGCCTGCGCTTCGGCGGGGTGACCCCTGACGACTTCATCGACGCCTATGTCGACACCGCCTTCCGGCTCGACGCCACGATCTTCGGCGTATTCATCGACGGCGAGATCCGGGCCTCCGCCGAATTGCGCGGCATCTTCGCCGGCCCCGCCGCCGATGCCGAGGCCGCCTTCGCGGTCGAGACGGACTGGCAGGACCAGGGGCTGGGCAGCGAGCTCATGAACCGCATTCTCACCGCCGCGCAGAATCGCGGCATCGCCCGCCTTCACATGATCTGCCTCAGCGAGAATGCCCGCATGCGCCACATCGCCGGCAAGTTCGGCGCCAGACTGACCTTTGCCGAAGGCGAGGTCACGGGTGAGATGGCGCCGGGCGGCCCCACGCCGCTGTCGCTTCTGGATGAATTCGTCCATGACGCGCAGGGCTTCGTCACCGCGGTCTTCGACTGGCGGCGCTGATGCTCTCTCCTCGCTACTGGACGCCCATGCGCCCGGCAGCGCCTGAGCAGGAACGCATACGCCTGCGCTGGAGCGGGAAGGCCTGCCTGTCAGACATCATTCTGTCTAGTGTGGTGGTTCAGAAATTCCCTCCAGCATTGCGGTCAGGATTTGAGGGAAAAACCGGCGACCACTTTTTCTGATCACGCGCTATCGGGAATGCCGATGCCCGGCACCCAGGCATAGCCTTCATGGTCGAGGATGACGCATTCGCGCAGGCCATGCGGCTTGTCGATCGACCCCGCCAGCACGGTGAAGCCCTGCGCCCGCGCGCGGGCTTCGGCTTCATCGGGCGGGCAGCCATAGACGCGTATCTCGACTCCGGCACCGCGGCCTTCCATGCCCTGGACGAGGCCCAGCACGACATTGCCACGATAGGTGCGGTCGTGATGCAGCATCCACACGCTTTCGCCGAACCTGATCGCGGCGAAATCCTCATTCGCATGCAGGATGGTGGCGCCCAGCACGTCGCTTGCGAAGCGGACACCTTCCAGCACATCGCGCATCAGCAGATTGACGCCAAGTCCCGGCCTGAATGAGCGGCCGAGCTCGGGTGCCGGCATGAAGGGCTCTTGATCGCTCATCGCTCAGGCGCGCTTCAGGATGAGTTCCTGGTGCCGCGCCTCGTCCCACAGCAGCGTGCACGGCCCGATCTCGTCCGGGCTCTTGACCCCGGCACGGCGCATCGCGAGCAGGAACAGCACCGCGGCATCGCTCACCACATCGGTGAGATCGGCGGAACCGATATTGTCTTCCAGCACCAGGGCGAGACGTTCGCCGGCGAGCTTGCTCATGTCGGCGAGCGCCGAAGGCGGCAGGTGAACTGCCGTCTCCCAGCTTTCGGCGAGGTCGCCGCGCGCGATCTCGGCCAGCAGCCGGTCATCGATCATCAGAGGCAGGTTGCCGCGCGCCCGGATCGCCCGGACCTCATGGTCGGGGCTGTCCTTGGCCGGACAGGTCAATGTGAAGGCCGGGGCTTCCGGCATGACGGTCGGCATGGCACGGCACTTTCTCTGGGAAACTCGCCGGGAGAGTCTGCGCCTCTCACCTTGCCAAGCCGTTAACCATCGGCGCGACCCAGAACGCAGATGACCCGCTTGCGGCGCATGCCGTCGCCGGGACCGATGGCGAATTCCCAAGAGAGATTTTCCACCGACAATTCCGTCAGGCCCGATTGCCGGACGAGCGCCCGGACCTCGTCCAGCGAGCGGAACTCGCCCGGCCGCCCCGCCCCGTCGGCAATCGCCCGCCTGAGCCGGCCGAGCGTTTCTGTGGCAGGCTCCGCCAGCTGCAGCAGGCCTTTCGCCAGGGCGTCTTCCACCGCCCGGTTCGCGGCGGTGCGCTTGCGGATCTCGTCCTTCGCCTCCGTCGCCGCGTCCTCGAGCAGAATGCGGTTCGACAGAATGAGGCGACCCTGGGTGCCGAGCCAGCTTCCGAGCCGCGCCAGCAGCGCCGCCTGGTCCTCATGCGCGATGAACCGGAAGATGCTGTGGACGACGATGAGATCGGCGATGACGGGTTGGCGCGCGGCGAGAAGATCGCCCGGCTCGGCGCGGAAGGAGAGACCCTGCCGGGCCGCGAACTCGGCGCATATCATGAGCGGTGTCGGACAGCGGTCGAGCACGGTGAAACGGCAGCGCTCGAGGATAGGGGTCCCCAGCGTCGCGGCGGCATGGGCGGCGGTCGCGAGCACCGCCGTGTCGGCGGATCCCGGTATGACGATTTCGATTGTCCCCGCCCGGCTTTTCGCCGCCGTTTCGATGATGGGCCGGATCAGCCGGATCAGTTCCAGGCGGTCGAAGGTGATGCTCTTCGGCGGGCCGGCGCAGCGATGCACGGCGCTGCGGATATGGTAGTCGGCGCAGCCTGGACAATGAAGCGGCGCCAGCGCGCTGAAGCGCGCCGCATTGCCCGGAAGATCCTCGCCGCATTGCTGGGGATCGAGCAGCGAAGGTACCCCGGAACCTGTCATGGTCGCGCGCATTGCGTTTGTCTATGCCGCAAAGTAAGACCGTGTCCAGTTGCCTGATGCGATCGATGAGGGGTGGATCATGGTCCGGATTCTGGCTTGCCTGGCGTGCTGGCTCATGCTGGCTTTGCCGGCCATCACGCCGGCCGCGGCGGAGAGCGCGCTCTTCGATGGCAAGACCATCACCTATGTCGTGGCGACCAAGCCGGGCGGCGGCTATGACACGATGGGGCGACTGGTGGCGCGCTATCTCGAGAAACACCTGCCGGGCTCGCGCGTCATCGTCAAGAACGTGCCGGGGGCCGCCCATCTCATCGGCGCCAAGATGATCAATGCCGCCGATCCCGACGGCCTGACGATCGGCAGCTTCAACACCGGCCTCATCTCCATGCAACTCGTCAACGCCGATTTCGGCGATCTCGACCTCGCGCGAATGAGCTGGATCGGCAAGGCCGCGGTCGAATCGCGGATCCTCGTCGTCTCGGCCAGATCCGGCCTGCAAAGTCTCGACGACCTGCGCCGGCCCGATCGCAAGGTGAAGATGGCAGCATCGGGCAAGGGAGCCTCTTCCTACCAGGAAACACGGATGCTGACACGGGCCTTCGGCCTCAATGTCGATATCATCACCGGCTATGAAGGCACCGAGGCCGAGCTCGCCATGATGCGAGGCGACGTCGATGCCTATCTCGGCTCGGCAAGTTCGCTCAGATCCCTCATCGACAATGGCAACGGCAAGGTCGTCGTCGAGGTCGGCGGCAAGCCGGACTCGCTCTATCCACAGGCGTCGGACTTCGCCAGGGACGACACGGCGAAATCCATCATCGCCTTCATCGAGACGCAATCGCAACTGTCGCGCCTGACCGCCGGCCCTCCGGGCATTCCGGCGGACCGGCTCGCGGTGCTGCGCCAGGCTTACATGGCGGCCCTCGCCGATCCTGGTCTCGTTGCCGAGGCTGAGAAGCTCGGCCTGCCGATCGCACCGGCCTCGGGCGACGTCGTCGCCGAGCGCATCCGCACCGCCTTCGAGCAGCCGCCGGAGATCCTGGCGCTGCTTCGGCAACTGCTGAAGGACGAATGACCGCGGCCGCGCGCCGCGCCGGAACCCGCTGATGCTCGAGACCTCCCTCTCGTCGCTCGTCGCCATTTTGCTGTCGCCTCACATGATGATGCTGATGACGCTTGGCGTCTGCGTCGGGCTGTTCTTCGGCATCATGCCCGGCCTCGGCGGCAAGCTCGGCATCATCTTCCTCATCCCTTTCGTTTTCGGCATGGACCCGATCCCGGGCGCGGTCTTTCTGCTGGCCATGCATTCCGTCGTCCATACTTCGGGCGCCATTCCCAGCATCCTGTTCGGCATACCGGGCACCGGCCCAGATGCCGCCACCATCGTCGACGGCTATCCGATGGCGCAGAAGGGCGAGGCCGGCCGCGCCCTCGGCGCCACGCTTTCGGCCTCCGCCGTGGGCGGCCTGATCGGCGCCGTATTCCTCAGCCTCCTCATGCCCTTTGTCGGGCCGATCGTGCTGGCCTTCAGCCCGGCGGAGTTCTTCCTCCTCGCCGTGCTCGGCATCACCTTCATCGCGGCGCTGAGCGGCAAGAGCCTGGTCAAGGGCCTCATTGTCGGACTGTTCGGGCTCATCATCGCCACGGTCGGGCTCGACCCGATCAGCGGCGAGGAACGCTACACCTATGGCCAGCTGTTCCTGTGGGACGGCATCGACCCGGTCACCGCCGTGATCGCGATCTTCGCCATCCCGGAAATGATCTCGCTCGCGGCGCGCGGCAACATCGCCGACAGCCGGACGGGCGCAAGCTACCGGTTCGGCGATGTGTGGACGGGCTGTCTCGATGTCTTCCGGCATTGGGCCCTGACCTTGCGCACTTCGATCATCGGGGCCTTCATCGGCCTCATTCCGGGGCTCGGCGGCGATGTCGCGTCATGGTTCTGCTATGGTCACGCCGTCCAGTCGTCGACATCGCCGGAACGTTTCGGCAAGGGCGCCGTCGAAGGCGTCATTGCACCCGAGACCGCTAACAACTCCAAGGAAGGCGGCGCCTTGCTGCCGACCCTCTATTTCGGCATCCCGGGCAGTTCCGGCATGGCGATCCTGCTCGGCGCTTTCGTCATGCTGGGCATCGAGCCAGGCCCCAGGCTCGCCACCGACCAGATCGATCTCGTCTGGGCGCTGATCTGGACGCTCGCCATCGCCAATATCCTGGCGGTGCTGTTGCTTTTGGCGCTGGCGCCCTGGCTCAGCCGCATCGCTTCCCTGCGCACCGGCCTCCTTATTCCCTTCGTGATGGCGCTGTCGCTGCTCGGCTCCTACCTGGGAGCCGGCGCCTGGCAGAATTTCGTGCTGGTGCTGGGTCTCGGCGCCTTGGGCTGGCTGTTCAAGCACTATGATTGGCCACGCCCGCCTTTCGTCATCGGCATCGTCCTTGGGCCGATCGCCGAGAACTCGTTTCACAAGGCAATGGCGCTCTGGGGACCGGCCTTCCTCCTGCGCCCACTGTCGCTCGTGCTTCTCGCCATCATCGTCGCGACCGTGGTTCTCTATGCCGCCCGCGCCCGGCGCAAGGCGGCCGCATGAACGGACGCATCCTCACCAGTCTCGCCATGGCGCTGATCTTCGCCTTCTTCATCGCCCAGGCTTTCTTCTTCCGGCGCGAGGCGGCGATCATGCCGCTCCTCGTCGGCCTCCCCGGCCTGATGCTCAGCCTCGTCCAGTTCGCGAGCGAGATCAGGGCGCAGGGCAGCGGGCCTCCGGATGAACCCGTCCTGTCCGGCCGCGAGCGCACCATCATGCTGTGGCTTTCGGGCTTCACGCTCGGTGTCGTCGGCTTCGGCTTCGTGCTGGGTGCGCCGCTTCTCCTCGCCGCCTACCTCCATTTCGTCGCGCGCGAGCGCCCGCTTGTGGCGGTGCTGGGCGGCTTGCTTTGCCTTGCCGTGATGATGGGGCTCGAGCGCCTGCTGCATATCCCGCTTTTTGAAGGGCTGGCGATCCATTATCTTTTCTGACCGGGAGACCAGCGCCACGTGACGGACAGCACCATCGAGAGGAGCCACGGCCAGGCGGTGGCCTTGCATCAGGCGGGCAAGGTCGCCGATGCCGCCGGCATGTATGAGGCGCTGCTCGAGGCGCGCCCGGACGATGCCGAGCTCTGGGGGCTCCTCGGCCTCGCGCAATTCCAGCTCGGCCGCGAGGACAGAGCGATTGCCGCCTGGCGCAAGAGCGCGGCGGAGGAAGCGCCGGCGCAAGTGCGGCTGCGCACGCTCGCCAATATCCTCAACGCCCTGAAGGCGAAGGGAACGCCGCGGCTCGCCGCCTTGTTTGCCGGTCTCGCTGTCCCCGGCTGGCCCAGGGGAGCGGCCGCCGATCCGGGCGACAGGCACATGATCATCACCCTCGCCCGCGGCCTTGTTGCCCTGAAGCGCCCGGCGGAAGCCGTGCCGCTTCTCGACAGCATCCTGCCGGGCCTGCTGGGCGATGTGGGTTTCGTCAAGGCGGCCACGGCCATCCTGCTCGATGCCGGCGCGCCGGAACGCGTCGTCCGCATCCTGCAGCCGCTGACCGCGGCCGAAGGTCCGGTCGATGGCGGACTCTTCGTCGCCCAGGCGGCGGCGGCGCATGCCCTGGGCGAGACGGCCGAGGCCGAGCGCCTCACACGCCGCGCCGTCGAGGCCATGCCGGTCTATGTCACCCGCAAGGAGCCGGGCCAGATCCTGCTCGTCGGCGTCCTGAATCAGGCGCCGATCGCGATCACTCGCGCCATCGGACCGGCGCAGCTGCATTTCGCCCGGAACACGCCGGCGACCCTGGCGCTGCGCCACAACGACCAGTATCGCTTCCTCTCGATCCTGCCCGAGGCGCGCTCGGCGGCGCAGGCGGTGCGCGGCCTGCCGCGGCCGCAGCTCATTCTCAACAACTGGGTGAATGGCGAACTCCTGTCGACGCCGAAGACGCTCGACTTCATTGCGGGCTTTGCCGACAGGCTCGGCCTGCCGGTCGTCAACCATCCGCGCAAGGCGGCGCTCACCACGCGCCAGAGCAACGCCGAGCGGCTGGCGGGCATCGCCGGTCTCGTCATCCCGCGCCTCCTGCGCTTCAGCCACGATCCAGCGACCGCCGCGCTCTCGGTTCGCCTGGTTGCGGAGAAGATCGGCTTTCCCGTCATCATCCGCGGGCCCTTCGCCCAGAAGGGCGTCGGGGCCGAGAAGATCGAGAGCAGAGATGCGCTCGCCGCGCATCTCGCCACCCTTCCGACGATGCAGCTCTATGCGATCCAGTATGTCGACAACCCGGCGGCGCCCGGCGTCTATCGCAAGATCAGGGCGGCGGTCATCGGCTCTGATGTTTTCATCACCCATGTGCATTTCGGCCCGCGCTGGAACGTGCATCGCGAGCGCGACAGGGAAAAGATCGCGGACTTCGATCCGGACGGCGGAATCGCGGAGCGTGCCGCGCGGATGATCGCGCGGCCGCAAGAAGCCTTGGGCCGGCCGGCGATGGCGGCCCTGAACGAGATCCGCGCCCGAACCTCGCTCGATCTCTATGGCATCGACTTCGACATCCTTCCCGACGGCCAGGTGCTGTTCTTCGAGGCCAATGCGGCGATGAATCTGAGCCTCAGCGACCGCCCCGGACTGGAGGAGACGCGCGGCCTCATGCGCGCCGCGGTGCGCCGGCTCTTCGAGACGGCCGCGAAATCGGGCGCCGCCGCATGATCCGCTTCAGGGCGTGATGATGCTGATGCCGGTGCCGGGGAATCTGTCCATCGCCATCAGCGCCTGAGCGGCTTCGGCGAGAGGGATCGTCCTGCCGATGAGCTTCCCCGGCGCGAGCCGGCCCTGAAGGATCATCTCCATCATCGCGCCATAGCGATGCGCCGGCATGCCGTGGCTGCCGCGGATTTCGATCTCATGGGCGATCACCTTGTCCATCGGAATGGCGGGCCGGGCATGCTCGCCGAGCATCAGGCCGACCTGAAGGTGCCGGCCGCGCCGCCTCAGGCAGGCGATCGAGTTGAAGCAGGTCACGGGCGAGCCCAGCGCATCCATCGAGACATGCGCGCCGCCTTGCGTCATCTCGCGGATCGCCGCCACGACATCATCCGTCCGCGCGGCATCGATGCCGGCAATGGCGCCGCATGCGCGCGCCAGATCGAGCTTCTCCGGCGCGCGGTCGACGGCGATGACATTGGCGCCCATGGCGGCGGCGATCATGATGGCCGAGAGGCCGACGCCGCCGGCGCCATGCACCGCCACCCATTCGCCGGGCCCGACCCGGCCCTGGTCGACGATGGCGCGGAAGGACGTGACGAACCGGCAGCCGAGGCTGGCGGCAGTGGCGAAATCGAGCGCCTCGGGCAGCCTAACCAGGTTGATGTCGGCGAAATCGACGGCGACATGTTCGGCGAACGAACCCCAGGCGGTGAAGCCCGGCTGGAACTGCTTTTCGCAGACCTGGTGGTTGCCGCTGGCGCATTCGGGACAGCGTCCGCAGCCGCCGACGAAGGGCACCGTCACCCGGTCGCCGGACCGCCAGCGGATGACCTGCCGGCCTGTCGCGACGATGACGCCGGCGAGCTCATGGCCCGGCACATGCGGCAGCCTGATATCGGGGTCGTGGCCCATCCAGCCATGCCAGTCGCTGCGGCACAGGCCCGTCGCCTCGACCTTGATGACGACACCTTCAGGTCCGGGCTCCGGGTCGGCGACGTCGGCGAGGACAGGCGGCTGCCCGAAGGCTTCATAATAGACGGCTTTCATGAGGGTCACGTTCGCAGCTTGCAAAGCGCGGACGATAGAAGCGGCCCGACTTGCGCGCAACGTTCCATTCCACGTGGCCTTTCAACCGTCATCGCGGCAAAGCCGGACCCACTCATAAGCACAACCTACGCGGCGCTGCTCGCGTGCATTCACACATCTCCCCCCTTGTGGGCAATCGCATATGAAATCGCCGCCCGGCGAGCCGTCTCCCATTTTCACCCTCTCCCGCCTGCGGGAGAGGGTGCCCGACAGGGCGGGTGAGGGTGTTTGCGC
>CAZICN010000174.1:0-8683 GCA_964537655.1 uncultured Aestuariivirga sp.
CGTGCCGCTTCTGACCTCGGGCTATATCATCGCGTCTGAATCGATCGCCTGGTCGGTGCTCTCGATCCTCGTCGCCAACACGCCGCCCGAGCGTGAGCGCCTGGTCGTCACCCTGGGCGCCATCATGATCGCCGCGGGCGTCGCCGGTTTCGCCTATGCGGTGCCCGCCGGTTCCGTGCCGCTGATTCTCTTCTGCGCCATCCTGCAGGGCGGTGGCTTCGGTATCGCCTGGCCCTTCGTCACCCGTCTGATTGTCGATGCCGCGGACCCGGGTGAACGGACCATCGCCTCTTCCGCGGTACCGACCATGCAGCGCCTGGGTTACGCGGTGGGGGCCGCCATGGCCGGCATCATCGCCAATGCCGGCGGTTTCTCGAAAGGCCTGTCCGCCGAGACCGCGGCCGGCGCCGCCTCCTGGCTGTTCATCGCCTTCCTGCCGCTCGCTTTCGTCGGCTGCCTTGCCGGCTGGCGAACCGCGCGAAACGGCTGAATCGCGCCCCGCCCTTTTCCTGCCATTTTTTGTCACCAGTTTTGCCACTATCGGGGGCCCGACTGGTTGATTTGGTTAACACTTCGGAAACTCTATCTTGTCACAATCTTTGCCGGAATAGTGCCTAAGCCCATGGCGTAGTTGATGTCTTTGAAACGGCATCGTTAATGACGGTTGACTTGGGCTCCTGTGATAGGCAAATTCCGCTCGTCGCGTCCGAGGGTGAGCCATGGAGCGATCAAGTCGCGATTGAGTCGTAGAAACGAAATTCACGCACCGGGGCGGGTTCGGTGCAGAAGGTCAACTAGCCGACGTTAGCGAACGGCACGATTAGGGGAAGCGGGTTTGATCGGGCGTAGTGGCAAAAACACCGGAAACTTGCCGGTTATAGCGAATGGCGCTAGCCAGCCCGTGCATGTCGAGCAGTTCGACACCGATTTCGATAATCCTTTCGACTCCGAGCCTTCACGCGCCTCCCACTGGCTTCTGACCACATGCATCGCCGGCGTCGCCGGCACGCTCGTCGTCGGCGCCGCCTTCCTGGGCTTCGTCGGCAGCAACGGCTACACCAACGACGCCCTCGCCTCGATCAGCTCGAACGAGCCCAGCACCTTGCGCAGCAATGCGGCCGGCGGCGGTCTCCTCGAATCGGTCGCGCTCAAGCCGTTCGGCGAAACGACTTTCAGCGACGGCGATACGCCCGAGGTCTCCGGCGAATTCGTCATTCCGCAGCGCGGCCTCACCGGCGAAGCCAACTATCCCAGCATCAATGCGGGTGATCTGCCTTATGGCGACGGCCGCACCGTGGTTCTCGACGCCGAACTCGCCGTCGCCTCGGTCAATGCCGAGAACATCACGACGATCTCCAAGACGCCGCCGCCCGAGCCGGTCGACGAAACGATCCGGTTGGCCGAAGGCCGCAGCCTCGTCGACGAGATCGTCAGCCGCGGCGTTGCGCGCGAGGCGGCGCAGGCCCTGGTCGCTTCGATCGAGCCGATCTTTCCGACCAAGCAGTTCAAGAAGGGCAGCGAGTTCGAGCTCACCCTCGAGCAGCAGCAGGACTTCTATGGCCGCTATGTGATCTTCCCGGTGCGCCTGGCCTTCAGGCCCGGACCGACCGAGAACATCCTCGTCGAAGCCGACGAGGATGGCCACTTCTCCGCCCGCATCGACGGCGAGAAGGAAGGCACCGCGTCCCGCTATGCCAATTATGATCATTTCCGCACCAAGGCGCGGGTGGGCTCGAGCCTCTATGCCACCGCCAAGGACTACAAGGTTCCCGACTACATCACCGCCGAGCTGACGCGTGTCTTCGCCTATGACGTCGACTTCCAGCGCCAGGTCAAGGCGTCCGACTCCTTCGAGGTCTTCTACGGCAACCCGCTGACCGGCTCGTCGAAGAAGCGCAAGGTGCTCCACTATGCCCAGCTGACCCTGGCCGGCAAGACCAAGACCTATTACCGCTTCACCACCGCCGACGGATCGACCGACTATTTCGACGAGAGCGGCCGTTCCGCCACCAAGTCGCTGCTCAAGACGCCGGTCTCCGGCTTCAAGCTGACATCGGGCTTCGGCATGCGCCGCCATCCGCTGCTCGGCTATAACAAGATGCATACCGGCGTCGATTTCGGCGCGCCCTATGGGACCCCGGTCCGCGCCGCCGGCAACGCCAAGGTCGAGGTTGCCGGCCGCTACGGCTCCTACGGCATTGCCGTCAAGCTCCAGCACAACGGCAAATACGAAACCCTCTATGCCCATATGAGCCGGCTGGCCGACGGCATCCGCACCGGCGGATCGGTCCGTCAGGGCCAGGTCGTCGGTTATGTCGGCTCGACCGGCCGCTCGACCGGCCCGCATCTGCACTACGAAGTCCGCATGAACGATCGTCCGGTCAATCCGACGCGCATCAAGGCGTCGGGCGGGCGCCAGTTGGCCGGCAAGGATCTGAAGGCCTTCCAAGGCCTGAAGACCCGCATCGTCGCGATGATGAAAGTTGCGCCGACCGGTACCCGCGTCGCACAGGTCCAGCAGTAGCCGATCTCGCGGTATTTCAGGCTGAAGCGGGCCTCTCGCCGCTTTTTCACATTGTCGAGCTTTGCCGCATGCAACAACGGCCGGATGCGATATCCGGCCGTGTTGCTATCAGGACTGAGCCTAATGACGGTTAGTTGGAGCCCGGCTCGCCGTCGCCCGCGGGCTTGGTGTCCGGCGCCGCTTCCGGAGCCGCGGCGCCGGTGACGGCGGCGACTGGCGCGGTGACGATGCGCTTGATGCTGCTCACCGCCTTGCTGACGGCGCTCCTGACCCGGCCCGCCGCCTTCTTCTTGGCAGCCTTCTTGGCTGGTTTCGCCTTGCGCGCCTTCACCGCTTTTCCGGCACGCGCAGTCTTCTTGACGGCACGCTTCTTGGCGGCCTTCTTCGCCGGCCGTTTGCCGGCCTTCTTGGCCTTCTTCGCGGCCTTCTTCTTAGCAACACGTCTAGCCATTTGACGTTTCCTTCTGATCAGCCGGGCACGAAGCCTCGTCCCAACGCTGTTTGATCATCTGTGTTCCAACGCACGATTCGGTCAAGCACGGATAAGCCAAACATTGCCACTTATGCGCAGCAGGCGTTATGCTATCTCAGACACAGCGCAACGACGAGCTGCCGAAGCAGACTCTGCACATGAAATTGAGCGCGCGCAATGTCCTAAAGGGGACTGTCGTCGAAATCAGCAAGGGAGCGGTGACATCGCATGTCCGCCTCGATGTCGGCAGGAGCATCGTCACCGCATCCGCCTCGGTCCCGGTGATCAAGGCCGCGCTCCGCGCCGTCGAATAGCTTTCCGCACAAATTGGCGCGTGATTGGGGAGGAAAGGGTATGCCTTGCGGCTTCGCGATCTTCGTTATATTCAACTGGATATAATGAAGTCGAGCAACGAGGGAACCATGATCGCCGTCAGAAGAATCCTGCTCAGCGCCGCCATCCTCATCGGGCTCGCGGCCCCGGCCGCGGCCGAGCCGGTGAATGTCTTCGCCGCCGCCAGCCTCAAGAACGCTCTCGACGCCGTGTCCGGCGCTTGGAAGGCGGAAGCCGGCAAGGAGACGAAGAACACCTATGCCGCTTCCTCCGCCCTCGCCAAGCAGATCGAGCAGGCGGCTCCCGCCGATGTCTTCGTCTCGGCCGACCTCGACTGGATGAACTATGTCGGCGAGAAGAAGCTGATCAAGGAAGAAACCCGCAAGGCGCTGCTCGGCAACGCGCTGGTGCTGGTCGCGGCGAAGGATTCGGGCCTCAAGCTCGAGCTCAGGCAAGGTGCGGACCTCGCTGGCGCGCTCGCCGGCGGCAAGCTCGCGGTCGGCGATGTGAAGGCGGTGCCGGCCGGCAAATATGCCAAGGCGACGCTGGAGAAACTCGGGCTCTGGGCCTCGGTCGAGGCGAGCCTGGCGCAGAGCGAGAATGTCCGCGCCGCACTCGCCCTCGTCGCGCGCGGCGAAGCCAGGCTCGGCATCGTCTATGCGACCGATGCGAAGGCCGAGGACAAGGTCGCGGTCGCCGGCGTTTTTCCCGAGGACTCGCATGCCCCCATCGTCTATCCTGTGGCGGTGATCTCATCCTCGAAAAATCCGGATGCTGAAGCCTTTGTCGCCTATCTTTCCTCAGCCAAAGCCCAGGAAATCTTCACGGCGCAGGGCTTCACCGTCCTCAAGTGAGCCGTGCTGATGGCCGGTCTTTCTGAAGAGGATTGGACGGCCATATTCCTGAGTCTCAGGGTGGCGAGCGTCGCGACGCTCGCCTCTTTGCCGGTCGGTGTGGCGCTCGCCTACATCCTGGCGCGCTGCCGTTTTCCCGGCCGCACCTTGCTCGACGGCCTCATCCATCTGCCGCTCGTCATGCCGCCGGTCGTCACTGGTTATCTCCTGCTGCTTTCCTTCGGCCGGAAGGGGCCTATAGGCGCCTTTCTCGACCAGTGCTGCGGCCTCGTCTTCTCCTTCCGCTGGACGGGTGCCGCCCTCGCCGCTGCCGTCATGGGCCTGCCGCTCATGGTGCGCGCCATCCGCCTCACCATCGAGAGCCTCGACCGCAGGCTCGAGCAGGCCGCCGGCACCCTGGGGGCACGGCCGCTTTTCGTCTTCGCCACCGTGACCTTGCCGCTCGCCGCCCCCGGCATCCTCGCCGGAAGCATATTGAGCTTCGCCAAGGCGCTGGGCGAATTCGGCGCCACCATCACCTTCGTGTCGAACATCCCCGGCGAGACGCAGACCATTCCCGCCGCCATCTACACCTTCACCCAGGTGCCGGGCGGTGACGCCAATGCGTTGCGCCTCACGGCGGTGTCGATCGTCATTTCGCTCCTGGCGCTCGTCGCCTCGGAACTGCTGGCGCGCCGCTTCAGCCGCCAGGTGGCCAGCTTCTCATGATCGAGGTCGATATCGCCCTGGCCCGGTCGGGTTTCACGCTTGAGGTCGCCTTCACCGCCGGTCCCGGCATCACCGCCTTGTTCGGCGAATCGGGTGCCGGCAAGTCGACGGTGCTCCATCTCGTCGCCGGGCTGCTCAGGCCGGATCGCGGCCGCATCTGCGTCAATGGCACGGCCTTCACCGATACCGAGGCTCGCATCTTCCTGCCGCCGCACCGGCGCCGTATCGGCTATGTGTTCCAGGACGCGCTGTTGTTCCCGCATCTGAATGTCCGCCAGAACCTCCTCTATGGGCGCTGGTTCACCAGGCACGAGCCCGGCGGCATCGGCCTCGATCAGGTGGCCGCACTTCTCGGCATCGCGCATCTGCTCGACCGGCGCCCGACCACGCTTTCGGGCGGCGAGCGCCAGCGTGTCGCCATCGGCCGGGCGCTGCTCGCCGCGCCGCGCATCCTCCTGATGGATGAGCCGCTCGCCGCCCTCGATGTCGACCGCAAGCGTGAGATCATCCCCTATATCCAGAAGCTGCGCGATGAGCTCGGGCTCCCCGTCCTCTATGTCTCGCATGCGATCGAGGAAGTGGCGCGGCTCGCCGACCGCGTCATCCTGATGGCCGACGGCAAGGTGAAGAGCGATGGCCCGCCGCAGCAGGTCCTGAGCCCGAAGGCGGGCCCGGGCGACGACCGCTTCGCCCGCATCTCCATCCTGACCGCGCAAAGCCCGGCCTATGACGCGAAATATCAGCTGACCCAGGTGAGCCACTCGTCCGGCCGGATCACCTTGCCGGGCCGGCTGGCGCCGGGCGACGGCCCGATCCGCATCGTCATCCGCGCCACCGACGTGACGATCGCCTTGTCCCGGCCACGCGAGCTCAGCATCAGGACCGCACTTCGCGGCAAGGTTTCCGCTATCTCGGAACCTCAGGGCGCCGTCGCCATGGTCGAGGTCAGGCTCTCGGGCGGCGAGATCCTCGCCGCGGCAGTGACACGCAAGGCTGTTGACGAGCTGGGGCTTGGCGAAGGCGATCAGGTCTATTGCCTGGTCAAGTCCGTTTCGATCGACGACCGGCTGATGGCTGCGCCATAGAGACATGGCCCAGCACCTTGCCCAGCCTCTTGGCGAGGATCTGGGCCGAATCGGCCTCGACCGCACGATAGGTGGCGATGACGGTTTCGCCCAGTTCGGTGAGCTGCGCGCCGCCACCATGCGCGCCGCCCGTCACCGCGGCGATGACCGGCTCCTTGAACATGCGGTTCATCTCATCGATGAGCAGCCAGGCCCGCCTATAGGACATGTCCATCTCGCGCGCCGCCGCCGAGATCGAGCCGGTCCGGGCCACGAGTTCGAGCAGATGCACCTTGCCCGGACCGATCCGCTGATCGGGCCCGAATTCGATGCGCAGCGACGCCTTGGGGTAAGCCATGGCTCCATATTAGAGACATCCTTCTCCCTTGGGGAGAGAATGTCTGCGCGAAGTGCAGACGGGATGAGGGGATACGGTCTTGACGATTTCCATGGGAGAGGTGAGTTTCAGCTCATGCTCCAGCCATGGCTCACCACGATCGACTGTCCGGTGAGCGCATTGGTCTCGAAACTGGCGAGCATCAGGGCCACCTCGGCAATATCCTCGACCGTGGTGAACAGCTGGTCGACCGTGTTGCCGAGCATCACCTTCTTCACCACCTCTTCCTCGGAGATATTGAGATCGCGCGCCTGCTCGGGGATCTGCTTCTCGACCAGGGGTGTGCGCACGAAGCCGGGGCAGATGACGTTGCTGCGCACCCCAAAGGGCCCGCCTTCCTTGGCCAGCGTCCGCGCCAGGCCCAATATGCCGTGCTTCGCCGCCACATAGGCCGATTTGAGCGGCGAGGCTTCCTTCGAATGCACCGAGCCCATGAAGATGATGCTGCCGGATTTGCGCTTGTACATATGCGGCAGGCAGGCCTTGGCGGTGAGGAAGGCGCCGTCGAGATGGATGGCGAGCAGCTTCTTCCATTCCGCGTAGGGGAAGTCCTCGATGCGGTGCACGATCTGAATGCCGGCATTGCTGACCAGGACATCCACCTGGCCGAACTGGCGCACCACCTGGGCGACGCCGTCATTGACCTGGGTCTCGCTCGTCACATCCATGGCGAGGCCGATGGCCTTGCCGGGCCCGAGCTTCGTGAGCTCGGCGGCGGCGGCTTTCGCCGTGTCCTCTTTCAGATCAGCGATGGCGACGGTGGCCCCTTCCGCGACATAGCGCCTGGCGATGGCGAGGCCGATGCCGCTGGCGGCCCCGGTGACGATAGCGATCTTCCTGTCGAGTTTCATGCGGATGCTCCTTGCGGTCTGGGCTTGCGGGTGAGATCGAGGATGGTGACGCCTTCACGCGGCGTTCCCCGCGTCTTCCAATTGTCATGCGCGAGCGTCTGGAGCACGTCCTTGCGGCCCTGCTCCCAATGTTCCTCGACCGACACGCGCGAGAATTCATAGTCGCGCGCATGCGTCTCATAGGCGCGCTCGCGATAGATGAGATGGACGATGGTCACCGCGGGCTCGTCCTCGACACGGGCGAGGCGCAGCGCATCGGGATCATCGCGCAGGTCTTCGGGCAGTTTGCGCAGCAGGCGCTTCAGCGCGCAGCGCAGCTCGTGGCGTTTCGCCGCCATGTCGGTATTGAACCGGGTGCGGCTCGAATAGCGGATTTCCTTCTCGCGCTCGACCGCATCGAGCAGGCTGCGCGGCAGGCTGCCCCTGGCGCTGAACAGGTCGACCTGGAAAATGCACATTTCGGACGCCGGCGGCGGCTCGTCGAGCACATACTGCAAGGGCGTGTTGGAGACGATGCCGCCGTCCCAGAAATAATCCTCCCCGATCCGGACCGGCGGCAGGCCCGGCGGCAAGGCGCCGGAAGCCAGGATATGCTCGAGGCGCAAGGGCTCCTTTGCTTTGTCGAAGAAGGCGAGATTGCCGGTGCGCAGGTTGACGGCGCCGACACTGAGACGCGGGCCCCGGCCGTGGAGATAGTCGAAATCGACGAGTTCCCTGAGCGTCCGGATCAAGGGCTCGGTCGAATAGGTGCTGATCGTCTCGGGCCCGCCGGCGGACGCCAGCACCGGCGGCGGAAAGCGCGGCTCGAAGAAGCCCGGCACGCCGAATTGCAGGCTGAGCAGGGCGCTCGCATCGTTGAAGACGGTCCGGTGATGCCCCTCGCCCATGAGCGGAATGCCCTGCAGGCCGGAGGACACGCGCTCCCAGAAGCTGCGCAGCCGCTTGACCCGGTTCTCGGGCGCGTTGCCGGCAATGATCGCCCCATTGATGGCGCCGATCGAAATGCCGGCGATCCATTGCGGCGAAAGCCCATGCTCGCTCAGAGCTTCATAGGCCCCCGCCTGATAGGCGCCGAGCGCGCCGCCGCCCTGCAGGACGAGGATGGTTTGTTTGGCCTTCGCTGATTTTCCGGTCATGGCCCGAGTCTAGACCCGGCTTATGTTGCATTGCAACATGAAGCCGGTGAATTCGCGGTAATGTCGCAAGGCGAGCTGGGGACTGGTGAAGAGCGGGATTTGCTGACAATCTCCGGCGAGGCAATCACATATGCCTATAGCAGGGAGATGGAAATGAAGACGACACTGCGTCTTGCGGCTTTGGCCTGCACGGCGATCATTGGCCTCAGCCAGGCCAGCCTCGCCGGCGAAGTGCTCGACCGGGTGCTGCAGAACAAGGTTTTGATCGAGACCACCGACCGCGCCTACCCGCCCTTTTCCTCTATCGACGACAAGGGTGAAGTGGTCGGCTTCGACGTCGATGT
>CAZICN010000175.1:0-8675 GCA_964537655.1 uncultured Aestuariivirga sp.
GACACTAGCGCGGGATGCGAAAAAGTGGGTACCGGTTTTTCGCGAGAATCCCGCGCTACTTAAAAGAATCGATCACGTTCCAGTGCATGGGAGGCCCACCACGTCCACATGACGTGGAATGTTTCTTGCTGGTAGCGACATGGCCGAGAGATTAAGGTACTGCTGGGTACCCCTCCCCCCACAAGGATCTCATTACATGAGCCGTGAGCACACCGCGCAGAAGATGCGCCTCGGCATTCTGCTTGCGGCCGCTGCCGGCCTGATGCTGGCGATCAACGACGTCGCGGTGCCTTTCGCCTATCAGGCAGGCTTCAGCCCGCCGACGGTGGTGGCGGCGCGCTACGCCTTCCTGCTCGCGACCCTGCTCATCCTGCTGCCGGTCATGGGCTTGCGCCACCGGCTTCCCCCTGGCCGCACCCGTCATGCGCTGGGCTCGGGCGTCGCCACGGCCATCGCGACACTCGGCCTGCTCGGCTCTTTCGCCTACATCCCGGTGAGCCTCGGGATCGTCATCCTCTATACTTTCCCGATGCTCACCGCCCTTCTCGAATGCCTGCACGATCGCCGGCTGCCGGGCACGGTCGAGTTCTGCTGCCTCGTGGCCGCTTTCGCCGGCATCGGCATTGCCGTCGGGCTCGACGAGGCGGCGCTTGCGCCCGAAGGGCTCATCCTCGCCGGGATCGCGGCACTGGGCTATGCTGTCTCGATCTTCTGGAACAGCATCAGGCTGCGCGACACCGACAGCACCGTCGTCAGCTTCTACATGGCGGTCGCCGGCGTCATCGTCACCACGCTCTATCTCGGGGCCACGGGAAGTTTTGCCGTGACGCCGCAGCCGGCGTTCACTGCCTGGCTGCCGCTCCTCGTCAGCTGCCTGTTCTTCGCGACCGCCTTTGTCCTGATGTTCAAGGCGGTGGCGTTCGCGGGCGGCGCCCCCACCGCGATGATGCTCAATCTCGAACCCGTCTTCGTCATCGCGCTCGCGGCCCTGCTGCTCGACGAGGGCCTGACGCTGCCGCGCCTCATCGGCGGCGCCCTGGTCATCGGCGCGGTCGTGGCGTCGGAACTCTCGCGCCACCGGAAGGACACGCCCGTCCAAGCGGCGGGCTGAAGCTTACAGCCGCCGCTTCGTCTCGACGTCAAAGAGATGAACGGCGTCGCGGTCGATAATGACCGGCAGGCGATCGCCGGCACGAATGCTGGCGGTGCCGGGTAGCCGCACGACGAAATCCGTGCCCTTCCCGCCGCTGTCAATTTGGCAATGGGCGAGCGCATCCGCGCCCAGCGTCTCGACGGCGGAAACGATCAGGAGCATGTCGATCTTCTCCGTTTCGCTCACCGCGATATGCTCCGGCCTTATGCCGAAGAGCACCGGCGCGCCGATGGCCGGCAACCGCAGGCGCAGCTGATCGAGGCTGACAGTGCCGCCCGGCACCACGACACAGCGGCCATCCTCCCCGACGCGCGCCTCGATGATGTTCATGGCGGGCGAGCCGATAAAGCCCGCGACAAAGACGCTGGCGGGCTTCAGATAGACATTCATCGGCGTGTCGATCTGCTCGGCCCGGCCGGCATTCATGACCACGAGGCGGTCGGCCAGCGTCATGGCCTCGACCTGGTCATGGGTGACATAGAGGGACGTCGTGCCGACGGCGCGCTGCAGGGCCTTGATCTCGAGGCGCATCTGGACGCGCAATTTGGCGTCGAGATTGGACAAGGGCTCATCGAAGAGAAAGGCCGCCGGATCGCGCACCAAGGCGCGGCCCATGGCGACGCGCTGGCGCTGGCCGCCCGAGAGCGCCCGGGGCTTGCGGTCGAGAAAGCCCGCAAGCTCCAGCATATTGGCGGCCCGCCCCACCCGCTCGGCGATCTCGGTCTTGTTCTTGCCGGCGATCTTGAGGCCATAGGCCATGTTCTCGAAGACGGTCATGTGCGGATAGAGCGCGTAGTTCTGGAACACCATGGCGATGTCGCGCTCGCGCGGCTCGAGCTTGTTGACGACCCGTTCGTCGATCTCGACGGTGCCGGCGGTAATCTCCTCGAGCCCTGCCACCATGCGCAGCAGCGTGGACTTGCCGCAACCCGAAGGTCCGACGATGACGATGAACTCGCGGTTGGCGACATCGAGCGAAATGCCGTGGATGACCGGGTTGCGGCCATAGTCCTTCCTGACATCCTTCAGTGAGATAGTGGCCATGTCTTCATTTCTCGCTTTCGACCAGCCCCTTGACGAACCAGCGCTGCATGAGGACGACGATGAGGACCGGCGGCAGGATCGCCAGGAAACAGGTGACCATCACCAGATGCCATTGCGTGTCGGCATCGGCGAAGGAGATCATCTTGCGCAGCGCGATGACGATGGTGTTCATGGAATTGGAGTTCGTCATCAGAAGCGGCCAGAGATACTGCGTCCAGCCATAGATGAAGAGGATGACGAAGAGGGCGGCGATGTTCGTCACCGAGAGCGGCAGCAGGATATCCTTGAAGAACCGCCAGGGTCCGGCACCATCGATGCGCGCCGCCTCGAGAAGCTCGTTCGGAATGGTCATGAAGAACTGGCGGAACAGCAAAGTCGCGGTCGCGGACGCGATGAGCGGCACGATGAGCCCGGCATAGGTGTCGATGAGCTTGAGATCGACCATCACCTTGTAGGTCGGGAGGATCCTGACCTCGACCGGCAGCATGAGCGTGATGAAGATGATCCAGAAGAACACCATGCGCAGCGGGAAGCGGAAGAAGACGATGGCATAGGCCGACATGAGGGATATGACGATCTTGCCGAACGCGATGCCGAGCGCGACGACGGTGGTATTGAGCAGCAGCGTGCCGGCGCCGACACCGCCGATGCGGCCGACGCCGCCGAACAGGGCTTCGCCGTAATTGGCGAGGAAGCGGTCGCCCGGCAGGAGCGGCAGCGGCGGCTTCAGGATGGTCTCGAGCGGGTGGGTCGAGGCGACGAAGACATAGTAGATCGGAAACGCGATCACGATCAGGCTGAGGATGAGCCAGATATGGGCGAAGAACCGGCTGCGGGCGCGCGCGATCATGATGCGAGCCTCGTCATCGGCCCGCCCTCCCCCACGCCCATGGCGCGTGGGAGGGAGATCTATGCAAATGCCGGGCAGCGTCACCCATAATGCACCCGCCTTTCGATATAGCGGAACTGCAGCGCCGTCAGCGCGATCACGATCACCATGAGGATGACCGACTGGGCGGCGGAACCGCCGAGGATCAGATTGACGAAGCCGTCATTATAAACCTTGTAGACCAGCGTCTCGGTGGCCTTGCCGGGACCGCCGCCGGTGACCGCATGAATGATGCCGAATGTGTCGAACAGCGCATAGACCGTGTTGACGACGAGGAGGAAGAAACTGGTCGGCGCCAGAAGCGGAAAGACGATGGTCCAGAAGCGTTTGCGCGCGGTGGCGCCGTCGATCGCCGCCGCCTCGATCAGGGTCTTCGGGATCGCCTGGAGGCCGGCGACGAAGAAGATGAAATTGTAGCTGATCTGCTTCCACGACGCCGCCGTCACGATCATCGCCATGGCCTGCGGGCCGTTGAGCAGCGGGTCCCAGTTCAGCCCCATGAGCTTAAGCGGATAGGCGAGCGTCCCGAAGGACGGGTTGAACAGGAAGAGCCACAGCATGCCGGCAATCGCCGGGGCGACGGCATAGGGCCAGATCAGCAGCGTGCGGTAGAAGGTCTTGCCGCGAATGACCTTGTCGACCTGCACGGCAAGAAGGAGCGCGACCGCCATCGAGATGAAGGCGGTCGCCAGCGAAAAGACGGCGGTCACGGCGATCGCGTTCAGATAGGAAGGATCATCCAGCACACGCTCGAAGTTGGTGAGGCCGACAAACTCGGTCTTGAGGCCGAAGGCGTCCTCGCGCAGCAGCGATTGCCGCACCGCCTGCCCTGCCGGCCAGTAGAAGAAGACGAAGGTGATCGTAAGCTGCGGCGCCAGCAGCAGATAGGGAAGCAGCTTGTGGGGAAAGATCGCCCGGTTCATCGGTGAAGAGCCGCCCGCCCCCGGGCCGGCGGCTCCATCCCTGCTTCAGTTGCCGAGCGCCTGCTTGATCGCCTCGTTGCCGCGCCTGACGGCATTGTCGAGGGCCTGCTGGGCGGTCTGCTCGCCCGCCAGCATCTTCTCGAACTCCTCATTCTCGATGTCGCGCACTTGAGGCAGGTTGACGAGGCGCACACCTTTCGAGTTTGCGGTCGGTTCCTTGCCCATCATCTGTGTGATCGGCGTCTCGCGGCCCGGATTCTTTTCGTAGAAGCCGGATTTCTTCGTCTCGTCATAGGCGGCGAGCGTCACCGGCAGATAGCCCGACTTCTGGTGCAGATAGGTCTGCACCTCGGTCTTCGACAGATAGGCGAAGAAAGCGGCAACCCCCTTGTACTGCTCAGCCGACTTGCCGCCGAAGACCCAGAGGCTGGCGCCGCCCGGGACGGTGTTCTGCGGCGCGCCCTTGGCGTCCGTGTCATAGGGCAACTGGCCGATGCCGTAATTCATGCCCGATTTCACGATGTCGCCGAGACCGCCTGAGGATTCGGTGAAGATCCCGCATTCGCCGGCAAGAAAGATCTGCTTCGCTTCCGAGGTGCGGCCGCCATATTTGAACGTGCCATCCTTGGCGAGATCGGCCAGGACCTGGAAGTGATTGACGAACAGCGGCGCGTTGATCTGAAGCTCGGCATCCTGGCCGGCCAGGCCGTTCTCCTTGGTCGCATAGGGCGTGTCGTTCCAGGCGGCGAAATTCTCGAGATGGATCCAGGTGAGCCAGGTCGATGTGTAGCCACAGGGTGCGGCACCGCTCGCCTTGATCTTTCTGGCGGCGTCCCAGACCTCGTTCCAGGTCTTGGGCGGATTGTCGGCGTCGAGACCGGCCTTCTTGAAGATGTCCTTGTTGAAATAGAGAATGGGCGAGGAAGAGTTATAGGGGAAGGACAGCATGGTGCCGTCGGGGCGCGAATAATAGGCGACGATGCCCGGCAGATACTGGCTCTTGTCGAAGGCCATGCCCGCTTCGGTCAGGACCTCGGCGACCGGCTTGACCGCACCCTCGGCGTTCATCATCACGCCGGTGCCGACATCGAAGACCTGCATGATATCGGGCGGCTGGCCGGCGCGGAAGGCGGCGATGCCGGCATTGAGCGTTTCGGGATAATTGCCCTTGAAGACGGGAACGATCTCGTAGTCCGCCTGGCTCGCGTTGAAGTCCTTGGCGATCTTTTCCACCACCTCGTTGTTGGCGCCGGTCATGGCATGCCACCACGAGACCTGGGTCTTGGCCAGGGCCGGAAGTGCCGTGGCCATGGACAGCGAGATAGCGGCGGCGGCAAGCAAAGAACGTCGTTTCATAGGTTTCGCTCCCAAAAGTCTGTTGCACAGGTTCTTATTGTTGCGTCGTTTTGCAGTCGCATGACATAACGCGCGCCCGTCGCCAAAGAGGCGCAGCGCATCGAAGCAGGTTCGAAATATGAACCCGACTTTCCGGCATTGGCAATCGGAAATGACCTCGCCGGGAACTCTGTGCCTTCCTGGGACAGGTCTACCGGGCGCGCTCGGGAAATGCCCGGGCAATGGCCGTCTTCTCCGCCCTGACGACACCGCGTTCGGTGATGAGGCCGCTCACATATCTCGCCGGCGTCACGTCGAATGCGTAATTCGCCACCGGCGATCCCGGCGCCACGACATCGACGGTTTCGATTCGGCCGTCTTTGGTGATGCCAGTCAGCTTCGTCACCTCATCGCCCGAGCGCTGCTCGATCGGGATCTCCTTCAGCCCGTCATCGATGGTGAAGTCGATGGTGGGCGACGGCAGTGCCACATAAAAGGGCACCTGGTTGTCATGGGCGGCGAGCGCCTTCAGGTAAGTGCCGATCTTGTTGCAGACATCGCCCGAGGCCGTCGTGCGGTCGGTGCCGACGATGCACAGATCGACAAGGCCATGCTGCATCAGATGGCCGCCAGTATTGTCGGGAATGACGGTGTGCCTGACACCATGATGGCCGAGCTCCCAGGCGGTGAGCGAGGCTCCCTGATTGCGCGGCCGCGTCTCGTCGACCCAGACATGGATGGGAACGCCGCCATCATGGGCCATATAAATGGGGGCGGTCGCGGTTCCCCAGTCGACGGTGGCGAGCCAGCCGGCATTGCAATGCGTCAGGACATTGACCGGCTCGCCCGGCTTCTTCCTCGCGGCGATCGCCTCGATGAGCGCCAGGCCGTGACGGCCGATCGCCTGGTTGATCGCGACATCCTCCTCACAGATCTCGGCGGCCCGCCTGTAGGCCAGCGCGGTGCGCTCCTTCAAAGGGAAGTTCCGCAGCGCCTTCATCATCTCGTCGAGCGCCCATTTGAGATTGATCGCCGTCGGGCGCGTCGCATGGAGGCGTTCATAGGCCCGGGACAGGGCCTCGTCGGACGGATCGACGCGCGCCGCCAGCGCCATTCCATAGGCCGCGGTGGCGCCGATCAGCGGCGCGCCTCTCACCAGCATGTCCTTGATGGCATGGGCGGCATCGTCGAGCGAGCGCAAGGTGACCGTTTCGAGGCGATGGGGGAACTTCGTCTGGTCGATGATCTCGACCGACCAGCCATCCGGATTGAGCCATATGGTTCGGTAAGCCTTGCCGTCGACTTTCATATTCGCGTCCGGTTGTTGAAGGCTGACCGTGCGCGAGCGGCCATGAGCTGTCAACCACGCGAGGTGTCTATCCCCTCTCCCCACAGGAGAGAGGGGATAGATGTTCACGCAGCCTCAAGCAGCAGTCCCGCCATGTGCGACTGGCGCTTTGCGATGAAATCGCGCAGCCTCACCGCATAGTCCGGCGTCACCGCCGAGGCGACCGAAGGGCGCTCGCGCAGCGACCTGCGCCAGCGGGCAAGCTTCGACCTGCCTTTCAGGATTCCGAAATCCTCGATCGTGTCGAAGACGTCGAAATAGCGGAATACCGGGCCGAAGGCCGCGTCGACGAGATGGAAGGTCCCGCCGTCGAACCAGGGCTCGGCCCTGACGCGGGCTTCGAGGCGCTCGAAGCGCTGCGCGAGTTCCTTGCGTTTGCGCTCGAAGGTCTCGGCATTCGCCGCCGTGTAGAATTCCCAGATGTCGGAGAGCACGACGCCCGCGAACTCGATCCAGGCGCGATGATCGGCGCGCCGGACCGCATCGGCCGGATGCAACGCCGGCGCAGCCGTGTCTTCGAGGAATTCGGCGATCACCGCCGATTCGAAGATCACATTATCGCCGACCTTGAGCACCGGCACCTTGCCGAGCGGCGAGATGGCGAGGAACCAGCCCGGCTTCTGGCCGAGATCGATGTCGATCCTTTCGAAATCGACACCTTTCTCCTTGAGCGCGATCACCGCCCTCTGCACATAGGGGCACAGGACGTGACTGATGAGAGTGAATTTCGTCATCTCATGCTCCCTGCCGCTCAGGCGGCGACGAGGCCTTCGGCCTTGAGCGCTTCCTGGACCTTGGGACGGGCCGCGACCCGGTCCATGAAGGCCTGCAGGTTGGGGAAGCTCTTCAGGTTCATGCCGAGGAAATTCACCCAGTTGATGATGGTGAAGGCATAGGCATCGGCGGCGGAGAAGCTCTTGCCGAGGAGGAAGTCATTGCCCTTCAGATGGGCGTCGAGCTCGGCAAAGCGCTTGTTGAGCTTGTCCTTGACGGCGGTCCTGGTCTCGGCCGGCGTGTCCTTGTGCCAGAGCCAGGAGAAGTTCTTGTGCAGCTCGGTGGCAACGAAGGCCAGCCACTGCTGGGCGCGGTAGCGCTCGGGGGTTCCCGCCTTCGGCATAAGGCCCGCTTCGGGCTTCTGGTCGGCGAGGAACTGCACCAGCACATTGGCTTCGGTCAGCACCGGCTCATCCGCCTTGACGCGGATCGCCGGCACATAGCCGCGCGGATTCACATCATAATAGTTCGAGCCGTCGGCGAGCTTGTGGGCCCCGAGATCGACCTTCTCGAGATCGAGCGAGATGCCGGCTTCCTTGGCGACGATATGGGGGGCCAGCGAGCAGGCACCGGGCGAATAGTAAAGCTTCATGGTAGTCTCCTTCAGGACTCAGTTTGATGTAACTGCATTGACATTAATGCAGATGCATCTATAAGTCAAGCTTGATGCAGATGCATTAATCTCCAGGATGACGGCGATGGCCGAAGAGAAGCGGATCGACAAGGTTTTGCATGTCTGGGTGCGGCTCATCCGCGCCCACGACAAGATCGTGGGCAATGTCGAAGCAACGCTGAAAGCCAAGGGTTTCCCGCCGATCGCCTGGTATGACGTGCTGCTCGAACTGTCGCGCGAAGGCGGCCGCAGGCTGAGGCCAGTGGAACTCGAGAAGGAACTCCTGGTCGCCCAGTACAACCTCTCCCGCCTTCTTGACCGCATGGAAGCGGCGGGGCTCATCGGACGCACCACATGCCCGGGTGACGGGCGCGGCCAGATGATCGAGCTCACCGCCGAGGGCCGCGCCCTGCAGAAGCGCATGTGGCCCGCCTGCCGCGACGCCGTCGAGGAGCATCTGGGGTCGGATATGGCGGAGAAAGACGTCGAGTTGCTGGCCAAGCTCCTCGGCGCCATCGGCGGCAGCCTCCGGCCGAGTCCGTGTAATTAAAAATTCATAAAGAAGCCCTTGAAGCCCCAGGCAAATTTTTGGGTAG
>CAZICN010000176.1:0-8656 GCA_964537655.1 uncultured Aestuariivirga sp.
GCGGCGCCTTGCGCAATTTCGACGCCTTCTTCATCGGCTGCAACCACATCGCCACCAGCCGCGACCAGGCGGCGTAACGAAAGCTCCGGAAAGTCATGAACAAGGTCACTCCCACACGCAAGATCATCAGGGAATCGATGCGGATCGGCGGCAGGAAAGTCGACGCCGACGATGTCATTCCCGTCCACTATCCCTATACGAACGAGATCATCGGCACCGTGCCGGCCGGGCGCGCCGAACACGCGGCCAAGGCCTTCGCCACGGCCCGCGCGTTCAAGCCCAGGCTCACCCGCTATCAGCGCCAGCAGATCCTGTTCCGCACCGCCGAACTCATCCGCGACCGGCGTGCGGAGCTTTCCGATCTCATCACGCTCGAGCTCGGCCTGTCGAAGAAGGATTCGCTCTATGAATGCGGCCGCGCCTATGACGTCTATTCGCTCGCCGGCCAGCTCGCCATCCTCGATGACGGGCAGATCTTCTCCTGCGATCTCACCCCGCAAGGCAAGCCGCGCAAGATCTTCACCAAGCGCGAGCCGGTCGGCGTTATCTCGGCGATCACGCCCTTCAACCACCCGCTCAACATGGTGTCGCACAAGGTGGCGCCCGCCATCGCCACCAACAATTGCGTGGTCTGCAAGCCGACCGAGCTGACGCCGCTGACCGCCATCGCGCTCGCCGACATTCTCTACGAGGCCGGTCTGCCGCCCGAAATGTTCCAGGTGGTGACGGGCTGGCCCAGGGACATCGGCGATGAAATGGTGATGAACGGCGATATCGACGTCATCACCTTCACCGGCGGCGTCAGGGTCGGCAAGATCATCGCCGGCAAGGCCGGCTACCGGCGCGCCGCCCTCGAACTCGGCGGCAACGACCCGCTGATCGTGCTCGACGATCTCTCCGACGCCGATCTCGACAAAGCCGCCGAGCTCGCCGTCCAGGGTGCCACGCGCAATTCCGGGCAGCGCTGCACCGCGGTGAAACGCATCCTGGTACAGGAGCGCGTCGCCGACAGGTTCACCGCCCTGGTCCTGGAGAAGGCGAAGAAGATCAGGTTCGGCGATCCAATGGCCGAGGACACCGATCTCGGCACCGTCGTCCATGAAGAGGCCGCCGCTTTGTTCGAGAAGCGCGTCCACCTGGCCGAGGAGCAGGGCGCCAAGGTGCTCTATAATCCCGGCCGCAAGGGGGCCCTCCTGCCGCCGATCACGCTCGATCATGTGCCGCACGAATCCGAACTCGTCTTCGAGGAGACCTTCGGGCCCATCATCCCGATCGTCCGCGTCCCCAATGACGACGAGGCGGTGATCCGCATCTCCAACTCAACCCCCTTCGGCCTGTCCTCGGGCGTATGCACCAACCGTCTTGACCGGATCACGCGATTCATCGAAGGACTGAATGTCGGCACGGTCAATATCTGGGAAGTGCCGGGCTACCGGATCGAGATGTCGCCTTTCGGCGGGATCAAGGACTCGGGCAACGGCGTCAAAGAGGGCGTGCTGGAGGCGATGAAATTTTACACCAATGTAAAAACCTGGTCCCTGCCCTGGCCCAATTGACGGCGGCGGCAGCCAACGAGCCGGCGGGCGCGGACCCGTCAATCCCTTCCCCGCCTGCGGGCGAGGGTGAGCGCCAGGAGGGCCAACCCTCATGACCGCAGGCACCATTGTCATCATCGAGCTCCTGGGCGGCGTGGCGATGCTGCTCTGGGGGGTGCGCATGGTGCGCACTGGCATCATGCGCGGCTGGGGCGACCGGCTGAAGCACTTCATCCAGCAGCGGCTCAGCAACAATGTTTCGGCCTTCGCCGCCGGCGGCATGGCGACGGCGGCGCTCGGCAGCGCCACCGCCATGGCGCTCATCGTCGCCGGGCTGGCGGGCAGCGGCGCCATCGGCACCTCGATCGGCCTCGCCGTGCTGCTCGGCGCCGATGTCGGCTCGGCCCTCGTCTCGGCCCTCTTTGCCTCGTCGAGTTCCTATGCGCTGTGGGTCTCGCCGCTGCTTCTGTTCGCGGGCTACGTCACCTTCTCGGCGTCGAGCGAGTTCCGGCCGCATAATTTCGGGCGCATCCTCATCGGCTTCGGCCTGATGCTGATGTCGCTCAAACTCATCGTCGGCGCCACCGGACCGCTGCGCGAGGCGAGCCTGTTCCACGAGGCGCTCACCGCCATCGGGCGCGAGCCGATCCTCGCCTTCATCACCGGCGCCGTGCTCGCCTGGCTCTGCCATTCAACGCTCGCCGTCATCCTTCTCATTGCGTCCTTCCTCGCCAATGGCAGCCTCGATGTCACCGGCGCGCTCAGCTTCATCCTCGGCGTCAATTGCGGCGGCGGGCTGCCGGCGTTCACGGCGACGCTGCAGCTGACGCCGGAGGCGCGCCGTCTGCCGCTCGCCAATCTCTTCTGCCGCGGCACGGTGTCGGTCGTTCTCCTCGCTCTCGTCATCGCCGGCTGGATCGCGCCCTATGTGACGGCGCTGCCGGTCGGCCCCATCGAGCAGGCGGTCATCTTCCATACCGGGTTCAACCTTCTCGCCGCCCTGGCCTATCTTCCCTTCACCCGCCAGGTGTCGCAGCTGATGCGCTGGATCGTGCCCGACCAGAAGGCGCCGCCCGATAATCTGAGCCAGCCCCGCTATCTCGACCAGATGGCGCTCGCCACACCCAGCGTCGCCCTTTCCAATGCGGCGCTCGAGACGGTGCGCATGAGCGAACTGCTCGACCGCATGTTCGATACCGCGATCGTGGCGCTCAGGAGCGGCAGCCTTGAGAAGCTGAAAGAACTGAAGTCGCTCGACGAGCGGCTCAACCGCTACCAGGCCTCGGTGCACGGCTATCTGTCCGACCTGACGCAGTCGGAGCTCGAGAAGAGCGACACCAAGCGGGCGCTCGAGATCATGCTCTATGCCAGCAATCTCGAGCATGCCGGCGACGTGATCCATCTCAACCTCGCCGACCGCATCAAGGCCAAGGCCAAGCAGAGCATCAGCTTCTCGGTCGAGCAGCATGCCTCCCTCGACGACCTGTGCCTGATCATCAGCCATTCGCTGAGGCTCGCCACCGGCGTCCTCACCTCCAACGACATCGACGGCGCCAAGCGGCTCATCGCCCAGAAGAACGCCTTCCGCACGCTCGAGAACAAGATCATCGACGAGCATTTCCGCGACAGCGGCAAGGCGCGCGGCGCCTCGCTTCGCAAGAGCGCGCTGTTCGTCGACATGATCCGCGACCTGCACCGCATCAACTCGCATATCGTGTCGGCCGGCTATCCGATCATCGAAGCGGCGGGACTCCTGCGCGATTCGCGCATCCGGCCGGAGAAGAAATCGAAATGAAGTTCATCCATGTCAGCGACCTGCATCTGGTCCCGAAGGGTGACAGGTTGTGGGGGCTCGACCCCTTCGCCCGTTTCGAGGCTTGCCTCGACGACATCACCAGGCTCCACCGCGATGCCGCCTTCGTGGTGATCAGCGGCGATCTGGCCGAACGCGGCGAGGTCCTCGCCTACCGGCAGCTCAAGGCCAGGCTCGCCGACTTCCCGATCTAGACGCATCTGATGCTCGGCAACCATGACGACCGGGCGCATTTCCTCTCGGTCTTCCCGGAGGGGCCGCGCGACCAGGCGGGCTTCGTGCAGCGCGCCATTGCGACGGACGACGGCCTGTTCCTGCTGCTCGACACGTTGAAGGGACCGCCCTCCTCGGCCGGGCTCTATTGCGCCGAGCGGCAGGCCTGGCTCAAGGCCGAGCTTGCCCGGGCCGGACGGCGGCCGGTCTATCTCTTCATGCACCACCCGCCCTTTTCCATCGCGCATGACCTGATGGACCTGATCATGCTCGACGATGCGACCGAGTTTCTCGACCTGCTGCATGGCCACGCGGTCCGCCACATCTTCTTCGGCCATGCCCATCGCCCGATCAGCGGGCAGTTCCGCGGCATGAGCTTCTCGGCGCCACCCAGCCTGGTGCATCAGCTGCCCCTGGTAAGCGGCTCGGTGGCGACGATCTACAGCGACGAGCCTGCTATGTATGCCGTCGTCCATGCGAGCGCCGACAAGGTGCTTGTCCACATGGACGCCTATCTCAACCGTGGCGCGGCCCAGATGGACCCGCAAGCCGAACGCGGGACGTGGTTCTGATTCAGGGGGAGATCACCAGGAACACCTCGGCGGTCTGCTGGTAGGCCCCTTCATATTTTGGAATGAATGGAATGGCGACCGTATAAGGATAACTCGCGCTGAGGTGAGCTATGCTCGAGCCGAAGGCATCCGTCTGGACCGTCATGCTGAGTGTGACCGCGCTATCGCCATAGACCGCGAGCTTGCCATTGAGGGCCGTCTGCAGTTCGCTCTCGGTCATGTCGGGATCCATCTGCAGCATCCGCGCCGTCTCCTCGAGCGCATGCCTGACATTCGTGATGGAATGCATCAAGGCACCGACCGAGAAAACGCCCACCACAAGGAGAATAAGCAGCGGAAACACAAAGGCAAATTCGACGGCCACCGCGCCGCGGGCGCATCGGCGCAGGCCCCGGACATTGCGCACCAGCCTTGCCCATGCGGCCTCAACGCACACGGATGACTTCCTCGCGGCTCGTCTGCATCTTAGCGGTTGCAAAGAGATTATAGACCGGCGTGTCGACCGAACCGGTCGCGGTGATGATCACCGACATGTTGGGGATCGCACCGGAGCCCGTGCACACCGCCGAGCACGTATTTACCGTGCCGGCGCAGCTGCATTGGCGTATGACCTGCACGCTGCCATCTTCCGGCTTGTTGGTCCACGAAGCGAGCACGGCACTCTTGGCGGCTTCGAGGTCGGCGCCGCCCTGCAGGATATAGTTCGCCCCGGTCTTCACCGCGCTGCGTATCTCCATCAACTGTGACGTATATGTCCAGCCGGTGAATATTCCGGCGAGCATCAGGATCAGGATCGGCGCGGCCAACGAGAATTCGACGGCGGAAACACCGCCGCTGTGGCGAAGGAAGCGGTGAAGTCTGTTCATGGGCTCACTCGACGAGCTTGACCAGCTCCGCCGCCGGAATGGCCTGCATTCCGTGTGCGCTGCAGTCCTTGCTGACGCTGGCATTGCCTGTCCATTCGACCGTCAGGCCCACGACCTGGGTGCAACCATCGGTCCCGGAAAAATTCCCGAGGAACCCGATGTTCTGGCTGGCGAAGTAGATCGCCCCGGTGAGCTTCGAGTCCGCCGTCCCGTTGAAGGTGTTCCTGGTCGATCCCGTGTCGGTCCGGTCGCCGAAGAAAAGCAGTCCGGAGTAAGGTCCGCTCGTCGCGGCGCTCAGGTCGACCGTGGCATTGCCGTTTATGCTGACGCGCGCGCCATTGGTCAGATAGAACATGACCCCCGAGCCGGAGATATTCGCATTCGCGTTGATCTTGAGATCGCCGCCCGAGACGGTATAGACGCCCGGATTCAGCGTCTTGGTGCCGCTGAGCGTCATGCCGCCGCAATAGGTTCCGGGCGAAAGCGGCGAGCCACTTGTGCTCTTGCAGGCGCCGGATGCCACCGGCGGCTCGACCGCCCCATAGGGATCGCCCACCGGTGAGACACCGACCTGCGCGGAGCTGCACTGATCCAGCACCGTCGTCGCGAGCAGACTGACGCCGCCGACCGAATAGATGCAACTTGTCTGCAGCTTTCCGCTGCCCTGGACCACGACCGCATCATTGGCGAGCGAGTTCGCCATGACACTGCAGCTCTTGAACTTGCTGGTCGAGCTGCCGGAGAACAGGGCGGCCTTGGACGCGGATTTGTGCAGGGCCAGGATGCAGGCGCTGCCGGCATCCTCGAACGCCGCGACGGCGCGCGCCCGGATCGTCACGGGTGTCTGGATGAACAGGGACGAAAAGAACCGCTGAGTGGTCTCCTGCAGCACGACCTCGACCGATTTGGAGTTCATGTGCGTGCCGGATTGCGGCGGCGAATTGAGTTCCGCGGTTCCGACCGCCTGTTCGAAGCCGTTATTGACGGCGACCGATGTCGCGGCCTGGAGGGCTGCGGGATTCTTGGACCCTGCGCGCTTCTCCAGCGCCCCGGCATAGGCGGCGGCATCGGCGGCCGCCTGCAACTGCAGATCCTTGTAATACCAGTATGAGGTTTCGACTCCGAGGGCGGCACCCGCCACCACCAACGGCATGGAGACTGCAAATGCAATCGCGGTACTTCCGCGCTCGTCACCAAGCAGCCGCCTGAACCAGTCGGTACGTCTTGTCATTTTTCCCACGCCGTCAAGATTTTCCCTTAGGTAGTCGGCGCAAACTGACAGGGATTGCTAAATCCGGCGTTGCTCCAATGACTACAATCTTAACGATCCGCGCCGGCGCGCCGAAATTCACACGGAATCCCGCCATTATCGTTAAGACCGGAAGGCGGCCGAAGGGGTCAAGCGGCCGCCGGCACCAGAACCTCGCCGCACTCGGCCCGCTTCGCGAGCTCGGCATTCCGGGCGCTCAGCCGCTCCTCGCGCCGCTTCATCACCTCATAGGCGATGGCGCCGATGAGGGTGATGCCGATGATGATCACCGCGAGCGCCGACAGCGCCGGCGTCGTGCCCTGGCGCACCCGGCCGGCGAGCACCGTCACCAGCGTCTTGTCGGCCAGGATGGCGAAGGTCGTCGTGTTGTAGTTCTCGAAGGACGAGAGGAAGGCGATCACCGCGGCCGAGAGCAGTGCGGGCTTCAGGAACGGAATTAATATGTGCCAGAAAACCTGCGGATAGGTGGCGCCGAGATCGAGGGCCGCCTCCTCCTGGGCCCGGTCGAAGCGCTGCAGGCGGGCCATGATGATGAGCAGGCAATAGGCGGCGATGAAGCTCGACTGGCCGAGGATCGCGAGGATGATGCCCTTGTAGACGGCGGGCTTGGTTCCGGTCAGCTCGCTGAAATCCTTCCAGAAGATGACCGTCGAGATGCCGATGATGACGCCGGGCGTCAGCACCGGCGAAACGGTGATCAGGTAGTAGAGCGAGCGGGCCCGGTGATAGATCTGGCTCATGACGATCGACGCCGCGAGCCCGATCGGCACCGACAGGCAGACGACGCCGACACCGATGATGATCGAGTTCCAGAAGCCGGCGATCATGTCGCGGTCGCGCAGCAACTCGCCGAACCAGCGCGTGGTGAAGCCCTCGAAGGGGTAGGCCTGCGGATAGCTCTCGGTGTTGAAGGCCGACACGGCCATGACGAAGAGCGGTCCGAACAGATAGAGGAAGAAGATGAAGATATAGAAGGCGATCATCGCCTTCATGATCATGCGCGACGTCATTTTATCGCCTCCCCGAGCGTGACCTTGAACCTCTTGAGCAGGATCATCACGAGGAGGATGCAGGCGACGAGGAGGATCAGGGCATAGGCCGATCCCCGGGCCCAGTTGAAGGACTGGAAGAAGAAGTCATAGACGATCGAGGTGAACCACAGCGTGCTGGGTCCGCCGAGGAACTGCGGGGCCGCCAGCGCGCCCGCCGACAGCATGAACACCATCGTGCAGCCGGACGCGATGCCGGGCTTGGCATAGGGAATGACGACTTCCTTGTGGATGCGCCACCAGGGCGCGCCGAGATCGCGCGCCGCCTCGATCTGGTTCTTGTCGAGGCTTTCGATCGCATTGTAGAGCGGGAACACCATGATCAGCAGATAGGCATAGGAAAGGCCGGTGAAGAGGCCGACATCCATGGCGAGGAAATCGACAGGGCCCGAGGTCAGGCCGATAAACTGCAGGAAACGGTTGATGATGCCTTCCGACGCGAGCAGGATGCGCAAGGCGAAAGCGCGCAGCACTTCGTTGACCCAATAGGGCAGGATGAGCGCCAGCATCAGGAGCCTGACCTTCTGCACCGTCGCCACCTGCGCCATGTAATAGGCGATCGGATAGCACAGGACGAGATTGATCAGGGTCACCGCCATGCTGATCAGGATGGTGAGGAAGAACGCCTTGATATGCGTGACGTTGTAGGAAACCTCGGTACCCGACTGCACGCCATAGATGAAGAACTTGTAGTGCTCGAGCGTGAGCACGTCCTTCGGTCCGCCGCGGTCCTTCGGCCACAATGTCGGGTGGAAGGATTCCTGCAACATGTAGAGATAGGGCAGGACGACCATGAACAGGGTCCAGAAGCCCACCGCGCCGACGAAGAAGATCGAAAGCGCCAGGCCATTGCGCTGGACGAAGGAGCGCGAGGCGGAATCCTTGGCGATCTTCGTCTCATAGCGCGCCATGAGCCAGAAGACGGCAATGACGACGACCGGGATCAGAAAGACGAGTTGCCTACTCACTGGCCATTCTTCCTTCCGGCAGGACGCTGCCGAGATCGGCTTCATAGACGAGGCTCGTCTTGGAGCCCTGGGTCGGAACCTTCACAGGGTCGTTGCGTCCGACGGTGAGCGTGATGTCCTTCTTGCCGGCACCCTTGAGGAAAATGTGGCTGGCATTACCCTCGAAGGCGACGGAGAGGACCGTCGTGTCGATGGTGGTGTCCTTGCCGCCCTTGCCGAGCTTGAAGGATTCCGGGCGGACAAACAGGACCGCCTTGTCGCCCGCCTTGAGCTTCGACTGATTGAGGCCGCGCAAGGGACCGAAGGCCGTCTCGATCACCGCATGGCCGTTGGCCACCGCCTTGACGGTGCCCGGGAAGGCGTTGTTTTC
>CAZICN010000177.1:0-8630 GCA_964537655.1 uncultured Aestuariivirga sp.
ACTCGCCGCCCAGGTGCAGGAGGCGTTCGAGCGCATCGGGCAGGCCCATCGCCTGACGGTGGCGCTGCTCATCGGCGGTGTCTCCTTCGACGACCAGGCCGCCAAGATCGACCGCGGCGCCGATGTCGTCATCGCCACGCCCGGCCGCCTGCTCGATCATTTCGAGCGCGGCAAGCTGCTGCTGACCGGCGTCGAAATGCTGGTCATCGACGAAGCCGACCGCATGATCGACATGGGATTCATCCCGGATATCGAACGCATCTACAAGCTCCTGCCCTTTACCCGCCAGACCCTGTTCTTCTCGGCGACGATGCCGCCGGAAATCCAGCGGATCACCAATCAGTTCCTGCACGCGCCAGTCCGCGTCGAGGTGTCTCCGCATTCGAGCACTGCCGCGACGATCGAGCAGAAGCTGGTCAAGGCGCCCAGCGATGCAAAGCTCAAGCGCGAAGCGCTGCGCCGGCTTCTGAAGTCCCAGACCAATGTGAAGAACGCCATCGTCTTCGCCAACCGCAAGACGACCGTCGGGGTCCTCGAAGCCTCGCTGAAACGCCATGGCTTCAATGCCGCGGCCCTGCATGGCGACATGGACCAGCGGGCGCGCCTCAAGACGCTGGAGTCCTTCCGGGCCGGCGAGATCACCTTCCTGATCGCTTCCGACGTGGCCGCCCGCGGCCTCGATATCCCGGATGTCAGCCATGTCTTCAATTTCGACGTGCCGATCCACGCCGAGGACTATGTGCACCGCATCGGCCGCACCGGCCGCGCCGGGCGCGAAGGACACGCTTTCATGCTGGCGACGAATGCCGAGGCGAAACATGTGAAGGCGATCGAGCAGCTGATCCGCAAGACCATCGCCTGGGAAGGAAGCGCTCAACCGGCCGAGGGCGAAAGCCAGGGCGATGAAGCCGAACAGCCGCGCCAGCGGCGCGGCAGATCGCGCGGCGAGCGCCAGAAGCCCGCCGCGGCCAGGCCGGCGCGCGAGGAGAAACCGGCGCGCGACGAGACACAGCCGCGTGAAGAGAGACGCCCGCGCGACGAGAAGCTCGCGCGAGACGAGACGCAATCTCGCGAGGAGAAGCGGCCGCGCGAGGAAAGACACCGGGCGGCCGAACCGCGCCGCAAGGAACCGGCTCGCGACCGCAGGCCCTCGCCTTCCGGCGATGTGCCCGATTCCGACGGCTTCCATTCGGGCAACATGCCGGCTTTCCTGTCGCGCCCGGTGCGCAGCGCCTGATTTACGCACGCTTCCTGCCAGGATTGCCGACTTCCATGTTGGAACGCGACGCGCCTGGGTCGAACCAATAGCCTCTCACTGAGGGTAACATCCTCCCTCTCCTCGTCATGGCCGGGCTTCGACCCGGCCATCCAGACTCGACGCCGTTCAGCTGCTGTAGGGAAAAGCTGGATGGCCGCCTCAAGGGCGGCCATGACGAGTTGGGTAGGCGTTTACCTTAGAACGATGAGCGTTGATTTCGGATAATGCGATGCGTAAATCAAAGAGATAGAGCGAATCCGAAGCTCGGAGGAGGCGCTCACATTCCCATTCCGCTGGTCCAGTATTCGACCTGCCTCTGCAGCGCGAGCTTGACGTGGAACGGCAGGAAGAACACGGCGACGACGGCGGCAAAACCCTTCAGGCAGCCGATCTCGCCCCGGCCGAACTCACGCAGGAGAATGCGGGCCTTGTTCACCAGCTGGCGCTTGCGGTTCTTGGCTGAAATCTGATTGGGCGACACCCGGTAGTTCAACAGGAAATCGGGAAGGTTCGCCATCCTGACCTTCCTGATGCAGCGCCAGGCCCAGTCATAATCCTCCGCATGCAGATAATCAGGGTCATAGAGCCCTACCTTCCGGAAGGTCTCGGCGCGAATGATCATGGTCGGATGGGAGAAGGCGGCCGAGAGGTGCATGTGGCGGCGGATCGCCTCATGCTCCAGGGGGAATGCGCTGTCGCCATAGTCCTCGAGCTGATGCATGAAGCGCTTGATCTGCGTTCCCGCGACATCGATGTCAGGATTGGCATTCATATAGTCGATCTGCCGGTCCATGCGCCCCGGACGGGCGAGGTCGTCGCTGTCCATGCGGACGATATAGCGATACTTCCGCTCGAGGGCCCAGCTGACGCCTTCGTTCAGCGTCGCGATCAGGCCGCGATTGGGGTGATGGCGAAGCACATGGATCTGCGCACGGTAGGGAGCGAGCCCGGCATGGGCGTCGATGACGTTTTCGACCGGCATATGACTGCCATCGTCGACGATCAGCACATCGAAGGCCGATCTGGCCGGAAACAGCGAATGCACGGCGTCACCCAGTGTCGCCTCGGCATTGTAGGCCGGGATGAGAACAACAGCCTCGCCGGTCATTGTTCCGATCCCGTATTCAATTTAAAGTAGTTCATCATCCTACTGTCTTCGACCTCAAATGCGTATCGAGCGTCCGCCAACGCAGCCACGACACGACCCCGCTGGTCAGGGCGACTGCAAGTAACGCGCCAACGAGCCCGAAAAGCACCGTCCCTGCGGCAACAAGGGCGATCCCCAGGGGCACCGTGACGATGGCCGTCCTGGCGAGTTTGCTTTCCCCATGCGCGGCATAGACCGCATACCAGAGGTAGTCGGCCACTGACCCGCTTACCGCGACCAGGGTCGCCGCCGCGGTCAGGGCGTAATAGAAAGGCGCGTCGATCGTGGTTTTCATGACAAATGCCGCCAGGGGTCGCAAAAAGAATAGCGGCAACATCATAAGGATTGGAAGTACAATATTGTATTTTAGTCCTGCCCTGACCACCTGCCGGAACTCAGTCCAGGATTGGCTGGCGGAGGCTTTCATGAGTTGCGGCAGATCGGTTTGCCCGAATGTGGCATTGCAGATCATGACCGTCACATTGGCGGCAAGCGCGAAGAAATTATAGATTCCGGCCCAGTAGAAGCCGACCAGGAGCGGAACGATCAGACGGTCGCAATAGACCCGCGCCACGTCGACGATCTGGTTGAGATAGATGTCGCGGGAGACGGCAACCGCCGTCCCGTAGCGGCGGCGCCAGGCGGGCATGTCCATCGATTGCCTGACATAGCCGGCGAAGTCCGGTTTGGCCACGGTCATGGCCACGACGGTCGAGGCGATGTTGGTGACGAGCCAGGCGCCCATGAGTGTCGCGAGGCTGATCTGGTCCCTGAACAACACGAAGCCCGCAAGGATGACGAGGCTCGGCCCCGACCCGCTCAGCACATAGGCGACATTGGCCCTGATGATGCTCGAGCGCGCGATGGCGAGCGAATAGACCGTGGCCCTGATGACTTCGACCCCCGCCACGAAAGCGACGAGCAGGCCGGTCAGCAGATCGACATCGGGGTAGATCCCGATCCAGACGACGCAGGCCAGGGAAGCCGTGACAAAGCCGATGATCGAATGCAGCACCAGCACACTGAAGGACGGGCGGTGATGGCTGCCGGCCAGACGGCGGATGATGTGCTGCGGCACGCCGAGCCCGACCAGGGTGGGCAGGACGGCGACAAGGCCTGAAAAAGTCCCGAACTGTCCGAGCGCCGCGGGCCCCAGCACATAGGGCACGCCGAGGACGGTGATGAGCCGAAACAGGACATAGGCGCCGCGCGCGGCCATGACGAAGCCATAGGTCGCGATTTTTCGCGGATCGCCGATGCGAAAGATGCTCATCGAAGACGTCGCCAGGCTCGACAGTTGGGGCGCGGCAAACCATTGCCTCGCGAGCTTAATGGCCGACAAAAGCTAATTTTCCAACAATCGAAGATTTATCGTTTGCGCGGCGACTTTTGCAACGGCAGGGCTTTGGCAGGTTTGCGGCCGCGCAACGCCGCCGCGAAAGCCTTGCGCGCCCAAAACGTCATCTCGTCGCGGTCATCAAGGCAGGTCTCAGGCGCCCGCCAGTAGGACATGACGACCTTTCGCTCGCCCTTCGCCGCATAGGTGAAGGGCGCGAGGTTCAGGGCCTCGAACTCGCCTTGCGAAACACCGTCGGCCTTGAGATACAACGTCTCGTCGGCAATCAGCGCGAACATGAGGCCGTCGCTGAAGATGCCGGCGCCGCCGAACATCCGGCGCACCGTCACCGCCCCGAAATCCGAAAGCTGCTCCTTGATGAAATCGAGATATTCGGCGCTCGTCGCCATGCCCTACTGGGCGGCCGGCACGGCCTGGGCAGGCTTCAGCATCACCGATTCGCCGCAGCCGCAGGCCGAGGTCTGGTTGGGGTTGTTGAAGACGAAGCCCGACTTCAGCATGGACTCGCGATAGTCCATCTCGGTGCCGAGCAGGAACATGATGGCCTTGGGATCGATGAAGACCGTGACACCCCTGTCCTCGACGACCTCGTCGAGCGGCTTCTTATATTCGGCCCATTCCATCGTGTATTCCATGCCGGCGCAGCCGCCATTCTTGACGCCGAGCCGCAGCGCCACCACCGGGGTCTTCGCCTTGGCCATGATCGCCTTTACGCGCTCGGCCGCGGCATCGGTCAGCGTCATCACTTTGGGACGGGGTCTCAAGATAGCCATGCTCCCTTCTACCACATATTGAGCGCGACGCGCGCCTCATCCGACATACGGGAATGATCCCATGGCGGATCGAACACCAGGTTAACTTTCACGCCCGAGATGCCCGGAACGGCGCCCACCGCGTTTTCCACCCATCCCGGCATGTCGCCGGCGACCGGGCAGCCCGGAGCCGTCAGGGTCATGTCGATCTTGACCTGCCGGTCGTCTTCGATATCGACCTTGTAGACCAACCCCAGTTCATAAATATCGACTGGGATTTCAGGATCATAGACCGTCTTCAGCGCCGCCGTTATGTCGTCCGTCAGGCGCGCGATCTCGTCCGGCGGAATGGTGGATGCCGGAGGAACGGGAGCCGCCTCGGGGGCTGCGCTATGGTCCTGGGCTTCGGTCACAAGAATATCCTCTGCGCAAAGATAAGCGCTTCCGCCAGTTTATCAACTTCGGCCCTGGTGTTGTACATGGCGAAGGAAGCCCGGCAGGTGGCGGTCACGCCGAAGCGCGCCAGGAGCGGCTGGGTGCAATGGGTGCCGGCCCTGACCGCGACGCCCGAACGGTCGATGACCGTCGAGATGTCATGGGCATGCGCCCCTTCCATGTTGAAGGAGACGATCGCCCCCTTTTCCCGCGCGCGACCGAATATCTTCAGCGAGTTGATCTCGGAAAGACGCTCCGTCGCATAGTCGCGCAGATCCGCCTCATGCTTGGCGATGGCGTCGAGGCCGATCCCCTTCATATAGTCGAGCGCGGCGCCAAGCCCGATCGCCTCGACGATGGCGGGCGTGCCCGCTTCGAAGCGATGCGGCGGCTCGGCATAGGTGATCCGATCGAGCGAGACCTCGCCGATCATCTCACCGCCTCCCTGATAGGGCGGCATGCGCCTGAGATGCTCCATCTTGCCATAGAGAACGCCGATGCCCGAGGGCCCATAGGTCTTGTGGCCGGTGAAGACATAGAAATCGGCGTCGAGATTCTGGACGTCGACGGGGAGATGGACCGCCGCCTGGCTGCCATCGACGAGCACCGGAATGCCCCTCGCATGGGCGATGCGGATGACTTCCTTGACCGGAACGATGGTGCCGAGCGCATTCGACATCTGGGTGATGGCGACGATCCTGGTGCGGGGGGTCAGGAGCTTCTCGAACTCATCGATCAGGAAGTTGCCGTCGTCATCGACCGGCGCCCACTTGATCACGGCGCCATTGCGCTCGCGATGGAAGTGCCAGGGCACGATGTTGGAATGATGCTCCAGCATGGAGAGCACGATCTCGTCGCCCTCTCTGATCACCATGCCGCCGAAGGACTGCGCCACCAGGTTGATCGCTTCGGTGGCGTTGCGGGTGAAAATGAGCTGGTCCTTGGACGGCGCGTTGAGGAAACGCCTGACGCTCTCACGCGCGTCCTCGAAAGCCTGGGTCGAGGTGTTGGACAGATAGTGCAGGCCGCGATGGACATTGGCATAGTCCTCGGACATCGCCTGCATCATGCGGTCGAGCACCGCTTTGGGCTTCTGGGCCGAGGCCGCGTTGTCGAGATAGACGAGCGGCTTGCCATAGACCTCGCGCGACAGGATCGGGAAATCGCGGCGAATGGCCTCGACGTCGAAGGCTGGGCGGATCCTGGTTTGCGCGGTCACCTTGGAGCATCCTTGTGATCGACGAGCCAGGTCTCGGCAAAGCGGGTCAACTGCTCGCGGACTTCGTCATGGCTGATCGTGTCGAAAGCCTCGCCGACGAAGGCGGCGATCAGCAAAGATTTGGCCTCGGCCTCGGGGATGCCGCGCGAGCGCAGATAGAAGAGATGGTTGTGATCGATGTCGCCGCTGGTCGCGCCATGGCCGCAGACCACGTCATCGGCATAGATCTCGAGCTCGGGCTTGGCGTCGAATTCCGCCGTCTCCGACAGAAGAAGGCCGTGCGAGGACTGCTTGCCGTCGGTTTTCTGGGCGTCCGGCTGGACGATCACCTTGCCCTGGAAGATGCCGCGCGCCTTCTCGTCCATTACGCATTTGAACACTTCGCGGCTCACGCATTTCGGCACCCGGTGGTCGACCACGAGACGGGTATCGGCATGCTGCTTGCCGGAAAGAAGGTACGAGCCGGCGATCTTCGCATCCGCCTTCTCGCCCAGGAACGAGATCGTCCCGTTCTGGCGGTTGACCCTGGCGCCCGACGTCAGGGTGAAGTCGCGCAACAGGGCATTGCGGCCGACCGCGATGCGGATATGGGCCAGATGGATGGCCTCGCGCGATTCGATCTCGAGCTTCACCCGGTCGAGCTTCGCCCCTGCCCCCAGCGTCACGTCGATCACGCTGTTCGACAGATAGTCGCCCTCGCCCAGATGGGTTTCGAACAGGGTCGCCGAGGCGCTATCGGCGACGGTGATGCGATGGCGGGTGGCGATCGTGCGGGGCTCGGCCGCCGTCGACACATGGACGAGTTCGACCGGCGCGTCGATGTTGGACGCAATCTCGACATGGACGCCCGCCGTGGCGAAGGCCGCATTCATTCCGAGCACCGGCTCATCGGCGGCCTGCGCCGGGGCGAGATGCTCCGTCACCTTGACATCGCCGCCTACCGGCAAATGCGAAAGGGCTTTGTCGAACGCGCCATTGACGAAGACGATACGGGTGCGCGCCAGCTTGCCGAGCGGATCCTGCCTGAGCAGGCGCTCGACGTCCTTAGGAAGCGCCTCGACCTTCAGGCGCGGCGGATAAGGCCGGTCGATCAGGGTCCGGAGATTGGTCCATTTCCAGTCTTCGAGACGCGCATGCGGCAGCAGCATGCCGTCATAGGCGAGTTCCGCCGGCGTCTTGGTCACGGCGATGTTCATGCGGCTTCCCTGGCGAACTCGGCATAACCCTTGGCCTCGAGCTCGAGCGCCAGCTCCTTGCCGCCCGATTTGACGATACGGCCCTGCGACAGGACATGGACGTAATCGGGCACGATATAGTCGAGGAGACGCTGATAGTGGGTGATGACGACCATGGCGCGCTCGGGCGAGCGCAGCGCATTCACGCCATCGGCGACGACACGCAGCGCATCGATGTCGAGGCCGGAATCGGTCTCGTCGAGAATGCAGAGCGAGGGCTCGAGCACCGCCATCTGCAGGATCTCGGCGCGCTTCTTCTCGCCGCCCGAGAAGCCGACATTGACGGCGCGCTTCAGCATGTCCTGTGAAATGTCGAGCTTGGCCGCACGGTCCTTCACGATCCGCATGAATTCGGGCGTGGTCAGCTCCTTCTCGCCGCGCGCCTTGCGCTGCGCATTGAGGGCCACTTTCAGGAACTGCATGGTGGCGACGCCCGGGATCTCGACCGGATACTGGAAGGCGAGGAACAGGCCCTTGGCGGCGCGCTGGTCGGGCGCCATGTCGAGCAGGTCTTCGCCTTTGAACCTGGCTTCGCCGCCCGTGACCTCATAACCCTCGCGGCCGGCGAGAACATAGGACAGGGTCGATTTGCCGGAGCCGTTCGGCCCCATGATGGCATGCACCTCGCCCGGCTTCACATTGAGGGTAAGGCCGTTGAGGATGGAGCGGTCTTCTTCCGCCAGTTTCACATGAAGGTTGTTGATCTCAAGCATTGTTCTTGTCTTCCATAACTCACTGCATGTCTTCAAATCATAGGTTCGGGCAGAGTCCGTTCAGCCCACGCTGCCTTCGAGCGAGATGCCGATCAGCTTCTGCGTCTCGGCCATGAACTCCATCGGCAATTGCTGCAGCACGTCGCGCACGAAGCCGTTGACGATAAGCGTCACCGCCTCTTCCTGCGACAGGCCGCGCGACTGGCAATAGAACATCTGGTCGTCGGAAATCTTCGACGTCGTCGCCTCATGCTCGAAATGCGCCGACAGCGTCTTTGCCTCGATATAGGGCACGGTATGCGCGCCGCATTTGTCGCCGATGAGGAGCGAGTCGCACTGGGTGAAATTCCGCGCATTGGTCGCCTTGCGGTGCGCCGAGACGAGGCCGCGATAGGTGTTGTCGCTGCGCCCGGCCGCGATGCCCTTCGAGACGATGCGGCTCGAGGTGTTCTTGCCGAGATGGATCATCTTGGTGCCGGAATCGACCTGCTGGCGGCCGTTCGAGATGGCGATC
>CAZICN010000178.1:0-8629 GCA_964537655.1 uncultured Aestuariivirga sp.
TGTGCCCGGAACGGGCGGCCGTCCGATCGAACGTGACCAGCGCGAGAAACATGACCAACCCAGCCGATCTCGATCCCCGCAAGCTCGAAACGCTCAAGGCCATCATGGCGGCGCTGCGCACGCCCGGCACCGGCTGTCCCTGGGATCTCGAGCAGAATTTTGCGACCATCGCGCCCTATACGATCGAGGAAGCCTATGAGGTGGCCGACGCGATAGAGCGGGCCGACAAGGCCGATCTGTGCGAGGAACTCGGCGATCTCCTCCTTCAGGTCGTGTATCACGCGCAGATGGCGGCAGAGGAAGCGAGTTTCACCTTCGACGATGTGGTCGAAGCCATCTGCCGCAAGATGGTGCGCCGCCATCCGCATGTCTTCGGCGATGAGAAAGCGCGATCGGCGACGCTCGCCAAAGGCTTCTGGAATGAGATGAAGGCGCGCGAGAAGAAAAACCAGGACGCCGCCGGCAGCATTCTCGATGGCGTGCCCGTCGTCCTTCCCGCGATGACGCGCGCGGTCAAGCTCCAGGCGAAGGCCGCCAGGGTGGGCTTCGACTGGCCGTCGGTCGATTTCGTCTATGACAAGATGAATGAGGAGATCGCCGAGCTGAAGCAGGAGACGGCGCGCGACAGGCAGCAAGCCGAATATGGCGACCTGCTCTTCGCCATGGCCAATCTCGGCCGTCATCTCGACATCGATCCCGAGCATGCCTTGCGCGCCGCCAACGAGAAGTTCCTGCGCCGCTTCCGGCATATAGAGGATGAACTGGCGAAACGCGGTTCATCGCCCGGGCAATCGACGCTCGCCGAGATGGACGCTCTGTGGGATGCAGCCAAGGCGCTTGAGAGGCGGGAAGATCACTCGGCCGCGTGATCGAGCAGGCTCGTGTTGCGCAAGCGGTATTTGAACCGGCTGGCGGCGATCTGGGCCTTTTCGGCGCCGAGGCGAACGGTGAGCACCACCCGGCCGTCCTCGAGCTGCTCGCGGCCGAGAACCTCGCCCTTGTCATAGAGCCACGCCTGACCTTGTCCGTCGGCGGGATCGAGCACCGCTTCGTAGATATCGAGATCGCGGCCGAGCTTCTCCTCGATCAGCTCTCGCAGATCGGCGAGCCCCTCGCCCGTCAGCGCCGATACCAGCGCGCAATCGTTCTGGCGCAGCACCTGGGTGCGCCGCATCTCCTGCATGTCCTCGGGCAGAAGGTCCGCCTTGTTCCACACCTCGATGATGTGTTCCCGGCGGTTCTCGCCGATGCCGAGCTCGGTCAGGATGGAGGAAACGTCGGCGGCCTGCGCCTCGCTCTCCGGATGGCTGATGTCGCGGACATGCAGGATGACATCGGCTTCGATCACCTCTTCCAGCGTGGCGCGGAAGGCGGCGATGAGCGGGGTGGGAAGGTCGGAAATGAAGCCGACGGTATCGGATAGCACCACCTTGCGGCCATGCGGCAGCGAGATCGCCCGCATGGCGGGATCGAGGGTGGCGAAGAGCAGGTCCTTGGCGAGGACGCCGGCATTGGTGAGGGCGTTGAACAAGGTCGACTTGCCGGCATTGGTGTAGCCGACGAGGGCGACGACTGGATAGGGTACGCGCGCCCTGCCGGCGCGGTGCAGGCCACGCGTCTTTACGACGGAATCGAGCTGCTTTTCGAGCTTGGAGATGCGCTCCTGGATCAGACGCCGGTCAGCTTCGAGCTGGGTTTCGCCGGGACCGCCGAGGAAGCCGAAGCCGCCGCGCTGACGTTCGAGATGGGTCCAGGATCTGACCAGTCGGCTCTTCTGATAGCGCAGATGGGCGAGTTCGACCTGGAGGAGGCCTTCGCGGGTGCGGGCGCGGCGGCCGAAGATTTCGAGGATGAGCCCGGTGCGGTCAAGAACCTTGGCGCCCCACGCCTTCTCGAGGTTGCGCTGCTGGATCGGGCTCAGCGTCCCGTTGACGACGACGAGGTCGGTCTCGGTTTCCTTCACCAGATCGGCAATCTCATCGACCTTGCCTGTGCCAATGAGTGTCGCCGGGCGAGGTTCGGCCAGCATGACGACAAGCTGTCCCGCAATTTCGAGATCGATGGCAAGCGCCAGACCGACAGCCTCCTCCAGGCGCGAGGCCGCATTCCGATCGGCAAGCGACGATGCCGCCCTGCCCTTGCGCTCGACATGAACGACAATGGCGCGGGTAGCGTGTGGCCCTTCAATCTGAAATCGAACTTCGTGCCCGGAGGAATGCTTCTGTCTGGAGGACTTCACCCGTCCTTGCCTTCCTCGTCGAACAGGCTGATCGGCCCGCCCGGCATGATCGTCGAAATGGCATGCTTGTAGACGAGTTGGGACAGTCCGTCCCTTCTCAGCAGCACGCAGAAATTGTCAAACCAGGTAATAATACCCTGCAATTTCACCCCATTGACGAGAAATACCGTCACCGGGATCTTCTGCTTGCGGACGTGATTGAGAAAGGTGTCCTGCAGATTTTGTGGTTTTTCCTGTGCCATTGAACTCTTATCCCCTTCTTTTTCGGTCACAGCCAAGGGAATCCGAACCTAGCACGGTTGCAGAATGTGCAAAACGGCAAATTCGCTGCCCGGCCCGGAAGGCTCCTGTCCCCCTTTGTGAAGCCCTCTCCCGTTAGTTCAATGGGCGGCCGGTGGGCGCGCGCGCCCGACATCCGGCGTGTAAAATCCGACAAATGTTATTTTTTTCCTGTTCTTGATCGCGAGTTTCCGCTGTTTCTGAGGGTGAACGCCTTCCGCGCCTCAAGGTTCGAAATGGCGTCAGCCCTAGGCGCAGCGACATGATGCGAACTTCGGATTCGGGACCCTAGGCTGCGGTCGAGTTGACCCGATTGCGGCCACCGCGCTTGGCGCTGTACAGGGCCTCGTCGGCGCGCTTCAGAATGGCCTCCATCGTGTCGGCGGTGCTCTCGACGGCGGCGACGCCAATCGACACCGTCACCTCCAGCGGCCCTTTCCCGGCCCCGACATTGAACGGCTTGCCGGAGATGCCGCGGCGCATGCGGTCGGCGATCTTGGTCGCCGTCTCGGCATTGGTGTTGGGCAGGACGATCACGAATTCCTCGCCGCCGATGCGGCAGATCATGTCGATATTGCGGATCGCCTGCTTGAGGCGCGAGGCCAGTTCCTGCAGGACACGATCGCCCACGGCATGGCCGTTCTCGTCATTGACCGACTTGAAGTGATCGACATCGAGCGCCAGCAGCGACAGCGCCTTGCCGCGATTGATCGCGTGTTCGACCAGGGCGGTGGTCTGGTTCTCCATGTAGCGGCGGTTGTAGAGGCCGGTCAGCGGGTCGGTCACCGCCAGCTCCATCGTCGCCTGCACATGCGAGCGCAGCTGATCGGTATAGCGGCATCGTCGGATCTGAGTATTGGCGCGCGCCAGGAGTTCCTGCTTGTCGATAGGGCGGATCAGGTAGTCGTTCACTCCCATGTCGAGGGCGCGCAGCAGGCGCTGGTGGTCGTCGGGTGCCACGACGATGAGGATGGGCGTCTGGCGCGTCCGCTCGAGCGATTTGAGCTGCGAGCACAGGCGCAGGCCGTCGACATTGTCCATGTCGAGATTGATGATGATCAGCTCGTAGCGGGTTTCGGCCGCGTGCATCACGGCGGTCAGCGGATCGTCGATGACCGTCACCTCGTGGTGCGGGACGAGCGCCGCCCTGGTGCGCTCGCTGGCCGAGGCGCGGTTGTCGATGACGAGGATCTTGCCCGGGCGCGGCGCCCCGTTCTCCTGGCGGCTGATCAGCTTGACCGTCTCGCCATTCGGCGACCGGGCTCTGAGCTCGTCGGTGAGCATCTTGAGGCGCACCAGGCTCTTCACCCGGCAGAACAGCGCGAGGTCGTTCACCGGCTTGGTCAGGAAGTCGTCGGCTCCCGCCTCGAGGCCCTTGACGCGGTCCTCCGGCTGATCGAGGGCGGTGACCATGACGACCGGAATGTGGTGTGTCTGTGCGTTGTTCTTGATCTGCCGGCAGACCTCGACGCCGTCGATGCCCGGCATCATCACGTCGAGAAGCACGATATCGGGCTTTGTCCGTTGGATGGAATCGAGCGCGTCGATGCCGTTCATGGCCGTGACGACATCGAAATACTCCGCCGAAAGCTTCGCCTCGAGAAGGCGAACATTGGCGAGAATATCGTCGACGACCAGAACCCTGGCTGTCATTGCGGTCTCTTGAGAAAACTGTCCACGGTCTTGAGGAAGCTCATAACGGAGATGGGTTTCGATATATAGGCTTCGCAGCCCCCTTCCCGTATCTTTTCTTCATCGCCCTTCATGGCGAAAGCGGTCACCGCTATGACCGGTATCTTCTGCAGCTCTTCGTCTTCCTTCAGCCATTTGGTGACTTCGATGCCGGAGACTTCCGGAAGCTGGATGTCCATGATGATGAGGTCCGGCATATGCTGGCGTGCGATTTCGAGCGCCGAGAGACCATCACGCGTCTGCAGGACGCGATAGCCATGCGCCTCGAGGAGATCGTTGAAGAGCTTCATATTGAGCTCATTGTCCTCGACGATCAGGACTGTCTTGGCATGCGCCGGATTTGTTGCGAGCATCTGCTCGTTTCCCACTGGTTTTCCCGGTATGTGTAGCACGGCTAGCGCCCTGTCGGTGTGTTCTGTGGTTCGGTCAAAACTACTCCACAGAACACCGGTTACCCTGTTTCGTTTTGAGAATTGTTACCGCTATTCTTAATAGCGAATTGTCGCTGAACTGGGTAACCAACAGTTTAACCATCATGGCAGTCAGAGACTTGGTAAATCATTGATTAACGGGGATAACAGTTCGGTGAAAGCGCCTGGAGTATCGTCTGAGGAAGCAGAGGTCATCGCCCTGAAAGCGCTCGCCTTTCTTGCCGCCGACCCTGCGCGGCTCAGCCGCTTCCTGGCGCTGTCGGGCATCGGCCCCGACGAAGTCAGGGCCGTCGCGCAGAGCCCGGATTTCCTGTCCGGCCTCCTCAACCATCTGCTCGAGGACGAATCGCTGCTGCTGACCTTCACGGCCGAGCAGGACATCGACCCGCGCCTGCCCGCGCTCGCGGCGCGGGTGCTGGGCCGTCCACCAGGTTTCTGACCATCGCACCCGCGACGGATAGATCAGGCTGCGGCAGCGACGCGGATTTCCAGCGCGCCATGTGCTTCCAGGGCTGCTTTGAGGCGCGGCCTTGCTCGCACATGCGCGACGACCTTCGCGATATGAGGGCAGCGCTCCAGAACGGTCCGCTCGGAGGGAAAAGCCCAGAGCGTCAACATGAACAGATAGATGTCGGCGGCCGAGAAATAGTCGCCCAGGAGGAACGGCCCGTCGGCGGCAAGCTTGCCCTCCATGATGTCGAAGAGCGCCAGGCTGTGCTGCTCCGCCTTCCGGCGGACCACCGCGTTCTGCTCGTCGGTTTCGGTGAGTCTGCCCCCGCCAAATGCAAAATCGACATAGGTGTAGAGATTGACCGCCATGAAAACGAGATGGGAGAGGTAGACCGCATGGTCGTCGCTGCCGATGGGCGGAGCGAGGCCGCCTTCGGGATAGGCATCGGTGAGGAAGGCGACAATGGCGGCCGATTCGGTGATGGCACGTCCATCCGGCAGTCCCAGGGCGGGGATCAGTCCCAGAGGGCTGATCTCGCGAAATTCGGGCGCCCTCACCTGCTCGGGCGTCAGCCAGACATTTTGATACGGTACGCCAAGCTCTTCGAGAACCAGATGGGCGCTGATCGATCCCCACCGTTTCACATTGTACAGCTTGTACATAGGCCCCTCCCTCGTTTGCGCGTCCCACTCCTTTGTGAATGAACCGGGCGATCCCGAATATTGGCCCGGTGCTGCAGTGAAGCCTATTTAGGGTGGCTGCGCAACGCCACGATGACAGCTAGAATGACGTGATGGAAAAGGATCAGGCGGGCTCGGGATTCTGCCGGGATTGCTTCAATCCCGTGAGCGAGGCCGATCGTCGCTGCTCGTCCTGCCGGTCGCCACGGCTGATCCGCCATCCCGAGCTGCACCGGCTCACGACCGCGCATCTGGATTGCGACGCATTCTACGCCGCCGTGGAGAAGCGCGACAATCCGGAACTGCGCGACAAGCCGGTGATCGTCGGCGGCCAGCATCGCGGCGTGGTGTCTACTGCCTGCTATATCGCGCGCATCCGCGGCGTCAGGTCGGCGATGCCGATGTTCCAGGCGCTCAACCTTTGTCCCGAGGCGATCGTCATCCCGCCCGACATGGCGAAATACGCATCCGTCGGTCGCGAGGTTCGCGAGCTCATGCTCGCTTTAACCCCTCTGGTCCAGCCGCTGTCGATCGATGAGGCTTTTCTCGATCTTGCCGGGACCGAGCGCCTGCACGGCCACAGTGCCGCGTTTTCGCTGGCGCATCTGGCCCGGAAGATCGAAAGCGATATAGGCATCACCGTTTCGATCGGCCTTTCGCATAACAAGTTCCTCGCCAAGATGGCGTCCGATCTCGACAAGCCGCGCGGCTTCTCGGTCATCGGTCGGCAGGAGACGCTGGCGTTCCTCGCGGCGCGTCCGGTCAGCGCCATCTGGGGCGTCGGCAAGGCGATGCAGGCAGAACTCGCCAAGGATGGCATCACCATGATCGCGCAACTCCAGACGCGCGAGAAGATCGACCTGATGCGGCGCTATGGCACGCTGGGCGCCCGGCTCTATCACCTGGCGCGCGGCGAGGATGCACGCAACGTGTCGCCCGATGACGATACCAAGAGCATCAGCGCCGAGACCACCTTCGACGACGACATCACCGACTACAAGGCGCTCGAGCGCATTCTCTGGCAGATGAGCGAGCGGGTGTCGCGGCGCGCCAAGAAGGACCGGCTCGCCGGTTCGACCGTGACCCTCAAGCTGAAGACCGCCGATTTCAAGATCCGCACCCGCAACGCCTCGTTCCACGATGCGACGGTCCTCGCCGACCGGATATTTTCGGCCGCCCAGCCCTTGCTCAGGCGCGAGGCGACCGGCACCGCCTTCCGGCTGCTCGGTGTCGGCATTTCGCATCTCGTCGAGATCGATCCGGCCGAAAGCGAGGTGACGCTCGATGAGCGCGCCTCGACCCGCGCCAGGGCGGAATATGCGGTCGACCGCCTGCGCGAGAAATTCGGCAAGAGCGCGGTCGAACGCGGTCTCGGTTTCGACGGCGAGGCCGAGAAGGATTGACCTCAGTTGCAGGCGGGCTGGTTGAGCAGCTCGAGCGATGTCAGCCGGCCGGTCAGGACATAGTCGCCATAGTCGATGGTGAGCGTGCCGGCGACCCCGTTCTCATAGATCGGGAAGCTCATCTGATAACTCGGCAGTTCCTCGCTCGTCGCCTGGTCCGGCTTGAATTCGTAGAAGGTGACGGACAAGGGCCAGGACGACATGTCCTTGAGCGCCTTGTCGGCTGAGGCATCCGCGCCGGGCTCCTTGCGCTTTCCGATGAAGGAAATGACCTTGTAGACCTTGGACCCGGAAGCGCCGTCGAAGAAGATGCTGACATCGCGCGTCTCGCCACGCTCGGCGGCCCGCATGATGTGGATCTGATGCGCCATCGGGAACAGCGCGCCGGCCGGCAACTCGAATTCCTCCGGCTTGGGTTCGTTGATCGTGCCCTTGCCGCCCTTGCGGTCGGCCTGCATGTCCGCCTTGAGCTTGGTTTCGCTCTCCAGCCGGTTGTTGACGAACTGCTTATCGTTGAGCTGCAGCGAAAGGCCGTCGCCCGATTCCCACGAAGCGACCTGATTGTCGAAGAGCTGGGTCTCCCCCTCATTCGGCCGCATCTCCATGACACGGCGGAAGCTGGTGGACCAGCCGTCGCAGGCCGACCCGGTGAGCTCCATGACCATGCGTCCGTCGGCGCCCGAGACATTCGATCCTTCCGTCGAGCGCTCGAGCTTCAGATCATAGACGGCGCGGTGGGCGCGGACGCTGACGGCCGACCAGGCATTGCTGCCTAATGCCGCAAGGGCAGCAAAGCCCAACACAAGGCTTGCGCCGCGTTTGATCTGGTGTTTTCTAGTCTTTGACATTCCGATCCTCTTCACCCTGCCCTCTTAAGCCATACGGTAGTTCTCAACAATGGCCCCTGCCTTACCGAGCCTTCTCGTGACCAGACGCCTTTCACCCGAAGTGGAGACCCGCCTGGGCAAGGCCTTTCGGGCGCAACTCAATGCCGATGACCATCCGATGAGCGAGGCGGAAATCCTGAAGGGTGCTGAGGGCAAGGATGCCCTGCTGATCACGCCCATGGACAAGTCCTTCGCCACCGGCATCATCGCCAAGCTGCCATCGTCGATAAAGATCATCGCCACTTTCTCGGTGGGCTACGAGCATGTCGATATTGCGGCGGCGCGGCAGCGGAACATCGCCGTCACCAACACGCCCGACGTGCTCACCGACGCCACCGCCGACATCGCCCTGCTGCTCATCCTGGGGGCGGCGCGCGGCGCCTATTGGGGCGAGCGGATGGTGCGCGAGGACCGCTGGACGTCGTGGTCGCCGACCGAACCTCTCGGCCACGATGTGACCGGACGCCGGCTCGGCATCCTGGGCATGGGCAGCATCGGCCAGGCCGTTGCCAGGCGGGCGAAGGCCTTTGACATGGAACTCCACTATCACAACCGGCGTCCGGTGGC
>CAZICN010000179.1:0-8603 GCA_964537655.1 uncultured Aestuariivirga sp.
TATCCTGTTGCGCTCACCCTCGCCTTCGCCGAGGATGACTTCCGACTGGCGCAGTGAATCGGCGAGACTCTCGGTATAGGACCGGTCGGCCTGCGCCATGATCTCGATCTTGCGCGCTTCACCGCGGCCTCTCAGGTCCTTGGCTTCGGCGATGCGTTCCGAGCTCATCCGCTCATAAGTGTTCTTGAGCACCTCGTCCATGAGATCGGTGCGCACGATGCGGACATCGACGATCTCGATACCGTTATTGAGCGCTTCGGCCCGCACCTGGTCGCGGATTTCGCGCATCATGACGGCTCGGTCCTTGGAGAGTGCCGCATCGAAGGTGCGCTTGCCGTAAGTCTGGCGCAACGCCGCATCGAGGCGGGTGCGGATGCGGTCCCAGGCGCGGGTCAGATCGGCGGAAGTAGTTTCGCGGAAGCGCTGCGAATTGACGATGCGCGCCATGGTGACGGCATCGACCAGGTAGCGCCGTCCGTCGACCACCTGCACGCTCATATTGTCGCTGGTCCACAGGATCATGCGGTCTTCGATCGGCACGACCTCGTCGGCGACCGGGATCTTGAAATAGAGACCCGGCTTTTCGACGATTCGGTTGATCTCGCCGAAGCGCAGCACCAGCGCCTTCTTGCGCTCATCGACGATGAAGGTCGACGACCAGACGATGAGGCCGACAATGGCAACGAGGATGATGCCGGACGATTTGAACAGGTTCATTGGCTTGCTCCCTGCGCCGGCGGCGTCGTGTCTTGGCGTTTCTGGATCTCCGGCAGCGGCAGATAGGGAACCACGCCCTGCCCCTGGCCGCCTTCGATGATGACCTTGTTCGATTTCTCGAGAATATCCTCGAGGGTTTCGAGGAAGATGCGCTGGCGCGTCACGTCCTTGGCATTCTTGTACTGCTCGTAGACGCTGAGGAACCGTTGCGCTTCGCCTTGCGCTTCCAGCACGACGCGAGCCTTGTAGCCTTTGGCGTCTTCGACGACCTTGGCGGCTTCACCTTCCACCAGGCGGCGGCGTTGATTGGCATATTGGTCGGCTTCGTTGATCGAGCGGGCCTGATCCTGCTCGGCGCGCTGCACTTCTTCGAACGCGTCCAGCACTTCTGCCGGCGGATCGGCCTTTTCCAGCTTCAGGCCGGTGATGAGGATGCCCGCCTGATAGCTGTCGAGCGTCGTCTGCGCGATGGCCATGACCTGGTCCTGGGCGGCGAGACGGCCGGTGGTGCGCACTTCTTCTGCCGGCGTGCGGCCGACGATTTCACGCATGGCGCTTTCGGCCACGACTTTGACCAGCTTCTCCTGCTCGCTCACCTGGAACAGGTATTCTTCCGGGTTCTTGATCTTCCACAGGACGGTGAAACGGATATCGACCAGGTTCTGGTCGCCGGCCAGCATCAGGCCTTCATTGGCGGATGCGCCGATGGACGTCTGTCTTTCCGATTCGACCTGTACGGTTTCGAGCGTCTCGACCGGCCAGATGGCGAAATGCAGACCCGGGCTCACGGTGCGGGCATAGCTGCCAAGCCGCAGCACCACGCCGCGCTCGTCGGCCTGGACCTGATAGACGCTGTTGAAGGCGATGAGGGCGAGAAGGGCGAGAACGAAGATCACCCAGGTGCTGCGCCCGCCGGCGCCGCCGGGAAGGATGTTCTTCAGGCTGTCCTGACCCTTGCGGATCAGTTCGTCGAGATCGGGTGGCGTGGGGCCGCGATTGCCGCCGCCCGGGGGACCTCCCGGTCCCTGTCCCCAGGGGCCTTGTCCCCAAGGACCCTTGTTGCCTCCGCCACCGCCATCTTTATTCCACGGCATCGAGTCTCACCCTTGTTTGTTCGTCGCGTTCATATAGGAATTTGGAGCGCGGAAGTCCAACCCGCAGATTCAGGCGGGCAGCGGCTCCGGCGCGAGTGCCGCGCCGTGCCCGGCGGCCAGGATCGCCTTGCGCGCCGCGGTCATGCCGGTCTCGAAGGCGCCATGCGCGGTCGCCTGGAAAGTAGGATGCACATGCTCGCCGGCAAGAAAGATGCGCTCATGGATGGGCGTTGCGAAAGCCTGCCGGGAATCGCCCTTTCCGGGTTTCGCGCAGGAATAAGCACCGTTGATGAAAATGTCGGAAGACCAATGGGTTGCGGTTGCTTTCCTGACTCTCTTTCTTAACTCCGAGCCGAACGCCCTGACGAGCGCCGAGAGTGCGAAGTCGACCATCCCCGCCTCGCCGTCCCGCTCCATGTCGCGGGCGAAATTCCCGGCAATATGGGTGATGGCGATCGGCCGCCCGAAAGGATGCAATTCGAAATTGAGCGGATGCGTCGTGGGCGCCACGGGATCGAAGATATCGGCATAGGGCATGTCGAAGCCGTCGAACACTTTTCCGTCAAAAGCGATGGCGACCTTCTCGTAATACCCCATCGGAACGTCGGCGAAGGCCATGGCGATGTCCTGGGGCAGATCGCTGATCGTGAGCCTTTCCGTCTCCAGCATCCGCGCCGGCACGGCGACGATGGCCGCCTTGGCGGTGATCGTCCCCTGGTCGGTCTCGACCAGCACGTCCCGGCCTCGCGCGCTCACCTTCCGTGCCGCCACCCTGGTGGAGATCGGAAGTTCGGCCGCGAGCCTGGCGATCAGCGCGCCATAGCCGTCCTCGACGGCGAGATTGATGCCCGTGTCGTCATAATTGCCGGCGTCACGCGTCGAGATTTCCTCGGGCTCCGCCGAATACATGAGGCCCAGCCAGTGCTTCGCCATCGGATACCAGGGATGCTTCGCATCGAGCAGCGCCGATGCCGGGATATCCTGGCCGGCGCGCCCGGCCTCGGCGACGTCGCTCAGAATGCCCCAGACGAAATCCTCGCGCAGCCGGTCGTTCTTCCATTGGCCGTCCATGAAGGTCTTCATCGCGCCGGTACGCGGCCGGGTGCGGAACTTGTGGCCCATCTCCTCGGCCGCCTTGCGCAGGATGTTCTTGTCCGCCGAATGGAACCAGTGGCAGCCATGATCCCACAGATGCCCGAGGCTCGTTGTGTCGGTGAAGGAGCGCCCGCCGATCCGGTCCCTGGCCTCGATGATGAGAAACGGGATCCGGGCCTTGGCCAGCACGCGGCCGGCGCCGATGCCCGCCGCACCGGCGCCGATAACGATGACATCGGGATTCGCTGGATATTGAACCATCGTTCAATTCTGGGGAGCCAAAGGCCTCCGGTCAAGCACGCGCAGAACGAAGCCCGCATCATCGCCCGGAGCCCGCGGATGCACTTCGCGCGACGTCTCGCGCCATTGCGTCGGGTCAAGCGGCGGAAAGAACACATCGCCTTCGGGTTCGAGATCGACCTCGGTCAGATAGAGCCGGTCGGCGAGCGGCAAGAACTGGCGGAAGACGTCGCTGCCGCCGATGACGCAGATTTCCTCGGTCCGCGCCTCGCTTGCCCGCGCCAGCGCATCATGCACATTCGCCACGACGGCAGCGCCCTCGGCCTTGTAGTCCTTGTGCCGCGTGACGACGATATTGAGCCTGCCGGCGAGCGGTCGCCGCGGCAAGCTTTCCCAAGTCTTGCGCCCCATGATCACCGGCTTGCCCATGGTGATCTGCTTGAAGCGCCTGAGGTCGGAGCCGATACGCCACGGCAGATCGCCCTTGCGTCCGATGACGCCGTTCCTGGCGACGGCGACGACGAAGGCGACGCGTGGATGCGTCATGATTCCGCCTCCGCAAACCGGACCAGCGCCTCGTCCGCCAGACGGTAGTAGCGCATGCCTTCATCGCATTCGGCGCCCGTCTGCGCATAGAGAGCCTGTGCCCCGACGTTCCAGCCCATGGTGAGCCAGATGATGCTGGGAAAGCCGCGCTCGCACGCCTCGACCGCGAGCCGGCGCAGCAGGGCACGTCCGACGCCGCGCCGCTGAAAGGCAGGCAACACCGACAGGTCTTCGAGATACATGATTTCGCGCCCGCGTGATGTCGTGAAGCTCCGGTGCCAAAAGGCGCAGCCGGCAGGCTCACCGTCGCAAAAAGCCATGAGACAGCCGACGATCGGTTGCGGCGCGAAGAGCGCCTGCTCCAGGTCCTCGGCCTTCACTGTGTATTTGTCCAGGAAGCCGTGCGACTCCGCCAGGGCTCTCACCATCTCGAGCAGCGCTTCGCCTTCGCCTCGCCGGATCGCGCGGACCTCGACCGTCATGGCGTCGACATGGAATAGAGGGTGACGGCGGATATGGCGTTCCACGCCGCGTGGCAGGCAATGGTTACCCACAGGCTGCCAAAGCGGACGAGAAGCCAGCACAGTGCCAGCCCCATCAGGAACAGCAATGCTATGGCATGGAGCGGCGGTTGCGCGAAGGCGTGCAGTGCGGCCCATAGCGCTGAGGTTACGACCGATGCCCCAACTGTGCCCATCCGTGTCTGCGAGAGAGCCGAAAAAATCTGCCCTCTGAAGGTAAGTTCTTCCGCGAGCGGCGCACCGATGATGAGTCCGGCAGCGACCAGAAAATACCACGGATCGTTGCTCGCTTGCATGACGGCTTCCTCGACCATGCCCGACTCGCTGAGATCGATCCCAAGAAGCCAGGCGAGACCGCCGAAAAGGGCAACAAGCGAAACGGGAAATCCGCCGACAATGATGACCCATCCGAGCAAACCCAGGGCGGGCGGGCGCAGGGCCAGAACTTCGACGGGATCGGCGCCGTTCCGGCGTGCCAGCTTAAAGGCGATGTAAGCGGTCAGTAGTCCAGCGGGGAGTACCGACAACAAGGCACCGCGCACTAGTCCCGCGCGGAAAGTGACGAAATCGGAAGAGATCAACGCGGCGATGCCGGCTGCGATGACGGACTGCAGCACCACTTGATTGACGAGAAGAAGGACGACCAAAATCCCGACTGCTGTCCACAGCCCCGCCGGATTGTACGGCCGGTAGAGGGCATGGCGCAGGCCCGCGCTGAAATCCGGCCCGAGCAGGGTCATTCCGGCTTACACCGCGACCGGCGCCGCGATATGCGGATGCGACTGGTAGCCCGCGATCTCGAAATCCTCGTAGCGGAACGCGTCGATCTCCCTCACGTCGCGCTTGATGACGAGGCGCGGCAGCGGCAGCGGCAGGCGCGTCAGTTGCTCGTTCGCCTGGTCGAGATGGTTGAGATAGAGATGGGCATCACCCAGCGTATGCACGAACTCGCCGGGCTTGAGGCCGGTGACATGCGCCACCATGTGGGTCAGCAGCGCATAGGAGGCGATGTTGAACGGCACCCCGATGAAAATGTCGGCCGAGCGCTGGTAGAGCTGGCACGACAGCCTGCCATTGGCGACATAGAACTGGAACAGGCAGTGGCAGGGCGGCAGCGCCATCTTCTCGACATCGGCGGGGTTCCACGCCGTCACGATGAGGCGGCGCGAATCCGGGTTCTTGCGGATACGGGCGATGACATCGGCGATCTGGTCGATGGTCTGTCCGTCGCGCGCCGGCCATGACCGCCACTGGGCGCCGTAGACGGGCCCAAGATTGCCGGCTTCATCGGCCCATTCGTCCCAGATGGTGACGCCGTTGTCGCGCAGATAGGCGATGTTGGTGTCGCCGCGCAGGAACCACAGGAGCTCGTGGATGATCGAGCGCAGATGCAGCTTCTTGGTGGTGAGCACGGGGAAGCCACGCGCCAGGTCGAAGCGCATCTGGTGGCCGAACACCGAGAGCGTGCCGGTGCCGGTGCGGTCGCCCCTGCGGGCGCCATGATCGCGCACATGGCGCATGAGGTCGAGATATTGCTGCATGGGGAGAATCTAGCCGATTCCCTGCCCCCGCCTCAATGGTAACGGCGGAGCCGGAGCTCCGCCATGAACAGCATGCCCGGCTAGGCCAGTTTGCCGAGTGTGCCGGTATGTTCGGCCACCAGGTAATAGACCGTGACCCGGTGCTTGGTCTTGTCGGCCTTCATCTTCTCGCCGACCGCCTTGACCGCCGCCTCGGCGGTTTTTGCGTCGAGGTCGAGTTTCTTGGCGCAGAAGCCCTTGACCACGCGCTGGACCTCGGCATCGTCGGTGACCGACACCCATTGGGAATCGGCGCCGCGCAGCGCGATGCCGCAGAATTTCACGATGGCCGCGACCGCCTTGTCGTTGACCTTGGCGGTATATTTGCGAATGTCGGCAGCGTAGTCAGAGCTCATGTTTGTCCCCGTGTCTTGGCATTTGGGCCGCACAGCGCGGCGGCCTTCAGTTGGGTTTCCCTTCATGGCTATTTTGCGGAGAATGTGACAAAAAGCTTATTACCTTTCGGTAATCCCTGCCCTTTTCATCCTCCGCCCATGCGCCTATATTGGCATTGCCTCCCGCAAGGGCGGCTATGGTGATAAACGGCCATCGTAATAAACCCATCGGACCCGGGGGCGGTACCCGGCGCCTCCACCACGGACCGCGGCTGAGCCCCGCGGCCCCTGCTGGGGGCGAAATAGGATCGACGAGGGCGTAAAAGGTGAGCTTTTGCCCGAGATGGTACCGACGTAACGGGCCATTTTATAGTTGCCAATGACAACTATGCTCCGGCCGCTCTCGCTGCTTAATGCAGTGCGATAAGCCGAAATTAAAGTCCTTGGCCTTAGCCGGCTAAGGCGGGGTTCGCAGGCACCTGGCAACAGAAGCCTGCACTTCCTTCATTTTAATGACTTCAACCGGCTCCCCTCTAGTATTATACGCGGTGAATCGTTTGGTTTCGGGGACTGGAGCATGGCCGAAGATCTGATGCGTTACGACCTTCTGGCGCAGGAAGCGCTCAGGGGTGTTGTACGCGCGTCCTTGCGCAAGGTCATCAAGACGGGCCTCCCCGGCGAGCATCATTTTTACATCGCCTTCGATACGCGCTATCCGGGCGTGCGCCTGTCCGAGCGGCTCGACAGCAAGTATCCGCGCGAGATGACCATTGTCCTGCAGCACCAGTTCTGGAACCTGCAGGTGCGCGACGATGAGTTCGAGGTCGAGCTTTCTTTCGACAACATTCCGGAGAAGCTCGTCATTCCGTTCAACGCGATCAAGGGTTTCCTCGATCCCTATGTGCAGTTCGGCCTGCAGTTCGAGACCGTGAAGGTCGAGGCTTCGCCGAAGGATGCCGAAGCGCCGGCGAAGCCCGCCGCCGAACCTGCTCTTGCCGCCGCCGAAGCCGTGCCCGCGGCGGAAGCGGAGTCCGGCCGTGTCGTCTCTCTCGATTCATTCAGAAAGAAGTGAAGCCGTGCACAGACTGGCCGCCATCCTTCTCTTCACCCTTCTCCCCCTCGCTTCCGCACTTGCCCAGAGCAAGGACGCTGCGACGCTGGCCGCGATCGCCAACCAGGCGATCAACGAGATTCCGGCCAAGAAGCTGTTCGGCGCCCAGAAGACGCCGGCCAACATGGCGTCACGCTCCTTCGGCACCTATGCCAGGGGCTGCCTTGCCGGCGCCCAGGCGCTTCCGGTGAACGGCCCGGCCTGGCAGGTGATGCGTCTGTCGCGCAACCGCAATTGGGGCCACCCGAAGCTCATCGCCCTGCTCGAGCGCCTTGCCGAGGATGTGCGCGACAAGGACGGCTGGAACGGATTGATGGTCGGCGACATTTCGCAGCCGCGCGGCGGCCCGATGCTCACCGGCCATGCCAGCCACCAGATCGGCCTCGACGCCGATGTGTGGCTCATGCAGATGCCCGACCGCACCCTCTCGCGCGAGGAGCGCGAGACGATCAGCCCGAAGCTGGTGGTCAAGGACCGCAAGACGATGGACATGAGCGTGTGGACGGAAGCGCATGCCCGCCTCATCAAGCGCGCCGCCTCCTATCCGGAGGTGGCGCGCATTTTCGTCCATCCGCCGATCAAGAAGGAACTGTGCCGCTGGGCCACCGGCGACCGCTCATGGCTCGCCAAGGTGCGCCCCTATTACGGGCACAACTATCATTTCCATGTCCGCATCAAATGCCAGAATGGCGGCTGCAAGGACCAGTGGGCGCCCAACCCGAAGGATGGGACGGGCTGCGGCGAGGAACTCGCCTACTGGTACAGCGATGCGCCGTGGAAGCCGCCGAAGCGCGATCCCAATGCAAAACCGCCGAAACCGCCTAAGCCCTTGACCATTACAGGCCTTCCTGCTGAATGCCGCTCCGTCGTAACGGTGGAGTAACCGGACGGTGAGCAAGGCCCGGGCAAATCATGAGTGACGTCCAATCAGGACTGGATGACGGCTCGAAGGCGGAATTTCGCCGCAAGCTGAAACTCGCCTTTGCCAGCATCGGCGTGGTGTTCGGCGATATCGGCACCAGCCCTCTCTATGCCATGCGGGAATCGCTCGCCCATGTCGCCAGCGCCGGCGGCAATGTGCGCGACGATGTGCTCGCCGTCGCCTCGCTCCTGATCTGGGCGCTCATTCTCATCGTCACCATCAAATATGTGCTGATCCTGATGCGCGCCGACAATAAGGGGGAAGGCGGCATCCTCACCCTCGTCGTCCTGGCCGAGCAGGCGCTGCGCCAGCGCCGCAAATTCGTGCTCGTCCTCGGCGTGCTGGCGGCGGCCTTCTTCTTCGGCGATGCGATGATCACGCCCGCAATATCGGTCCTCTCCGCCGTCGAAGGCCTGGCCGTCGTCAATCCGGCCTTCGGCAG
>CAZICN010000180.1:0-2768 GCA_964537655.1 uncultured Aestuariivirga sp.
CCCCGCAGCAAGCCGACCGGAAATCCCGCCACATTTGTCACTCCCGCCATTCGCTATCCGGGCCTAGGTTTCCTTCAGACCGACAGTTTCGAGAGACCAAGGAAGGAACCAAGCCATGACAGCAGGAACGACCAGCACCGCCGCCATTTCGCAAGCGAGCGCCTTGAACCATCGCGTCGCAGCGCGGACCGAATGGACCGCGGAGCGCCTGACATTGCTGGCGCGCGAAAAGGAGCTGACGCGGCTTCGCGATGAGGTCGCCCGCGCGCGCCGCGCGCTTCCCTGGGTGCGCATCGACAAGGACTATGTCTTCGAGGCGCCCGAGGGCCGGCTGCGGCTCGGCCAGCTGTTCGACGGCCGCCGCCAGCTGCTGGTGCAGCATTTCATGCTGGGCCCCGGATGGGAGGAAGGCTGCCCGAGCTGTTCCTACATGGCCGACCACAGCGACGGCATGAATGTCCACCTGGCGCATCGCGACGTCACCCTGGTCGCCGTTTCGCGCGCCCCTCTCGCCGAAATCGAACGTTTCCGCCGGCGCATGGGCTGGCGGTTCACCTGGGTGTCATCCCATGGCAGCGACTTCAACTACGACTTCGGCGTCAGCTTCACGCCGGAAAGGGTGGCGCGGGACGAATGCCACTATAATTTCGGCACCTCGCCCCATGCTTACGAGGAATTGCCGGGCATCAGCGTGTTCATCAAGGATGACGCGGACACTCTCTTCCACACCTATTCGACCTATGCGCGCGGCGTCGAGGTGATGATGGGCACCTATGACATGCTCGACCTGACGCCCAGGGGCCGCGACGAGAGAGACGTCGACAATAAAATGGAGTGGGTGCGCCACCACGACCGCTATGACCCCAAGCCGCGCGCGAAGCAGACGGCCGGATCGTGCTGCGCGGCGCACGACTAGCGCTTTCCGGGATCAACCAGGTGATCTCGTCGGGAGGTGGTCGGCGGACGGATTGAGGGATGATTCGAAGAACGGCCTGTGGTAGAGGAGACACGACAGGCTACGAGGGGGTACGGTGGTGCAACGGCGGCAAGTGTTGACGGGACTCCTGGCCGGATCGATCAGCGTGGCTAGTCTGGGGAGGTCGCGGGCGATGACGACGGAGGAGATGAACCGGCGGGCGCAGGACTATCGGCAGAAAGCGCTGGAGAAGTTCCCGCTCAAGCTGGTCGAGGTGCCGGGCGATCAGGCGCTGGCGAAATGGCAGGACCTGAAATCGGCCGGCGGCGGTGTGCCCGTCATACTGGGCGGCGACAATGAGATGAATTCCTTCGCCAATCTGCTCACGCCCTTCGGCCCCGATGCCCTACCGCTTCAGCCCGTCGAAGACATACTCAAGCGCGCTGCCGGCATCCGTTTTCCCGGCGATCTCGCCGAGCGGAAGAAAGAGGACGAGGAGTTCTATCTCCAGAAATTCAAGGCCGATCGTGACGCGAACCCCAACAAGCCGCTTCCGCAGATCAAGGAGGTGATTGACGGAAAGACGCGGACCCTCTCGATGGAGGAAGTGATCGCCATGATGGAGAGCCAGCCCGACGAACCGCCAGTTGGTGAATGGCCCGCCTCGCCGGAGCCGTCCGTGGGGCTGACCGTTGCCCTCGATTTTCAGACCGGCGCGCCGTTTTCGAAGGTCTATATCGGCATCGCGCCGACCGACGACTGGACGACCATTCCGGCCTATCTCCGCTGGGGCGGCTGGAACGAATGTCCGGCGGCCGAATATCACGTCGCCGCGATGCGGACCTGGCGCGACCGCTATGGCGCCGAGCTTATCGGCATGAGCGCCGACACGATCAACCTGCGCGTGGCCGGCAAGCCCAGGACCCGGGAGGAAGCGCTGGCGCTCGCGCGCGATCAATATGTCTACTGCGCCGACATCATCGACCAGGGTTTCCAGAGCTACAGCGCGCTCGCCGCCGACCTGATGGCGAATGACTGGTGGTACTTCTGGTGGGACTGAGAACCCGCCAGGCGCCGGACCCGATCGAGTGGACGTGAGCGCGCATGCCCGACACGGCAGACATCTATGATCCCGAATTCGTGAAAGGTGTGTTCGACCGTTGCTCGGACCGCTACATCGCCTTCAGCCTGATCTGCTCCTTCGGCTTCACCGAGCGCTGGCGCCGGCAATGCGTGGCGGCGATGCCGGCGCCGCCGGCCAGCGGCGCTCGCGGCTACGACCTGATGGCCGGCACGGGTGAGGCGTGGCCTCACCTGCTGAGGCGCTTCGACGACATCGGATCCATTACAGCCGTCGACATCTCTTCCGGCATGCATCGCCGCGCCATGGAACGGCTTCACGCCCACCGCGCCCACCGGATCGACTTCATTGAAGACGACGTTCTGGCAAGCGAGCTGCCGCCGGAGAGCGCCGACTTCGTCATCTCCACATTCGGGCTGAAGACCTTCAACCCCGACCAGCAAACGCGCCTCGCCGCCGTGGTCGCGCGGGTGCTGAAGCCCGGCGGCGTCTTCTCGATGATCGAAGCGTCGGACCCGAAGGGGTGGTGGCTGCGGCCGCTCTACCTGTTTCACCTGAAGGTGATCCTGCCGCTGGTGGAGCGCGTTTTTCTCCGCGGCGCACAGGACTTCGCGATGATCGGCACCTACAGCACCAATTTCGGCGACGCGGCGCAGCTCGCGGCCCTGTTGCGCGACCACGGCCTGGACGTCGAGTTCTCGACGTACTTCTTCGGCTGCGCGACGGGCGTCGCGGGACGCAAGACAAGGGCGTCTATTCGTTGACGTTCAT
>CAZICN010000180.1:2868-8597 GCA_964537655.1 uncultured Aestuariivirga sp.
AATTTCCACAAACACCCAGACCAGGAAGAGGTGATCCTCGTCGTCGCCGGCAAGGTCGAGCAGTGGATCGATACCGAAAAGCGCATCCTCGGCCCCGGCGACTCCGCCTTCATTCCGGCCAATGTCGTACATGCCTCGTTCAATGTCGGCGACCAGCCGGCGAAGATCATCGCCATCCTCGGGCCCTGCATCGGGCCCATGGGTTATGAGCTGGTCGATGTCGCCCATGATGCGCCGTGGAAGACGCTAAGGCGCTGAGGCCGACTGCTGCGGCGGCGCTTCAGCCGAGCGCGCCGCCCGCCTTCTTCCAGGCGGCGATGCCGCCTTCGATATGGCGGGCCGACGCGATGCCGGCATCCTGGGCCGCCTGCACCGCCATGGCGGAACGCTCGCCGAAGGCGCAGTAGAACAGAAGGCTCTTGCTGCCGGGAGACTCCGCCAGCCTGTGCAGGAGGCCGCCGGCGCCGATATTCTCCGGAAGCTCGGGGTAGGGCGCATGCAGTGCGCCCGGAATGCTGCCATGGCGCTTGCGCTCGGCTTTTTCGCGCAGGTCGACCAGTATTACGCCCGGCTGGCCGACAAGGGCCATCGCCTGCGCCGCCGAAAAGGCCCAGCCGCGCCGCGCCACCTCTTCCTGATGCAGGCCCTGGCGCATATTGGCGGGCACCGCGACATCCATCATCTTGGGATTGCCGAGCTTGAGGCCGTTCATGAGGGCGGCATATTCCTCGACCGACTCCACCTGGAGCCTCGGATTGAAGGCCCGCTCCTCGCCAATGGTCGAGACCGTGTCGCCCTTGTAGTCATGGGCGGGGAACACCATCGTCTCGTCGGGCAGGCGCAGCAGCCGGCCGAACAGCGATTCATATTGTGCGCGCGGATCGCCGTTCTGGAAATCGGTTCGGCCGGTGCCGCGGATCATCAGCGTGTCGCCGGTGAAGACGCGGTCCTGCATGTGGAAGCTGTAGCTGTCGTCGGTGTGGCCGGGCGTGTAGATCACATCCATGCTGACGCCCTCTATGGTCAGCTTGTCGCCGTCGGCGATGCGCATCGACACGACATCGACGCTGCTCTGCTCGCCCATCACGGTGATGCAGTGGGTGCGGTCGCGAAGCGCGCCGAGCCCGGTGATGTGATCGGCATGGAGATGCGTGTCCACCGCCTTGACCAGATGCAGATCGAGCTCCTTCATCAATTGCAGGTAGCGGTCGACCTTCTCGAGCACCGGATCGATGATGAGGGCCTCGCCGCCGCGGCGGCTGGCGATCAGGTAGGAATAGGTGCAGGACACCGGTTCGAAAAGCTGGCGGAAGATCATGGCTGGCCTCGGTCGGGAGCGGACGACTCCATGACTTTAATATACTGTCACGGCGGCCCGGGACCAAGGCCGTCAGCCGACCGGCACGGTCCCGAGCTTGCCGAGGAAGTCGCCCTTGCCCAGGGGCACGCCCTTGTGGCGCAGGATGGCGTAGGCGACCGTCAGGTGGAAATAGAAATCGGGCATGACGAGGCGGGCGGCGCAGTCTTCGGCGGAAAGCCCTTGCTTGCCGTCGAAGAAGACCGGCACGATGCGCCCGGCGCGCTCGTCCATTTGCGCAGGCTTGACGGAGCGCAGATAGGCCGTCGCGAGGCCGAGGCTGGCATGCACCTCGGCGAAGCTCTTCTCCTCATAACCCGCCTTGGGCGGCGGTTCCGACACGAAATGCTGCGCGAAGTCGCAGGGCAGGAACAGGCAATATTGCAGCTGCTGGATGAGGGGATACATGTCGGGATAGAGCCTGGCGTCGAGAAGCGCCTGCGGGTCGCTCTTCGCCGCCGCGGCATGGGCCTCGGCTTTCTTGAGGATCCGGCCGAGATTGTCGAGCGCCGCCGTCATGGGGACGATGGTGAGCCGGTGGAATGCGCCGTCGTGAACGATCTGTGTCATGGTTTCCTCCCGCGGCGATCATAGGGCATGCGCCGGACTTGTCCACGCGGGCCTGAAACAGCACTGCCGCCATTTCGCCATCGGATCATAAACGTGATCGATTCCTTTAGGTTGGCGCGGGATTCTCGTGAAAAACGGTACCCGTTCTCTCGCATCCCGCGCTATGATCCGGCCCCCTCCCACCCTCCGGCGCGATCATGACCTACGAAAAATACAACAGCTTCTGCGGCGCGCTCACGGCGACGACCTATGTCATGCAATGGGGTGGCTCGCATGTGTGGAAGGTGGGTGGCAAGGTCTTCGCCGTCGGCGGCTGGGACGATGGTGCGGTGCCGCACATCACCTTCAAGGTCTCCGACATCGCCTATGAAGTGCTGAAGGACCAGCCAGGCCTCAGGCCTGCCCCCTATCTCGCCTCGCGCGGCATGAAATGGATCCAGCATTATGCGCGGCCCGGCCTCAGCGACCGCGAGCTCAGGGACTATCTCAAGGCCTCGCACCGGATCGTGGCGCAGGGCCTGTCGAAGAAGCGCCAGAAGGCGCTGGGCCTCGCCTTCGACTGAAGGCTTGCATGCCCTCGCCTTTTGTGCCATCTGCGTGTCTCCCGCGCAACGGGCGCGGGCAGCAATGGAAATGTCGATGATGGAAGACCGCACCAGAATGAGCTGGCGTCTTCCGGGCGCCTCGAGCGGCCGGCGGCTCCATTTCGCATGCGCCTGCTGGTAGCGGCCAGGCCCGGCGCCTCATCACCCCTCCAGAACCCGAACCGCTGACGGCATGACGTTGCGCGTCTGAGGCGGAGGCGTTTCCTCTGGCTAAGGCCGGAAGCGCCTCCGCGCGCCGGCGCGGGATGCGAAATCCCGCGCCAGCCAGCGCGATCCTGACCTGTCGTTCGGCACTCATCCTGCGCCCGCCTGGCCGCGGGGCAGGCGAGCCGTTGGACAAAGACCATGAATGATCGAGCCCCCTTCATTCCCGATGATGCGGTTGACGCGGGCCGGCAGAACCGGCTGCTCTTCCGCTATTGGAAAGACCGCTATGCCGCGATGCTGCTGGAGGATGTCCTCAGGCCGCGCCAGCCCATTCGCGCCTTGCGCCAAGGCCGCTTCGCCCGCCTGCTCGACCGTCCGGCCATCAAGGCGCTGGCGGCGTCGAAGGGCGACGGCTGGCTCGACCGCGACGATCTCCTGTCGCTATGGCCGGCCGACGTCCTGACCTATGTCATGAGCTTCGGCGCCTGGGGGTCATCGCGGCGCAGCGAGCGGCGCTGGAACCAGACATCGCGTCCGCGCCGCCAGCTGGTGCTGCAGCTCAATTTCTCGCGCCAGCATGACGAGAAGTATCACCTGCTGGTCAGCGATGCCAAGGATATGCCGTTCGCAGACTGGTATCATCCGATCAACAAACGCGGGCGCATCACCATGGCCTGGGCGCGCATCGATATCGATCTCGCCTCTGGCGAGGCGCTGATCGACGAGGTCCAGAACGACTGGATCCGCAATGTCGAAGCGGAGCTTGCCGATGATGACCGCGACTTTGGAATCTACCGGAAGCCGGCGGAACGGAAAAACTTCAGGATCTATGCCGAGAACGTGCTGGCGCCTCATGCCGGGCTATGGAGCGAGGCTGTGCTCTCGGCCGCGCTCCTCGTTCTGGGCCAGGTGTTCCGCATCGATCGTGTCTGGTTCCATGATTTCGACACCGGCTGCGAGATCAAGAAGATCACCGGCCGGAAACCGCCGCGTTCCCTCTATGGCGACCTGCCGAGACGCTTCTGCTTCGAGCCGACGGACGAGCCGCCGGAATTCATCCTGGCCACGCAGCCGCGCCGTCTGAGAAAAAAGCTCGAGCGGCGCGAGGGCCGTTTCTGGCGGCTCGACGGCCCGTCGCGGAGGGCCGCGTCCAGGCATGACGGCCCGTGATCTTGAGGTCGGGCGCCGTCCCTGTTTAGATGGGGCAGGGACAATCCGGGTGCGGACATGTGCCGGGGTCGCGGCGCCCAGAGTCTCCCGCGAAAGGAGAGGCGATGAAGCTCCTGATCATCGGCGGCGGCATCGGCGGCCTGGTGACGGCACTGGCGCTCGACAGAGCCGGCATCGAAGTCGAGATCTTCGAGCAGAGCCAGGAGCTGCGCGAACTGGGCGTCGGCATCAACCTCCTGCCGCATGCGGTCAAGGAACTGGCCGCACTCGGCCTGCTGCCGGCGCTGGACGAGGCCGGCATCCGCACTCGCGAGCTCGTCTACATGAACCGGCTGGGGCAGGTGGTGTGGCGCGAATTGCGCGGCCTCGATGCCGGCTACGAGGTGCCGCAGATCAGCATCCATCGCGGCAAGCTGCATGGCGTGCTGCTCGCCGCGGTGCTCAAACGCCTGGGGCCGGTGCGTCTCCACACCGACCGGCGTCTCGTCGCGCTGAGCGATCGCGGCGGACAGGTCGGCGCCGTGCTGGCGAGCCGCGCCGGCGAACATTTCGAGGCGTCGGGCGACGGGCTCATCGGCGCCGACGGCATCCATTCGACGGTGCGCGGCCATTTCTATCCGGACGAGGGGCCGCTTCTGTGGAGCGGCATCATGCTGTGGCGCGGCGCCACCGACTGGCCGGTGCATGGCGATGGCCGCACCATGGTGATCGCCGGCGGCAATGCGGCGAAGTTCGTCTTCTACCCGATCCATGCCGACCCGGCGCATCCGGGCTCGCGCCTGACCAACTGGGCGATCATGGCGCGGATCGCCGACGGCGCCAGGCCGCCGCCCCGGCGCGAGGACTGGAACGCGATCGGCCGGATCGGGGAGGCCTGCGCCTTCGTCAAGGACAGTTTCCGGCTGGGCTTCGTCGATCCGCGGGAGATCATCGAGGCGACCCGCGTCTTCTATGAATATCCCAATTGCGACCGCGATCCCGTATCGCGCTGGTCGTTCGGGCGCGTGACGCTCCTGGGCGATGCGGCGCATCCGATGTATCCGGTGGGCAGCAACGGCGCCAGCCAGGCGATCCTCGATGCGGTGGCGCTGGCGCGCCATCTCGCGGCGATGCCGGAGGCAGACGAGGCGTTCGCGGCCTATGACGCCGAGCGCCGGCCACTCACCGCCGATATCGTGCGCGCCAACCGCCGCGGCGGGCCGGAAGGCATCATCGATGTGATCGAAGCGCGCGCCCCCCAGGGCTTCGACGACATCGAGGAGGTCGCGAGCCATGCCGAGCGCGAGGCGATGGTGCGCGGCTATGCGTCGATGGCGGGTTATGCGCGCGACCAGGTCAATCGCGGTGGCTAGAGGGCGCGCGATGCCATAACCAGTTTCCCTTCTCCCGCCTGCGCAGTGCTGTCTGGGAAAAATTTGCGAAGCATTCGCAGAATCCTGCGTGAGCAGGGTACAAGGTAGTTTCCGACGATCAAGGCTCAGAACTCACCTCGATTCCCCTTCTCCCGCTTGCGGGAGAAGGTGCCCGAAGGGCGGATGAGGGTGTCTTTCAATCCTCCGGCAAGCTTCCCGTCAGAGCCAGAAGAATCATGTCCATCACATCGTCGAAGCGGTGATAGATATCGTCGTTCTGAATGCGAAGCACGCGATATCCTTGTGATCTGAGATAATCCGTGCGCCGTCGGTCATACTCCAGTTCTTGATCATCCGAATGGGTCGCTCCGTCAACCTCGAGGACAAGTCCTGCTTCGCGGCAGAGGAAGTCGACTGTGAACGGACCCACCGGATGTTGGCGAATGAATTTGTGATCTTGCAGGCGCCGACCGCGCAGCGCTTTCCACAAGCGGATTTCTGCTGGCGTCTGGCCGCGGCGCAGGCGGC
>CAZICN010000181.1:0-8504 GCA_964537655.1 uncultured Aestuariivirga sp.
CCAATTTCGGCGGCGGCAACACCTCGGCCAAGGTGAAGATGACCGATCCCCTGACCCGCAGGGAAGAGACGGTTCTGTGGGTGAAAGGCTCGGGCGGCGATCTCGGCTCGATGAAACTCGACGGGTTCTCGACGCTCTATCAGGACAAGCTCGAGGCGCTCAAGGGCCTCTATCGCGGCATCGCCCATGAAGACGAAATGGTCGACTACTTGCCGCATTGCACTTTCAATCTCAATCCGCGCGCGGCCTCGATCGACACGCCGCTGCACAGCTTCGTGCCCTGGGCGCATGTCGACCACATGCATGCCGATGCGGTGATCGCCATTGCGGCGGCGAAGGATTCGGAGAAGCTCACCAAGGACATCTTCGGAACCGAGATGGGATATCTGCCGTGGCAGCGGCCGGGCTTCGATCTCGGCCTCAAGCTCGGCGAAATGTCCGGGAAGAACCCGCATTTCGTCGGCGTCGTGCTCGGCGCCCATGGACTGTTCACCTGGGGCAGGACGGCCAAGGAGTCCTATCAGACCACTTTGCGCATCATCAACAAGGCGGCGGACTGGCTCGAGGATCATCGCGCGAAGCCCGCCTTCAAGGGGCATCGCTTCGAGAGCCTGGATGCGAAAGCGCGCGCCGAAACGGCGAAGCGCCTGATGCCCGAGATCCGCGGGCGCATCTCCAAGGACGAGCGCAAGATCGGCCATTTCACCGATGCGCCGGAAGTGCTCGACTTCGTCAATAGCAACGCGCTCGACGCGCTGGCGCCGCTCGGCACGTCCTGTCCCGACCATTTCCTGCGCACCAAGATCAGGCCCCTGGTGCTGCCCTTCGATCCCAAGACGAACAACATCGATGCGGTGATCGAAGGCCTCGACGGCACGCTCGCCAGTTACCGCAAGGACTATGCCGCCTATTACGAGCGTTCGAAGCATCCCAACTCGCCGAAGATGCGCGACGCCAATGCCGTCATCTATCTGGTGCCAGGGGTCGGCATGCTGTCCTTCGCCAAGGACAAGGCGACGGCGCGCATCGCGTCGGAATTCTACGTGAATGCCATCAACGTCATGCGCGGCGCCTCCGGCGTCTCCTCCTATGTGGGCCTGCCGGAACAAGAGGCCTTCAACATCGAATACTGGCTCCTGGAAGAAGCGAAGCTGCAGCGCATGCCGAGGCCCAGGAGTCTCGCCGGCCGCATCGCCTTCGTCACCGGCGGTGCCGGCGGCATCGGCCAGGCGATCGCGCACCGGCTGGTCAGCGACGGCGCCTGCGTCGTCCTCGCCGATATCGACGAGACGGCGCTCGCGGCGGCGGTCGAAGGCTTCGCCACGCGCTTCGGCAAGGACCAGGTGCATGGCGCGCTTCTCGACGTGACCCAGGAGGATGCCGTCATTACGGCGATGGACGAGGCGGTCAAGCGCTTCGGCGGCGTCGATATCGTGGTCAACAATGCCGGCATCTCTTCCGCCGCGCCGGTCGAGGACACGACGCTCGAACTGTGGAACAAGAACATGTCCATCCTCGGCACCGGCTATTTCCTGGTGGCGCGCGAAGGCTACCGGCTGATGAAGAAGCAGGGCCTCGGCGGGTCGATGGTGTTCATCGGCTCGAAGAATGCCATTGCCGCCTCGGCCGGCGCGTCGGCCTACTGCACCGCCAAGGCGGCGGAAGTGCATCTGGCGCGCTGCATGGCGCTGGAGGGTGCCGCGCTCGGCATCAGGGTCAATGTCGTCAATCCGGATGCGGTGCTCAGAGGGTCCAAGATCTGGCAGGGCGAATGGCGCCAGCAAAGGGCGCAGTCCAACAAGATCAAGGAGGAGGAGCTCGAGGAATTCTACCGCAAGCGCTCGCTGCTGCAGCGCTCGGTCTACCCTGAGGATATCGCCGAAGCGGCCTTCTTCTTCGCCTCGGACCTCTCGGCCAAATCGACCGGCAACTTCCTCAATGTCGATGCCGGCAATGCGACGAGCTTCACAAGATGACCTTCTCCATCTCCGCCGATTTCATCGCCGAAGCGAACCGCAAGGCCGAAGCGTATCTCGCCGAAGACTATGCAGCGCTCGGCCGTCAGCTCGAGCGGCGCAGCATCGACATCGAGGCGATGACGAAGCGGGCCATGGACTACGCGGTGGCGGTGCCGACCTGGGGGGTGGGCACCGGCGGCACCCGCTTCGCGCGCTTCCCGGGGCCGGGCGAGCCGCGCAACATCTTCGACAAGATCGACGACTGCGGCGTCATCCACCAACTCACCCGCACGACACCCACCGTCTCGCCGCATATCCCGTGGGACAAGGTCGACGACTACAGCGCGCTGCGCCAGAAGGCGGCTTCGCACGATCTGGGCTTCGATGCGGTGAACTCCAACACCTTCCAGGACGCAAAGGGCCAGAAGCTCTCCTACAAATTCGGCTCGCTCAGCCATGCCGATCAAGGCACACGGTCCCAGGCGATCGAGCATAATCTCGAATGCATCGAGATCGGCCGCAAGCTCGGCTCCACCGCACTCACCGTGTGGATCGCCGACGGCTCCAACTTCGCCGGCCAGGCCAATCTCAACGCCGCCTTCGAGCGCTACATGTCGTCGCTCAAGATGGTCTATGACGGACTGCCGAAGGACTGGCTCGTCTTCCTCGAGCACAAGCTCTATGAGCCGGCCTTCTATTCGACGGTCATCTCCGACTGGGGCTCGAGCTTCATGGCGGCGAGCGAACTCGGGCCCAAGGCCAAATGCCTGGTCGATCTCGGCCATCACGCGCCCAACACCAATATCGAGCAGGTCGTCGCCCGCCTGATCCGGGCCGGGAAGCTCGCCGGCTTCCATTTCAACGATTCGAAATATGGCGATGACGATCTCGATTCGGGCTCGGTCGATCCGTTCCGGCTGTTCCTCGTCTTCAATGAACTCGTCGATGCCGAATTGCGCCAGGCGCCGGGCTTCAAGCCGGCCTATATGATCGACCAGTCGCACAATGTGACCGATCCGATCGAAAGCCTCATGCAGTCGGCCACCGAAATCCTCAGGGCCTATGTCCAGGCCTCGCTCGTCGACCGGGACGCCCTGGCCGCGGCACAGGCCGAGAGCGATGCGCTGGGCGGGCACCGGCTGGTCAAGCAGGCCTTCATCACCGATGTCTCGCCCGTCCTGGCCGAGGCCCGGCGGCGCAAGGGGGGCGCCATCGATCCGATCGCCCTCTATCGCGCCTCGGGCTATCGCGGCCACAAGTCGAAGGAACGCCCGGCCGTCTCGGGCATGTCGGCCGGCATCGTGTGAACAGGAAGGCGGCCACCGGTCTCCGTCCGATCACCTTCTCACTTTCAGCCGATTTCGGTCCAAAGTGGTCGTGATCTTTCCGGCAAAATGCTCTATGCCCTTTCCGGAGAAAACATCGAGGGCGTGATGAGCAGCAAGGACATTACCAGCTTCTTCCGGTTCGAGCCGGTGGGCAAGAGGATCGAGGACCTGGAGACGCCAGTCCCCATCATCGACATCGATGTGGTCGACCGCAATCTCAAGCGCTGGCAGACGCGCTGCGATGAGATCGGCATCGCCAACCGCCCGCATATCAAGACGCATAAGCTGGTGGCGCTCGCCAAATATCAGACGGCGCTCGGCGCCAGGGGCATCACGGTGCAGAAGCTCGGCGAGGCCGAAGTGATGGCCGATGCCGGAATCCGCGACATGCTGCTGACCTTCAATGTGGTCGGCGGCCACAAGCTCAAGCGCCTCGCCGATCTCGCCAGACGGACCGATATTTCCGTCGTCGCCGATAATGCGGCCGTGGTCGAAGGCCTCGGCCGGGCGGGCGCCGCATCGGGCCGCGACATCAGCGTGCTGGTGGAATGCGACACCGGCGGGCATCGCAATGGCGTTCAAACGCCCGAGGCGGTGATCGCCCTCGCCAGGATGATCGACAAGACGAAGGGCGTCGCCTATGGCGGGCTCATGACCTATGCCGCGCCCGGAACGCGCAAGACGGCGGAAGCTTTCCTGAGCGAGGCGCGCGATCTCGCCCGGAAAGCCGGGCTCGACGGCAAGGTCGTCTCGACCGGCGGCTCGCCCGACATGTGGAGCGATGAAGGACTTGAGGTCGCGACCGAATACCGGGCCGGCACCTACATCTATTTCGACCGCTCGCTCGCCGAGCGCGGCACCTGCACCTATGACGACTGCGCGCTCCAGGTCCTCGCCACCGTGGTGAGCCGGCCGACCGACGAGCGGGCCCTCATCGATGCCGGCAGCAAGTCGCTGACCAGCGATCTCCTCGGCCTTGAGGGCTATGGCGTGGTCAGGGCGCTCGACAAGGCGCAGGTCTATAATATGAGCGAAGAGCACGGCTTCCTCGACATCGCCGGCCTGGCGAAGAAGCCGGATGTCGGCGACCTGGTGCGCATCACGCCCAACCATGTCTGCCCGGTGACCAACCTCTTCGACCGCGTGGTTTTCGTGCGCGGCAATGACGTGCTCGGCGCCGTCAAGGTCGATGCACGGGGGCTGGTGCAGTAGGCGCTTTCCTTCCGCGCGCAACGTGAGCCGAACCCCACCCCCGCCCTTCGGGCGGACCCTCCCCGATCCGGGGAGGGAGAAACGTGGCGCCCTCTATGTCCGCGGCTTGCCCATCGGATAGGGCATGTAGCCGACGAAGCCGGTCATCTTCCATTTGCCGCCGATGCGGGCGCAGAAATAGAGCGTCTGCCAGTTGAGCACGTCGCGCCCGCCATCGGCACGCAGGACGACGCCGTCGAACTTCTTGTGGCAGACCGCCTTGTCGCCCTGGACATCGATGTCGCGCATATTGGTGGCGCGGAACAGCGCCTCGCGCAGAGGCTCGGCAAACTTGACCTTGGCGGTCGCATGCGCCTGCTTCAGCCATTCGTCGCGATAGGTCTCGAGATCGGGGAAGTCGAGGCGCCAGCTGTCGGGCAGCTCGGATTTGTGGGCATGCAGGCCGAAGAAGGATTCGGCGTGGAATTCGGGGCCATGCTTCGACCAGTCGCAGGCAAGGAAGGCATCGATATCGCGCTCGACCAGCATGGCCCATATCTGGTGCCGGTCGCTGTCGCTCTCGGCGAAGGGGTTCTTGGTGACGTCCATTCTTCTCTCCCTTTTAAGCTCGCTCCAGATCAATCGCCCAGCGGCAGGCGCGGATCTTCCACTTTCAGCGTGTTGAGGCTCTGCTTGATGCGGCGCATGCCCTCGATGACGCGCGGTCCCATATTCTCGGCCACCATGGTGGCGATGATATCGACGATCGCGAGCAGCGCATAGCGCGATGAGGTCGGCTTGTAGATGTGGCTGTCCTCGTAGGTCTGGAACGGGACGACGATGTGGGCCGCCTTGGCGAGGGCGGAGGAGGGCTCGGTGATCGCCGCGGTATGAGCGCCATACTGGCGCGCCACCATGACCGCATCGACGACGGAGCGGGCATAACCCGAGACCGAGAAGCCGATGACCAGAGTGGACTTGTCGGCGACCGCCGACGTCATGCGCTGCATCTGGCCGTCGATATGCGACACGGCGTTGATGCGGAAGCGGAAAAGCCGGTTCTGCAATTCGACCGCCATCATCGAGGAGATGCCGCCCGAGCCGAAGATCAGGACATGCGGGCTCTGGGTAATCTTGTTGCTGAGTTCGGCGATAGCGCGCAGATCGAGCGAGGCCTTCAGCCGCTCGATCGAGACCGTGGCGCCGTTGCAGATGGCCTCGAGCGTGCGCTCCTCGCGGGCGTCGCGCTCGATCGGCGCCGGATTGAGATAGAGGGCGCCCACCGCCAGCGCCTGGGCGAGCTTGAACTTGAAGTCGCGCGTGCCCTCGCAGCCGAGGCCGCGGCAGAAGCGCGTCACCGTCGGCTCGCTGACCCCGGCGCGCTGGGCGAGATCGGCGATCGCCGCCTTGGAGGCGAAGTCGATGTCGTCGAGAATGAGCTGGGCGAGGCGGCGATCGGATTTCGATCCGTCTTCGGCGCGCTCGCGCAGGCGCGCGACGATATCGATGATATCGTTCACACCGGGCGTCCGCTCTCGCGGTCGAAGACATGGGTCAGCGCGCCGTCGATCGCGAGCGCGATCTCGGAGCCGGGCGCGACTTCGAGCCGTTCGTGGAAGACGCAGCGCACCGGCGCGCCCGAGATCGCGCCATAGAGATGGGTCTCCGACCCGGTCGGCTCGATCACATCGACCTTGAAGGGCAGGCCCTGTCCCTGCGGCGCCAGGCGGAAATGCTCCGGCCGCATGCCGACCTCGACCGGCCGGCCGTCATCCTCGGCGGCGAGACCCCGGGTCGGCAGCGTGACTCCGTCATCGGTGACGACGGCCGCCGCCTGGCCCGAGGTCTTGCGCACCTGCCCCGGAATGAAGCTCATCGAGGGAGACCCGAGAAAGCTCGCGACGAATTTCGTCGCCGGCCGGTCATAGAGCTCGAGTGGGCTTCCGACTTGCTCGATGCGGCCCTTGTTCATCACCACGATGCGGTCGGCCATGGTCATGGCCTCGACCTGGTCATGCGTCACATAGACGATGGTCGAGCGCAGGCGCTGATGCAGCGCCTTGATCTCGGTGCGCATCTGCACGCGCAGCTGCGCGTCGAGATTGGAGAGCGGCTCGTCGAACAGGAACACATCCGGGTCGCGCACGATGGCGCGGCCCATGGCGACGCGCTGGCGCTGGCCGCCGGAGAGCTGGCGCGGATAGCGGTCGAGATAGTCGTGCAGGTTGAGGATGCCCGCCGCCTTGCCGACCTTGCCTTCGATGGCGCCCGTATCCTCGCGGCGGATGCGCGGGCCGAAGCCGATATTGTCCTTGGCCGTCATATGCGGAAACAGCGCATAGGACTGGAACACCATGGCGATGTTGCGCTGCTGCGGCGGGAGCTCATTGGCGCGCTTGCCGGCGATGACGAGATCGCCGCCGGTGATGTCCTCGAGGCCGGCGATCATGCGCAGAAGCGTGGACTTGCCGCAGCCCGAGGGGCCGACCAGCACGACGAACTCGCCATCGGCAATGTCGAGGTCGAGGCCTTCGGGGATGATCACCACGTTGCCGAAATGCTTCGAGATATGGCGCAGGCCGACCGTGCTCATGAGACACCCTTGAGGACCGTATCGATGAAGGGCAGGAAACCCGCGGTGGCGCCGGCATCGACCGGCAAGGTGACGCCGGTGATGCCGCTCGACAAAGGCGAGGCGAGGAAGAGGACGGCATTCGCCACTTCCTCGGGCGTCACCATGCGCCGCAGCGCGTAGAGCCTGGTGACGCGGGGCAGGAGCTGCGGCTCGGCGTCGAGGCGATGATCCCAGGCATGGGTGCGCGTCGAGCCGGGACAGATGCTGTTCGAGCGGATGCCGTGCATGCCGTATTCGACGGCGATGGCGCGCGAATAGCCCTCGATGCCGGCCTTGGCCGCGGCATAGACCGGGTTGCCGAAATGCATAAGCGCGTTGACGGAGCTGATGAAGACGATGCTGCCGACCTTGCGCTCGCGCATCGCGGGCAGGAGTCCCTGGGTGAAGTGCATGACGCCCGAGAGGTTGAGCTGCAGCTCCTTGCCGATCACCTCGGGCGTCACGTCCTCCATCAATTCGGCGCGCGTCCAGCCGGCATTGTTGATGAGGCAGTCGGGCGCGCCGAATTTGGCGATGATGTTCTCCGCCGCCCGGCCGATCGAGGACGGATCGAGCAGGTCGAAGACCTCGAGATGATCGGGCGCGATCGGCTCGGCGGTCTTCGCACTCATGTCGCAGGCGATGACGGTCGCCCCCGCGCCGGCAAATGCCTTGACGAGGGCCGAGCCGATGCCGCCGCCCGCCCCGGTGATCACGACCTTTTTTCCCTTGAGTCCCGTCATGTTGCCTCGCCGTTTACCCCAGTCTGAACCTCAAAATGCAAGTTAGCAACATAAATTCTTCTTGTTTTCCCTTATTTTTGAAAGTATGTAACAAAGCTACATCGAAGAAAGATGTAATTCCGCCCTGAAAATGGGCTCACCAATCAGCATTTTGACCGGGAGGACTAGAATGAAAAGCCGATTTTTGACGACCGCGCTGGCGGCCGGACTAAGCCTGATCGCCCTCACCAGTGCTGCCTTCGCCGGCACGGTGCGCGTCACCGTCGCCGAATACAGCGCCAAGACCGGCCCCTATTTCGCCGAAGCCGAGAAGGCCTTCGAGGCCGCCAATCCCGGCACCGACATCCAGATCGAAGTGGTGCCGTGGGACGTGCTCCTGCAGAAGCTCACTACCGATATCGGTGCCGGCTCCAATGCCGACCTGTCGATCATCGGCACGCGCTGGCTCATCGATTTCGTGAAGCAGGATGTCGCCGAGCCGCTCGACGGCTTCATCACGCCTGATTTCAAGGGCCGCTTCATCGACACCTTCCTGTCGCCCTCGGTGATGGACGGCAAGACCTACGGCCTGCCGATCGCGGCCTCGGCGCGCGCCATGTACTACAACAAGGAATTGTTCGAGAAGGCCGGCATCGCCGAGCCGCCAAAGACCTGGGACGAACTGAAGGCG
>CAZICN010000182.1:0-8496 GCA_964537655.1 uncultured Aestuariivirga sp.
TAGCTGTCGATCTGACCGGCCGGCAGCAGCGGGCGGAACAGCCAGCCGATGAAGAGCCAACCGAGCAGCGCCATTGAAAAAGGCTTCACCGCCCAATTGATGAAGAGCGTGACGCCGATGCCGCGCCAGTGGCGGCCAACTTCGCCGAGCGCGGCGAAGTCGATCTTGAGCAGCATCGGAATGACCATCAGCCAGATCAGGACTGCGACGGGCAGATTGACCTTGGCGATCTCGGCCGCGCCGATGGCATGGAACACGCCGGGCATGAAATGGCCGAGCGCGACGCCGACAACGATGCAGAGGGCGACCCAGAGGGTGAGATAGCGTTCAAAAGTCGACATAGTCTGCCCTCATGCCGTCGCCAGGCGGCGACCGCGCACGTCCACCACGCGCTCGCCATCTTCCTTGATGAACTCGCCGCGCTGCGGAGGGAGCAGATCAAGCACTTCTTCCGAAGGACGGCAGAGCTTCACGCCTTTCGGGCTGACGACGATCGGCCGGTTGATCAGGATCGGCTGCGCCAGCATGGCGTCGAGAAGCTGTTCGTCCGTCAGGCTTGGATCGCCGAGACCCAACTCGGCATAGGGCGTGCCTTTCTCGCGCAGCAGAGAGCGGACCGTTATGCCCATGCGCGCGATAAGCTGCTCAAGCATCGCAGGGCTGGGTGGCGTCCTCAGATATTCGATGACATGCGGCTCGACGCCGGCATTGCGGATCATCGCCAATGTGTTGCGCGAGGTGCCACAGTCGGGATTGTGGTAGATGATGACATCCATGGCGGGTCTCACGCTGCGCTCGGACGAGGAGATGCGGCCCCATCGATGCGGCCGATCTCGCGCAGCTTCGTGCCAAGAGCCGCCTTGTCGAGACTGTCCATCGGCAGCGCCGTAAAGACCGAGATGCGATTGCGCAGATAGCGGAACGCCGAAACGAATGCCTTTTCTTTCTCGATGTCAGGACCTTGGACCGCGGCTGGGTCTTCGATGCCCCAGTGCGCCGTCATCGGTTGTCCCGGCCACACCGGGCATGCCTCGCCGGCGGCGTTGTCGCAAACGGTGAACACGAAATCCATGATGGGCGCGTCGGGCCTGGCGAACTCCTCCCAGCTCTTCGAGCGGAAGCCATCGGCGGTATAGTCGAAGCTCGCCAACACCTTCAGCGCCAACGGGTTGACGGTGCCCTTCGGCTGGCTGCCGGCCGAGAAAGCACGGAAGCGGCCTGCGCCGTCCTTCACGAGGATGCTTTCGGCCATGATCGATCGGGCCGTATTCCCGGTGCAGAGAAACAGGACATTGTAGATGCGGTCAGTCATGGGCGGCCTCCTTGGCGACGATCTTTTGTGGTTGGCAGCATGGGGAAAGGTCGGCGATCAGCGGCGCGCAGATCTCCGGCCGACCACCACAGCAATCCTTGACGAGGAAGCCGGCGAGCGCGCGGACGGCGCCCAGCTTTGCCCGATAGATGATCGACCGGCTCCGGCGCTCGGCCTCGATGAGTCCGGCGCGCGTCAGGATCGCCAGATGCGTCGACATCGTGTTGTGCGGCACGCCCATCTGCTGCGCGACCTCACCGGCCGGCAACCCGTCAGGCTCGTGCTCCATCAGCAGCCGAAACACATCGAGACGTGTGGGCTGGGCGAGTGCCGCCAAGGCAAGAATGGCCTGATCTGATTCCATATGTCGAGAATAGTCGACATAATAATTGAGGTCAACTGCCGTTGTCACAATTTCCTGGAGAGGACACGACGAAGTGAGGCCGTTGGGTACCATTCTCACTACAACAACCCCGAAAATTACCGCCTATCGCCGCAGGGACTACGCCCGAGTGAATTGGGAAATAGCCCGAGGGCAAATGTGTCCCCTGGTGGACAAGCGGCACCGCAGCGTCTGGTTCAAGAGGCAGACGAAGCCTTGCGAATCGAGCTGGCCGACCGGGACAGCGGCAGGGCCCCCTCAATAAGCGCGCGTAAAGCCGCCGTCGTGGAGAATGTTTAGGCCCGTCATGTGATCTGACAGGCTGGACAGAAGAGCCTCGACAACCGCCGCCACCTCAGACGGCTCGCCATACTTCTTGAGCGGGACATTGTCTGTCTCGATGACGAGCTGCGCTTCGAAGGAAGTGCCGGACTTCTGCGCCCGTTCTCCAATCTTGTCGCGATACCACGGCGAGAGCGTACCGCCCAGGGAAAGGGTATTCACGTGGATGCCCCGGCTGCCGAAGGCGAATGCGAGGGTCTTGGCCTCGCCGACCCATGCCGTTCTGATGACGTTCGCTGTCGCGTAGTGGCTCAGCACCTGCGCCGACGAGATGCCGGAGATAATCACAATCTTGGCGCGACGGCCCTGGGCAGGTTCCGGTCTCATGCGCGCCACAGCAGCCTTCAATAGCGACAATGGGCCGATAAAGCTCAGCTGAAACAACTCACGCCATACGGCCGGCGAAGGCATCGGGTCAGCGTCCGCGTGGGGCTGCGGCGGCATCAGCACCAGACCATCCAGGACAAGCTGCTCGCTTTCCATCCGCGCCGCCAAGGCCGATATGGACTCATCCCGCCCCATGTCCGCTGACCATGCGTGGTGCCTTCCGCCGAGCGTGGCGGCCAAGGCATCGAGCTTAGACTGATCGCGCGCGACGAGAACCAGGCTGTGGTTTGGGGCCAGCTTCCGGCAGATGGCATCGCCTATCCCGCCGGTTGCTCCGGCAATCAAATAGGTGGCCATTCACCATCCCCCTTCTGCTTTGCGACAACTGTATCCCTTTCATGCGACCGGCGGAACAACGCGCAAGTACGCCCAGACCATTTTCTGAATGTTATGAACATCGGACCGTCGCCCCAAGCCTCTCTCGCAAACAGCTTGCAGCCCCTTTGTATGGTGCGCGGCTCAGTTTCGGAACCACATTGCAATTCAAGCTGTCTGGCGCTCCTTTCCCACCGGAAGACCCGCATTCCGGAATCCCTCGAACAGTTTTTCCAGGCTAGCGGGATCGCCAATCGGCATCAGGCGGAGAAGATAGAATCGCCATTTGTCGGGGTCGTTGCCGGGATACTCAGCCATTTTCTCACGTTTAAGCGTCATAAAGCGCTGCATGGCAGCGCGCGGTATCATGCTGGCCAGGTTCCACAGCGCCGCCGCCAGACAAGCGAGAACTTCGTCATATGCCCCGGAAGTCGGCTCCCTCGGCTTTGGCTATCTCAACTCGCGTGCGATATTGTTCGCAATGTTCAGCTTCCGACCTCATGTCGGACGTTCGAGCAATATGGTAACTCAGCTTCCGGCGAAGGTAATCGAGCGCGAGCCTCAATGAAGTTTGAAAAATTCTTCATACCGTCCGGTGAGGCCGATGTCCGACTCGAGATCGTCATGGCCAGGCCCCGAAGTAAAGGGCCGCACCCGACCGTCGTCTTCAATCATGGCTCGACCGGACGAGGCCGCAACAGGTCCCTCTATTCCCGGACTGTGTCTCCGGTCGTCATCGGAAACTACTTCCTCGAGCGGGGATGGATGGTCCTGTTTCCACAACGTCGAGGGAGGGGGAAATCAGGCGGGAGCTATTCGGAAGGGCTTGCTCCAGACGGCTCGGGCTATTCCTGCGATATGGAAATTGCAATGTCGGGTTTCGAGCGGGCCGTAGAGGATGTCGACGCCGTCATACGCCATTTGCGCGGCCGTTCCGATGTGGTCCACGAAAGACTTGCCATCGGAGGAGTTTCACGCGGCGGCATCTTGTCGATAGCCTATGCGGGCATGCGGCCAAATACCTTCCGAGGCGCCATCAATTTCAACGGCGGCTGGCTCGGCAGAGCTTGCCCCTGCCATGAAGTTGTCAATCCGAGCATCTTCGAACGCGGCGCAACTGCCGGCATTTCGACGCTTTGGCTGCACGGAAGCCATGACCAGTATTATCAAATAGGACACTGTCGAGGCAATTTCGAAAGATTCCTGTCGGCCGGAGGACGAGGTAAATTCATTGCCGCCCCCATGGGCCACGCCCTGATCTTCAAGCCAGCTCTATGGCGGGCACATGTCGATCAATATCTGGGCGATCTTGAATCGTGAGACTCGGTCAGCTGACAACACCCTCATTGGTCGCAACCATGCGAAATGCGACGACCAGATCGATTCGGGAATGGACCCCAGGACCTTCAGGCGAGGACGGATCACTTTCGCAGGTATCGGAGGTAAAGAGCCCTGACCCGCACGAAGCCCCGCACCGGATGGCTGCTGCAAGGCGCGACAATCACCGCTCGCGCATCGCCAGGGCGACAATCACGCCCGACAGGAAAGTCAATGCCGCCACCGACGTGATCGCCCAGGCCAATCCAAACCTGTCGGCGATGAGGCCGGCCGAGAGCGCGCCAATGGCATAACCAAGATCCCGCCAGAAGCGATAGACGCTGAGCGAGCGGGCGCGCCAGGTCGGGTGGGACGCATCGGAGACGGCGGCAATCAGGCTTGGATAGACCATCGCCGTGCCGAGGCCGAGCAGCAGGCTGGCTGCGAGCCACCAGCCGAAATCGCTCGTGGCGGCGGTCATGAAGAGACCCAGCGCCTGGACCCACATGCCGGCGACGATCAACCCCTTGCGGCCCCAGCGATCGCTCAGCGGACCGGTCGCCACCTGCAAGATGCCCCACGCTGCGGGATAGATCGCCTTCAGAATGCCGATGCGCTCCACACCCAGGCCGAAGGAAGCATAGAACAACGGGAAGATGCCCCAACTCATGCCGTCATTGAGATTGTTGACGAGCCCCGCCTGGGATGCGGCGAACAGGTTGCGGTCACGAAAGCTCGTGAGCGTGAATACCTCGCGAAAGCCGAGCGCGGCTTCAGGCCGCGCATGCTTCGCGGCCTCAAGGCGGACATGCTCGCGCGTGTCGCGCACCAGTAGAACGGACAAAACGGTGCCGAGGACGGCATAGGCTATGCCCAGGTAGATCGGCACGGGACGCAAGCCGTATTGCGAGGCCAGATAGCCGGTGAGAAATGCCGTCACGCCGACAGCAAGGTAGCCAGCAAACTCATTGAGGCCCACAGCGAGGCCGCGCGACCTGGGCCCCACAAGATCGACCTTCATGATGACCGTCATCGACCAGGCCAGACCCTGATTGATGCCGAGCAAGGCATTGGCGGCAATGATCCATTCCCAACCGGGCGCCCAGGCGATCATGAAGGGGACCGGGAGGCCGAACACCCAGCCGAGGATCAAGACGTGCTTGCGGCCCCATTTGTCGGCGAGTTGGCCCGAGACGAGATTGGCGAATGCCTTGATGACGCCGAAGCTGACGATGAACGAAACGACGAGCGTCGTCGAAGCAATGCCGAATTCCTCGGAGCCGATAAGGGGAACGACGGTTCTTTCGATCCCCACCATGCCGCCGACAAAGGCATTGATGACTACGAGTAGGGCGAACTGCTTCCAGTTCTCGCGCAGCCCGAGAGCGACGACCGGGGTTCGTGCGGCCGCCCCCGCCATGATCAGACGGATCCGGCGTCGCGTCGCGCCCGCGCGAGATCGTCACACAAGGCGCATGGCCCCGCCGTCGGCGGCACTCGACATGGACGGCTCAAGCCGCGACCTCCACCCGCAGGCCCGCGGCTTTCCATTCGGGGAATCCGTCCTCCAGCCTGCGGACCTTGAAGCCCTTGGCGCGCAGCAATGCAATGGCCTCGAACGAGAGAACGCAGTAAGGCCCTCTGCAGTAGGCAATGATCTCCTGGCGCTTCGGAAGTTCCGACAACTTTCTCTTCAACTCGGCCAGCGGCACATTCAACGCGCCCGGCAAGTGGCCAAGCGCAAACTCTTCTTTCGGGCGGACGTCGAGCAAGGTCACACTTTCGTCTTCCAGGCGCTGGACCAGCTCGGCGCGCGTAACCGGCTCCAACTTGTCGAGCTTGTCGAAATAGTCAGCCATGATCTGACGGACTTCCGCCCGGCTCTGCTCGGCATAGGCACGCAGCGCCGACAGCAACTCCAGGACCGGGCCTTCGCCCAGACGATAGAGCACATGCTTGCCGTCCCGCCGGGACTGAACGAATCCGGCTCTCTTCAGATTCTGCAAATGCTGCGAGGCATTGGCGACCGACAAGCCGGCCAGCTCGGCCAAACGTTCGACCGACCGTTCGCCCTGCGATGCATGCTCGAGCAATTCCAAGCGATGCGCATGGCCAAGAACGCGAGCCAGTTCCGCCAAATGCTCAAAAAGCTGATTCTTGATGGTGGTCATTGACAAGGACCTAGCATTCCTTAAACATTCAATCAAGAAATTGAATGTTTTCACGACCCGCGAGAGGAGCGAAATGATCGGCCGGCCCATGCACCAGCAGGTGCTTCTTCTTGCGACGGCCCAGGCGCTGTTTCAGACGGCCTCAGTCCTGGTCATGACGGTCGGCGGCCTCGCCGGCGGCCAGATAGCCTCGCGACCGGAACTGGCCACCATGCCGATTGCCGCCATGTTTCTTGGAACCGCAGTCACGACATTCCCCGCGTCGATATGGATGGCCCGGGTTGGCCGAAGAGCAGGCTTCATTCTCGGCGCGCTGCTTGGAGTCGCAGGCGGGTTGGTCGCGGCCGCAGGTGTCTATCTCGGACTCCTTCTCGTTCTCGCCTGCGGCACATTCCTGATCGGCGCCCACCAGGCGTTCGCCCAATTCTATCGGTTCGCGGCCAGCGAGGTCGCCGATGCGGCTTTCCGACCGCGGGCAATATCGCTGGTTCTGGGTGGCGGCATCGTCGCGGCGCTCGCCGGACCTTTTCTTGGGCGCCTGGGCGGTCCGTTGCTGCAGCCGCTTTATGTCGGCTCCTTCCTGCTGCTCGCGCTGGTCTGCGCCCTCAGCGCCGGCATTCTCCTCGCCTTGCGGATTCCGAAGCCCCGGGCGATCCAGGGCGATCCCGCTCTTGGCAGACCATGGCGCACAATCGTGCTCCAGCCGGCATATCTCGCCGCCCTGTTCGGCGCCGCCACGGGCTATGGCGTGATGATCCTGGCGATGACCGCGACGCCCATCGCGATGGCCCAGCATCATCATGATCTCGCCGCAGCCGCAACCGTCATCCAGCTTCATGTGCTCGGCATGTTCCTGCCGTCCTTCTTCACCGGCACGCTGATCGCCCGCTTCGGCGTGCTGCGGATCATGCTCGCCGGGGTGGCGCTGCTCGCCGGCCATGTGCTCATGACCTTGACCGGCGTTGGATTTGGCTCGTTTGCCGGCAGTCTCATCCTGCTGGGCGTCGGCTGGAATTTTCTCTATGTCGGCGGCACCAACCTGCTGACGACGACCTATACCGTGGCGGAGCAGGGTCGCGCCCAGGCGACCAACGACATGACCATATTCGTGGTCGGCCTGGCGTGCTCGTTCAGCGCCGGCGCGCTGCTGCAGGCATTCGGATGGCAAATGCTGAACATGCTCCTGCTGCCATGGCTCGCACTTGCCGCAGTCACCCTGCTGATCCTCGGCTACCGTCAGGCTTCGCGTGGCGAGCAATTGAAGGAAGACGAAGCGCCCGCGTCAGAGCGACGCCCCGCAACCGAAAGCCCTGCGCAGGTTCCCGCAAGATGACCATTGCCAGCCTTCCCATGTATGATCTGCCGGAGCTACAGGAAGCCACGGATGAATGGTGGCTGGGTCTGGCGAAAGCGTTCAGGCGAGAGGGCATCAAGGATGTGCCGGCCGGCCTGCATCGCTCGGGAAATTATCGCGATGCGTGGATCCATCCGGGGCTTTTGTTCAGTCAAACCTGCGGATATCCCTTGACCCAAGAGCTCCAGGGCAAAGTCACGCTCGTCGCGACACCCTCCTATGCCGCGGCGGGCTGTTCGGGATCGAGCTATTGCAGCACCGTTCTGGTGCACTCGGATTCGCAGGCTCGCCGGCCGGCGGACCTGCGCGGAAAACGCTGCGCCGTCAGCAGCGCCAACTCCCATTCGGGCTATAATGCGTTGCGGGCCCTGATGGCGCCTGTCGCCCGCGAAAAGCCATTCTTCGGAAATGTCGAAGTGAGCGGCAGCCACTTGAACAGCATTGCGATGATTTGCGCGGGAGACGCCGATGTTGCGGCAGTGGATTGCGTCACTTATGCCTTGCTCGCGCGATACCGCCGACAGGCTCTTTGCGGGACCAAAGTGCTCTGCCACACACGCAGCGCGCCGGGCCTGCCCTATGTGACCGGCCCCTCGGCCGGCGTGGATCGCGTGCAGCGGATGCAGCGCGGCCTCGCTGCCGCCTGCACCGATCCGGAACTGGCAGCCTGTCGCGAAGCGTTGCTGATCACCGGCACGACAAATCTGTCAATCGACGACTATGACGACATCCCGCAGATGGAACGCGACGCCGTCTCGCTCGGATATGATATAATTCGCTAGAGCGCCGGGCGTTCTATTGGAATCGCCTCGGCGCTCTATCTCTTTGATTTGCGCATCGGATTATCCGAAAATCGCTGCGCACTTTTCGGTCCGATGCTCTAGACCTCCTAGAGAGCGCGAACAGCTTCGTCTAC
>CAZICN010000183.1:0-8433 GCA_964537655.1 uncultured Aestuariivirga sp.
ATAAAGAGGGAAGCGGGGACGTCGGGGCAGGCGCGCATGGATTTTTTTATCAGTGAACCCTTATCTCCAGTACTTCTTCTTTAAAGCCGCGCACGGGCGAGGGGGAGTTTCTGGATGCGGTCCCAGCGACAAAAAAACTCCGCCACCTTCCGGCGGCGGAGTTCCTATGCGTAATACGTGTCGGTCAGCCAGACGGGTCGCTTACGGATTCGTGCTCTGACCGGTCGTGCCGCCCTGCGGGGCAGGGGTGGCCGGCTGCTCGGGTGTCGGGGTCGCGGGCTGCTCGCTGCTGCCCTGCGGCTCTGTCGGCGTTGCCGGTTGCTCAGGAGCCGGGGTCGCCGGTTGTTCCGTCGTGGTGCCTGTCGGCTGCGGAGGCGTTCCGTTGCCGCCCCACATGAAGAAGGCCGCAATCAGAGCCAGAACCACCAGGCCGCCAATGATCCATCCGGTGCTGCTCAAGCCCCCGGAGCGGATTTCGGTATTGTACTGCAGATTGGGATCGACCTTCGGATCCGTCTTCTGACCATACTTGGGGTTGGTATCCATTCTCGTCTCCCATCAGATGGACGATACCGGGCAACGCCCGGGGCCAGCCAAAAGTTCCGCTCGCGAAGGGAATAAAAAGCACAACGATATCAGTTCGATATTGTGAATCATCCGACGCCGGCGCGGCGCGCGGACATGGCCGGCCACGGATAAATGCGTGCCTGGCTTTTGCGGCCCATGGTATCGAGGAAACCCCCATGGCCTCCTTCCCGCGCATCATCCCGCTCGTCGTCGCCTCGGCGCTATTCATGGAGAACACCGACGCGACGGTGATCGCGACGTCGCTGCCGGCGATCGCCGCCGATCTCGGCGAAGATCCCGTCACCCTCAAGCTCGCCTTCACCACCTATCTGCTGGCGCTGACGGTGTTCATCCCGGTGAGCGGCTGGAGCGCCGACCGCTTCGGTGCCCGCAATGTGTTCCGCGCCGCCATCGCCATCTTCACCCTCGGTTCGATCGCCTGCGGACTGGCGACCTCGCTCGAAGGGCTGATCGCGGCGCGCGCCCTGCAAGGCATGGGCGGCGCCATGATGGTGCCGGTCGGCCGCCTCATCATCCTGAGAACCGTGGCGAAGAGCGAGATGGTGAGCGCGCTGGCGCTGCTCACCATTCCGGCGCTGGCCGGGCCGGTGCTCGGCCCGCCGATCGGCGGCTTCATCACCACCTATTTCCACTGGCGCTGGATCTTCTGGATCAACGTGCCGGTCGGCCTTCTCGGCATGGCGCTGGCGACACTCTATATGCCCGACATCCGCGAGGAGGGCGTGCCGCCGCTCGATGCCGCCGGATTCTTCCTCTCGGGCCTCGGGCTTTCGGCGCTGGTCTTCGGCGCGACGGTCCTTGGCCGCGACGTGCTGCCGCCCTATGGCGCCCCGCTCCTGATCGCGGCCGGTCTCGGGCTCACCACCCTCTATGTGCTGCATGCCAGGCGCAGCGCCCATGCGATCCTCGATCTCAACCTCCTGAAGGTGGCGACCTTCCGCAACGCGGTCACCGGCGGCAGCCTGTTCCGCATCGGCATTGGCGCCATTCCGTTCCTGCTGCCCCTGATGCTGCAACTCGGCTTCAAGCTGACGCCGTTCCAGTCGGGCAGCCTCACCTGTGCGGCGGCTGTCGGCGCGCTCGCGATGAAATTCTCGGCGGCGCGCATCCTCAAGCGCTTCGGCTTCCGCAGCGTGCTGTTGTTCAATTCGGTGGTGAGCGCCGTCATGCTGGGCGTGCAGGGGCTGTTCACGCCGGAAACGCCGCATCTCCTCATCCTCGCCGTCCTGCTCGCCGGCGGCTTCTTCCGCTCGCTGCAGTTCACATCCCTCAACGCGCTCGCCTATTCGGATGTGGCGCCGCGCCGAATGGGACAGGCGACGAGCTTCTACAGCGTGGCGCAGCAGCTGTCGCTGGCGATGGGCGTCGTGTGCGCCGCCGCGGTGCTCGAATTCGCGCAGTATCTGAGGGGCGATCTCACGCTGACGGTGACGGATTTCGCCTATGCCTTCTTCGCGGTGGCCTTCATCAGCGCGCTCTCGCTGGTCTCGCACCTGAAACTGGCGCCCGATGCCGGGTCGGAGGTTTCCGGCAAAATCGTGCCGGCCGAGAAATGAGCATTAGAGCCTTTCCCGTTTTGATCGAATCATTCCGTTTCGATCAAAACGGGCAAAAAGGCTCGTAAACATATATCTTGGAGCGCTTCCTTATCGCCAAAGTCGAGCAACCCCGGATCGGGTCCGGGGCAGGCCTTTGGCGGGAAGCGCTCTAAGCCGTTGGCCGCCGCGTGAACATCAAGGCGAGGCCGAAGCCGATCATCATTGCGCCGCTCGTCCGGTTGAACCACTTCAGCGTGCGGCCATTGCGGATATAGCGGCCGAGCTTTGCCCCGATCAGCGCATAGACCACGATGGCGAACGCCTCGAAGACCAGGAAAGTCAGTCCGAGGATGGTGAAGCTCAGCGCATAGGCGCTGGGATCGACGAATTGCGGGAAGAAGGCGGTGAAGACGAGGATCGCCTTGGGATTGCCGGCCGCCACCCACAATTCCTGCAGCGTCAGCCTGCGCAGCGACAGCGCCGCGCCACCCGCCTCATCCCCGAGCATCGGCGCACCGGCCCGCATCAGGTTGATGCCGATCCAGACGAGATAGGCCGCCCCCGCCCATTTGACCAGGGTGAACACCGTCTCGGACGCAGCCAGCACTGCGCCAAGGCCCACACCCGCAATGGCGATCATGATGGCGAAGGACACGATGCGGCCGGCCGCGGCCAGGATCGCCGGGGCGATGCCGCTCCTCGCCGCATTGGTGAGCGACAGCAGGTTGTTGGGGCCGAAGGCCATGTTGATGGCGAAGCAGGCCGGCGCGAAAAGCAGGAATGTCTCTAGGGGCATGGGACTGACCGCTGAAAACGCCGCCTTCTAACGCTTTCTGGATGGGCTCGCAACTCGCCCCGTCATGGCCGCGGCAGGAAGCGCTCCACCATCTGGCCCCACAGGGCGGCTCCCGTGACCAGGAGCGCATCGTTGAAATCATAGTCCGGGCTGTGCAGCATCCGGCCATGCGCGCCGGTGCCGTTGCCGAGCATGAAGTAGCACCCTGGCACGGCCTCCAGCATATAGGCGAAATCCTCCGAGATCATGGTTGGCGCGGCGAGATCGATGATCGGATGCGGCCCTCCGATCTCGGCGGCGACAGCTCGGGTGAACGCCGTCTCTTCCGGCGTGTTGACGGTCGCCGGGTAGCCGAGCTGATAGTCGACCGAGGCAGCGCAGCCATGCGCCTCGGCGACGCCCTTGATGATCGCCGGCACCCGTTCGGAGAGCTGCCGGCGCACCGCCGCCGAACAGCTGCGCATGCCGAGCTCGAGCGTGGCGCTTTCCGGGATGATGTTGCAGGCGGTGCCGGCGTTGAAGGCGCCGACCGTGACGACGGCGGCCTCGGTCGGATCGACGTTGCGCGCCACGATGGTCTGCAGCGCCGTCACCACGGCAGCGCCCGCGACCACCGGATCGACTGTCCTGTGTGGTATCGCGCCATGACCGCCCGGACCCGAAATGACGGCCGTCGCCATGTCGACAGCCGCCATGATGGTGCCCTGCCGCACCGCGAACTGACCAACCGGCAGGCCCGGCCAGTTGTGAAAGGCGAAGACGGCATCGCACGGGAAGCGCTTGAACAGCCCCTCCTCGATCATGCGCTGGGCGCCACCGATATTCTCTTCGGCCGGCTGGAAGATCAGATGCACGGTGCCGTCGAAATTGCGCGTCTCGGCCAGATAGCGCGCCGCCCCGAGGAGGATCGTCGTGTGACCATCATGGCCGCAGGCATGCATCTTGCCCGCAACCTGGCTTTGATAGGCAAGGCCGGTCGTCTCGGTAATCGGCAAGGCATCCATGTCGGCGCGAAGGCCGATGCTCCTGCGCCCGCTCCCCTGCTGAAGCGTGCCGACGACACCGGTGCCCGCGAGGTTCCGGGAGACCTGGTAGCCGAAACGCGCGAGCTCGCGCGCCACGATCTCCGATGTGCGCGTCTCCTCGAAGGCGAGCTCGGGATGGCGGTGAAGGTCATGGCGGATGGCGCGGAGCGCCGGGTCGTAAGTGGCCACCCGGTCATTGGCCGGCAAGTTCGTCAAGGCGTGGTCCTGTGCTGCGAGGAAAGCGCACTCCTAGAACATATCCATCGCCGACGGAAAGTGTTTCGCTCAACCTCAACCTATATTTCAGGCAAGGTAGTAGAGGCAACCATTTGATATAATGCAGCAATAGTGGCTTCCTATCGCTGCGGCACCTGCCGTTCGAGATAGTTGAAGACCCGGGTGATAAGGAAGGTGAGGGCAAAGTACATCACGGCCACCATGATCATCGGCGGGAAGAAATCATAGGTGGTGCGGTAAATCTGGCTGGCGGCGCCATAGAGTTCGACCACGGTGACGAGGGCCGCGACCGGCGTCGCCTTGAGTTGCAGGATCACCTCGCCGCCCAGTGTCGGCAGGACGATGCGAAAGGCGCGCGGAAACCAGATGCGGCGCAGAACCGTGAACGGCGACATGCCATAGGCGCGCGCCGCCTCGAGCTCGCCCTTCGGTACGCTGGCAAAAGCCCCTTTCATGATGGCGCCTTCATAGCCGGCGAAGCTCAGCGTGAAAGCGACGACGGCGTAGTAGAAGCCATCCCTCAACACCGGCCACATAAAGCTCTCGCGGATCCAGGGTATCTGCGGGAAGAGCGAACCCAGGCCGTAATAAAGGATGTAGAGCTGGACGAGCAGCGGCGTGCCGCGGATGACCGTGCAGAAGGTGCTCGCAAGCCAGGCGAGTGGCCGGGGGCCGGTGACCTGCACCAGCCCGATCGGAATGGCGAGGATCATGCCGAACGCGCATGAGATAGCGAGCAGCAGGATCGTGTACCAGAGGCCGGTCAGGATGAGCGGCAGGAACTTGGTGAGTACGGTAAAGTCCATGACTTCGCCTCACCTCACCTTGGGCTGGCCGCGGCGCACATAACGGTCGAGCAAGCCGAAGCCCTGCAGTGAAACCAGCGAGATCGCGAGATAGATCGCCGCGGCAGCGGTGTAGAAGGTAAAATACCACTTCGTTCCACCCGCCGCCTGCTGGGTGATCTTGGTCAGCTCGAGATAGCCGACGACGGAGATCAGCGCCGATTCCTTCGTGGCGTTGAGCCACAGATTGGACAGGCCCGGAATGGCGTAGGGCAGCATGGAGGGCAGCGTGATACGCCGGAACAGCAGGAAGGGCGACATGCCATAGGCTTTCGCGGCCTCGATCTGGCCGACCGGTATGGCCTTGATCGCCCCACGCAGGACCTCCGTCGAATACGCGCCCTGGACGACGCCAAGCACGGCCACGGCGGCGATGAAGCCATTGATGCGCACCGGGCCGTAACCCAGAGCGACCAGCAGGTTGTTGAGGCCCTGGGTCCCGGTATAAAACAGGATGACGATGAGGAGCAGTTCGGGAACTGAGCGGACAATGGTGGTGTACCATTCGAACGCGCGCCGGGTGAACTTGCCGCCCGACAGCTTGCCGCGCGCGCCCGCCAACCCGATCATGAGACCGAGGCCGTAAGCGAGGAACGAAATCTGCAATGTGCTGATAGCGCCGTAGAAGAGGTTGCGTCCCCAACCGGGTGGACTCCACGCCAAGAGATCCATCCAACCCATTTAGTGTCCCGGTTTGCGAATTCGATTGCGTGAGCAGCCCCTCGAAACAAGCGCGCGGGCCGAAGAAACACCAGGAAATACGACGTTTCTGGTATGCATCCGATCGCCACCATCCTGCCTGAGCAAGCGGTCGGATATCAGGAATCTCGCGTTCAGCACACCAGCACCTCGTCGAGAGTGGCGGCTGCCTCCGGGTTCACCGGAAGCAGCCTCGACCTATCACTGCGGAAGGATCATCTTGCCGACGAGTTCGGGATATTTCTCGGTGATCTTGTTGATTTCGCCCGCCTTGGCCAGCTCACCGATCGCCGCGTCGAGCTTGGCCTTAAGCTCGGTGTCTTCCTTGCGCAGACCACCGCCCACGCCCTCGCCGAGGATTTCCGCATCTTCGGGAACAGCGCCTTTCATCTCGCAGCAAGCGGCACCCTGGTCCGTCTTGAGGTAGGCTTCGAGCGCGCTGCCATCGGCCTGGATATAATCGACGCGTCCGGCGGCGAGATCGTTGTTCGCTTCATCCTGCGTCTGATAGGTTTTGATCGTCGAGCCCGCGCCGAAATACTTCTCGACATATTTCTGGTGGATCGTTGTGACCTGAACGCCGATCGTCTTGCCCTTGAGGTGCTCGGGCGTGATGTCGGTATCGCCGTTCTTGGCGCCGATGATGACGGTCGGCGTGTTGTAGTACATCCGCGTGAATGCGATCGACTGCTTGCGTTCGTTGGTGATCGACATCGACGACCAGATCACGTCGATCTGTTTTGCCGTCAGGGCCGGGATGATGCCGTCCCAGGCGACTTCCACCAGCTCACACTTCTCTTTCATTTGCGCGCAAACGGCATTCATGAGGTCGACTTCCCAGCCAACCCAGGTTCCCGATGCATCCTTCGACGTGAAGGGCGCATAGGGCTCGGCGGCGACACCGAATTTGAGTTCGGCCCTGGCCTCGGCGGCGAAGCCGCTTAGGGCTACGGCTGCGACGGCCATCATCAGGCGGCGGTTAAACGTCATATTGTTCTCTCCCTTGGATTCGGACCATTCGATCCGGTTTTCATTGAAAGCCCCGATGCCTCGGTTCGGAACCTGTCGTAAACTAACGCACGGCGCCAGACACTTGCAAACAGGATTAGTGTATCCCCGAAACAAACTGCTTGCACCGCTCGCTCTTCGGCCCCCCGAAGACCTGTGACGGCGGCCCCTCTTCCTCGATCAGGCCCTTGTGCAGATAGATCACGTGGCTCGACACATCGCGGGCGAACTTCATCTCATGGGTGACGAGAATCATCGTCCGCCCCTCGAGCGCCAGATCACGGATGACCTTCAGCACCTCGCCGACGAGTTCGGGATCGAGCGCCGAAGTCGGTTCGTCGAACAGCATCACCTTGGGATTCATCGCCAGGGCGCGCGCTATGGCCGCGCGCTGCTGCTGGCCGCCCGACAGGAAGGCAGGATACTGGGCGCGCTTTTCATATAGGCCGACCTTCTGCAGAAGTCCCTCGGCGCGTTCGACGGCTTCCGCCCTCGGCACCTTCAGCACATGCACCGGCGCCTCGATGACGTTCTCCAGCACGTTGAGATGCGGCCAGAGATTGAACGACTGGAACACCATGCCGACGCGGGTGCGGATGCGCTCGAGCTGGCGCCGGTCGGTCGGATGCAGATTGCCGTCATGCCCGGCCTTCAGGCTGATGTCTTCACCCGTCACCTGAATGCTGCCCTGAGTCGGCATTTCGAGAAAGTTGATGCATCTGAGGAAAGTGCTCTTGCCCGATCCCGAGGCGCCGATCATCGAAACAACGTCACCCTCATGGGCCGTCAGCGACACCCCCTTGAGGACTTCGAGATCCCCAAAGCTCTTGTGCAGCCCCTCGACGACGACTGCCGGCTGGCCGCTGGCATTCCCCTTCACCACCTGCCCGCACTCCCTTTTATGTTCTTGTTATGCAAAAGCTTATCATGCAAACAAAAATTTGGTCAATCCAACATTGTCGGAAGGTTATCGGGTTCGGTTACGGCCGAATCCGGCCTCCCTAAGTCGTAGCCGGCGATCCCCAGGACCCACTTCCCTTGGGTTGAGAGACAAGCTAGCGTTGCGGAACCAATGCGCCCGACACCGAACAGAGCCATTCGGGGCGCGTGCCAATCATAGAGGGCTCACAGGGAGGTATGACCATGAAATCCATGAAGCGAGCTTTCGTTTCCGTGCTGGCGATTGCCGCATTGTCCGGCGCCGCGGTCGCTGAAATGAAGAAGGAAATCGGACCCGGCGAAGGCCAGGTCAATATCGTTGCCTGGCCGGGCTATATCGAGCGCGGCGAGACCGACAAGAACTACGACTGGGTTACCGATTTCGAGAAGAACACCGGTTGCAAGGTTAACGTGAAGACCGCCGGCACGTCCGATGAAATGGTTGCGCTGATGAACGAGGGCGGCTTCGATCTCGTCACCGCCTCGGGCGATGCTTCGCTGCGCCTCATCTCCGGCAAGCGCGTCCAAGCCATCAATACCGACCTGATTCCCTCCTGGAAGTCGGTGGATGAACGCCTGCAGAACGCCCCCTGGCACACCGTCGACGGCGTGCATTACGGCGTGCCCTATCAATGGGGCGCCAATGTGCTGGCCTACAACACCAATGTGTTCAAGGAAGCGCCCAAGAGCTGGAGCGTCGTCTTCGAGGAGCAGAATCTCCCCGATGGCAAGCCGAACAAGGGCCGCGTTCAGGCCTT
>CAZICN010000184.1:0-8414 GCA_964537655.1 uncultured Aestuariivirga sp.
CGCAGACATGGTCGCCGACATAACGCACCTTGCCCTGCGCCAGGATCGGATGCGGGCCGGCCTTCATCGGCGAGCCGTCCTTGGAATGGATCATCCAGCCGCAGATGAGGCCGCCGATCTTGTCCTCGGCGACATGCTCGCCGGTAAGCACCGCGACGACGCCGTCCTCGGGCTTCCATTTCGGCACCTTGATCGATTTGACCGCCGCATGCGCATACGGGCTTCTCACGAAATAGGCGTAGGTCTGGTTCTTGAGGTTGATGTCGTCGGTATACTGGCCCTTGCCGGTGATGAAGCGGTGATCTTCCTTGCGCTTGACGCGGGCGCCAATTCCTGTGTCGCTCATGATGTGTCCTCCCTAAGCTTTTTGGGCGCGTTTCCCGATCGCCAAAGTCGAACGACTTTGGCGGGAAGCGCGCTCGCGCTTACATGTTCTCGGCGCCGGCCTGGATGGCCTTGACGATGTTGTGGTAGCCGGTGCAGCGGCAGATATTGCCTTCGAGCTCGTGGCGGATGGTCGCCTCGTCGAGCTTCTTGCCCTTGCGTTTCACCAGGTCGACGGCGGCCATCAGCATGCCGGGCGTACAGAAGCCGCATTGCAGCCCGTGATGCTCGCGGAAGGCTTCCTGCATCGGATGGAGCTTGCCGTTCCTGGCGAGGCCCTCGACCGTCGTCACATCGGCCCCGTCGCAGGCGACGGCGAGCGCCGTGCAGGACTTGATGGCCTTGCCGTTCACATGGACGACGCAGGCGCCGCACTGGCTGGTGTCGCAGCCGACATGGGTACCGGTCAGCCCCAGGGTGTCGCGCAGGAATTCGACCAGCAGTGTGCGCGGCTCGACCGCTCCACACACTGCTTTCCCGTTCACTTTCATGGAAATCGCAGACATCAACGCCTCCTCCCAAGAGATCGCGCGGGCCCGGCAGACAGCCTGTTTCAGCCGCGGGATTCTTATGTCTTCGCCGCGCGCATCCTTGCGCGCTGCCGGGACAGGGTCAAGCGATAACCAATTGGGACCAAAGTACTAACGCGTGTCTGGACGCCGTTTTCATGCGATGCTGCGGCTGCAACCCGAGGCTCAAGCACTGCGTAAGACCGCTCATGGAGGCACGCATATGACCCGCAGACTGATCCTTGCCGCCCTCGCTGTCCTGACGCTTCTCGGCTCCGCCCATTCCCTGTCGGCGCAAGCCGTCAGCGATGCCGAGGCCCTGGAATTCCAGCGTGTCATCACCGGCCAGCTCGAAGCTTTCGCCGCCGATGACGGGGCCTCGGCCTATGCCTTCGCCACCCCCAATATCCAGCGCCTGTTTCCGAGCCCGGAGATCTTCATGTCTATGGTCAAGCAGGGCTATGCGCCGGTCTATCGCCGCAAGTCCTATGCCTTCGGCAAGATCGGCACAGAGATGGGTGGGCAACCGACCCAGCACGTCACCATCGTCGATGCCAATGGCAAGGCCTGGACGGCGCTTTATGCGATGGAACGCCAGCCCGACGGCTCCTGGAAGATCAATGGCTGCATGCTGGTCGAGGCGCCGGCGGCCGACGCCTGAGCCGAAGATCAGGGCGAGGCTGCCTTGTTCCGGACATGAGATTGAATGTCGTATGAATGAGGCTTTCAAACCGGATTCAGCACGGGGAAGGCATGATCGGCGTCGTTGAGGCAACACAACGACAACGACCAACCACCGGAGCTCTCTTCATGAAGGTACCAACGATAGCCGCCCTGCTCGTTCTCGGCCTGACGAGCCAGGCCATGGCCGGGCCCGGCGCAGAGGCAACGCCGAAGCTCAATCCGGGCGTGACGCCCGAGCTCGCCCAGAAGCATGTGCCCAAATACGATATCGTGACGTCCAGGGTCGTTAAGGGCGTCAAATTCAGCAATCCGGCGGCAGCCACGGGCTTCGACCCTGAGCCCGATCCTCCGGGCCAGGCGGGGCTCATGGTGCTGCCTTCGCGCTGAGAGTTCGGCCCCCTTCCTGAACCCTACGGCCGCGACACCGCGGCCGTAGCTGTTTGCGCCGGCATTGCCCCATGGCGGATTGATGTATTACTGGCGAGGCTCCGGATGCCCTCGAATCAACCCGCATGGAAGACCGCCCGCAATGACCGACATGACGGCCCCCTCGCACTCACGGCGCCAGACCGTCTACTGGCTCGCCGCCGCGGCGCTCGTCGTCGCCATCGCCGTCATCCTCCTCGCGATGGGCCGCGAGCCCATCTGTAAATGCGGCTATGTGAAACTATGGCACGGCATGGTGATGAGCTCGGAGAACTCCCAGCATATCGCCGACTGGTACACCCCCTCGCATGTCATCCACGGCTTCATTTTCTTCGGCCTCCTGTGGCTTGTCGGCCGGCGCTGGCCCATGGGCCTCAGGCTTTGCCTCGCCATCATGATCGAAGGCGCCTGGGAGATATTCGAGAACACCGACTTCATCATCAACCGCTATCGCGAGGCCACCATCTCGCTCGACTACTATGGCGACAGCGTCCTCAATTCGGTGAGCGACATCCTGTTCATGACTGTGGGTTTCCTGGCGGCCGCGCGCTTCCCGCTTTGGCTCACCGTCGCGCTGGCGGTGGCCTTCGAACTGTTCACCGGCTACATGATCCGCGACAACCTTACCCTCAACATCATCATGCTGATCTGGCCGCTCGACGCGATCAAGGAGTGGCAGGCGGCTCTTTCCTCGCGCTGAGCATCGCGCGCGCCAGCAACAGGCCATTGGCCGGGCTTTCGCCGATGCGCCTCACCGCGTATGGCCACCAGTCGCGCCCATAAGGCACATAGAGCCTGGTCCGCTCGCCCTGCCGGGCGAGGCCTTCCGCGACATCGCTCCTGACCCCGAGCAGCATTTCGAATTCATACGAGCCTTGCCGCCAGCCATGGCGGCGGGCGAGCGCCACGGCCTCGGCCTGGATGTTGTCGTCATGCGTCGCGATGATCGGATAGAAGCCGTTTGCCTTGGCCTCGGGAGCCAGCATCAGCGCGACGAGACGGCGGTAGCTGGCCTTGATCTCCGCTTCGGTCGTGAAGGCAACGTCGCTTCGCCCGACAAAGGCGCCCTTGACGAGGCGAACCCGCGCCCCACTGGCGATGAGGCGCCTGAGATCGGCTTCGCTGCGCCTGAGATAGGCCTGCAGCGTGATGGCGACAGGCAGCTCGAGCCGGCGCAGGTCATCATGGAGCCCGAGGGTGAAGTCGACGACCGAGCTGTCCTCCATGTCGAGCATGAGGCAATGGGTGCCGGGCGTGCCGCCCGCGGCCTCAAGGATCGCCCGACCGATCGCCTGGGCATGCGGAGCGACCTGACCGGGATCGGTCTGCAGGCCGATCTGGGTCGTATCGACCGAGATATGGACGTCGAGTTCGTCGTCGGCCAGCGCGCGCGCAATGGCGAGTTTCTGCTCGACATTCTCGCGCACCAATTCCGGACGATCGACATATTCGCCGAGATAGTAGAACGAGGTTCGGATGCCCGCGCCGTCCAGCAGGCGATGCGCCGTCGCGATCGCCGATGCCACATCGGGTCCCGCCACGAACCGGCGCGCCAGCGCCGTCATGCCGGGATTGCGCTGCATGAAATCCTTCACCCGCTTCGAGCGGGCGAGCGCGATCATGGTCCTTTGCCAGAGACGTTTCATCGGATTTCCTGTTCAGCGCCGCGCGTGGCTGGGTGGCTTGCCATATTTCTGCTTGAAGGCGCGCGAGAACTCGGCGAGCGTCGAGAAGCCGGTGGCGAGCGCCACGTTGCGCACGCTGAGACGCGAATAGACGAGAAGCCGGTGGGCGCGGTCGAGCCGCATTTGCCGGTAGAAGCCGACCGGGGTTGATTGCAGGTGCCTGTGGAACAGGCGCTCGAGCTGCCTTTCCGACACCTCTGCCGCCTTCGCCACATCGCCCAGGGAAAGCGTATCCTCGACATGCTCTTCCATCAGCCGCACCGCCCTGACGAGGCGCGCATCATCGATCCGGTAGCGCGATCCCGCCGGCATGCGGGCTTCACCCGGGTGATTGACATGACGCGTATGGACCAGCGTGTCGGCGACCTTCTGCGCCAGGGCCTCGCTCTCGATGGCGCCCAGCCAGTCGAGCATCATGTCGAGCGCCGCCGCACCCCCGGAGGCAGTCATACGGCCGCGATCGATAATATAGGTCTCTTCCGCCACGTCGATGTCGGGATAGCTTTCACGGAAGGCGGGCAGGGTCTCCCAGTGGCAAGTGGCGCGATGGCCGTCGAGCACCCCTGCTCCCGCGAGAAGAAATGCGCCGGTATCGACGGCACCCAGCAAGGTGCCGTTGCGCGCCAGGCGCCGCAGCTCGTTGAACACCGGGCGCGTCATCCCGGCCTCATGGTCATAGGAGGCACAGACCATGGCGGCGTCGGGCCGGCCGATGGACTCGACGCTGGCGGTCACCGAGACGGGAATGCCGTTCGAGGCGACCACCGCCTCGCCATCCATCGACACGAAGCGCCAGGCGAACACCTCGCCGGCGAACCGGTTGGCGACCCGCAAGGGCTCCAGCGCCGAAAACAGGGCGATCATCGAAAATCGCGGAATGAGGAGAAAAGCGATATCGCGAGGCATAGCGGCAAAAATCAATCATCTGTCGGAAAAAGTCAAATTAATGTGCGAATCCACCCCTAGTCTGCTGCCGACGCATTTCCTGGGAGGACAGCATGAATCCGAAAGTCATCATCACGTGCGCCGTGACCGGCGCGGGCGACACGGTCGGCAAGCACCCGGCCATTCCGGTAACCCCTGAGCAGATCGCCAATGCGGCGCTCGAGGCGGCCGATGCCGGCGCCGCGGTCGTTCACTGCCATGTGCGCAATGTGAAGACCGGCAAGGGCGCGCGAAACGTGGAGCTCTATGCCGAGGTCGTCGAGCGCATCCGCGCCAGGAACAAGAATGTGATCATCAACCTGACCGCCGGCATGGGTGGCGATGTCGAGATCGGCCCCGGCGAGACGCCGCGCCAGTTCAACGAGGCGAACACCGATCTCGTCGGCCCGGTCGAGCGCCTCCTCCACGTGAAGGAACTGCGCCCCGAAATCTGCACGCTCGATTGCGGCACGCTCAATTTCGGCGACGGCAACACCATCGTGGTGCAGACGCCGGCGCAATTGCGCGAGCAGGCCAAGCTCATCCAGTCCTACGGCGTCAAGCCCGAGATGGAGATCTTCGATTCGGGCAATCTATGGTTCGCCAAGCAGCTCGTGGCCGAAGGCCTGATCGACGATCCGCCGCTCTTCCAGCTCTGCCTCGGCATTCCGTGGGGCGCCCCGGTCAATACCCAGACCATGGCCTATCAGGTCGGCGAGTTGCCGAAGAACGCGGTCTGGGCCGCCTTCGGCATCGGCCGCAATCAATTCCCGATGGTGGCGCAGGCCATCCTCCTCGGCGGCCATGTCCGCGTCGGGCTCGAGGACAATCTCTACCTCGACAAGGGGGTCTATGCCTCCAACGGCACGCTCACCGAGCGCGCCGTCAAGGTCATCGAGATCCTGGGGTCGAAGGTCGCAAGCCCCGATGAGGCGCGCGACATCCTGAGGCTCAAGAAGCGCTAGTCACTTTCCCTCCCCCTTGCGGGGGGAAAAGATCGCAAAGATCGGAGAGAGGAAACGAACCCATGACCATCAAGACCGTCGGGATTGCCGGAACGGGCCTCATTGGCGCGGGCTGGGCGGCCCGCCTCCTCGTCAGAGGTTATGACGTCATCGCCTATGACGTGGCGCCCGAGGCCGAAGCCAAGCTGAAGGCCGCCATCGACGTCGCCTGGCCCTCCATGATCCGCCTCCTCAACACCCCCAAGGTGAAGAAGGGCAAGCTGACATTCACCACTGATCTCAAGGAGATGGCCTCCAGCGTTGATTTCGTCCATGAGGCAGCGCCCGAGCGCGAGGAGCTGAAGATCAGGCTGTTCAGGGAGATCGATTCCCACGCCAGATCCGATGTCGTCATCGCCTCGTCCTCCTCGGGGTTCCTGCCCACCCGGCTTCAGTCCGAATGCGCTCACCCCGAGCGCGTGATCATCGGTCACCCCTTCAACCCGGTCTATCTGCTCCCCCTCGTCGAGACGGTTCCAGGCACCCGGACATCGAGCGAGGCGATGGATCGCGCCGGCAAGTACTTTGAGGCCATCGGCATGCATGTGCTGCGCCTCAGGAAGGAGATCGACGGCTATATCTGCGACCGCCTGCAGGAGGCCCTGTGGCGCGAGGCGCTGCATATTCTCGACAAGGACATCGGCTCGACCGCCGATATCGACGATTCGATCGTCTATTCGGCCGGCATGCGCTGGGCCTTCATGGGCTCCTTCCTCACCTATCACGCGGCGGGCGGCCCTGGCGGCATGCGCGCCTTCATCAAGCAGTTCGACCCGACGCTCGAACTGCCGTGGACCGACCTGCGCTTCCCCAAATGGAACGATGCGCTGGAAAAACGCCTCGTCGAAGGCTGCGAGGCGCAATCCGCGGGGCTGACCGTCGCCGAGATCGAGGCCAAGCGCAACGACGTCCTCGTCGACATGATGCATCTCTTCAAGCAGCACAAGGTCGGCGCCGGTCTTGTCCTGGCGCGCGAGGAAGAGCGCCGCCTCAAGGGCCTCAGGCGCTGGAAGAAGGGCGCCAGGATCTCAGGCCCCCTCGCCCTTCATCACGGCACCGTCATGACCTCCTGGGTCGACTACAACAACCACATGCAGGACGCCTATTATCTGGTGGCCTTCGGCGACGGGCTCGATGCCTTCTTCCGCTATATCGGCGATGACGAAGCCTATCGCGCCGCAGGGCTAACCTTCTTCACCGCCGAGACGCATCTCAATTACTATCGCGAGATGAAAGCGGGCGAGCCCTTCACCATCGAGACGCAGCTCGTCGGCATGGACGAAAAGCGCATGCATCTCTTTCACCGCATGCTGCACGGCAAGACCGGCGAACTCGTCGCCACCAACGAGATCATGCAGCTCCATGTCGACCAGAAGACCGGCCAGGTGGCGCCGATGCGGGCCGATATCTTCGCGCCTCTGTCGGCCGTTTGGGCCGAGCACAAGAGGCTCGAAAGCCCGGCCGAGCTCGGCCGCGTGATGGGCGTGCCCCGGAAGGACAAGAAGAAGCCGGCCGCCAGGAAGAAGCCGAAAAGGAAAGCGAAACGCTAACAAATCCTGGGAGGGACGCATGTTTCAGCGTGTGATGATCACCGCCGGCGGGTCCGGTATCGGCTGGGCCATCGCCAGGGCCTTCGCCGACGCGGGCGCCAAGGTCCATATCTGCGACGTCGACGAAAAGGCGCTGGGTGAAGCCACGGAGAAGTACCCGCAGATCGCGGCCACCCATGTCGATGTCACCGATGAGGAAGCGGTCGACCAGTGGTTCGACGAGGCGCTCGATGATCTCGACGGCATCGACGTGCTGATCAACAATGCCGGCATCAAGGGTCCGACCGGCTATGTCGAGGAACTGAAGCTCGATGACTGGCGCGAAACCCTGAGCGTCTGCCTCGACGCGCAGTTCCTGTGCGCCAGGCGCGCCGCCCCGGTCATGAAGGACCAGCGCTCGGGCAGCATCATCAATATCTCGTCGACCGCCGGCCTCTTCGGCTATGGCCTGCGGACACCCTATGCCGCCGCCAAATGGGCGGTCATCGGCTTCACCAAGTCGCTCGCCGTCGAGCTCGGCCCCTATGATGTCAGGGCCAATGCCATCTGCCCCGGCTCCGTCGAAGGTCCGCGCATGGAACGGGTGATCCGCGATGAGGCCGAGAGCCGCGGGATCGGCCTCGATATCGTGCGCAAGGACTATGTCCAGTCCCAGTCGATCAAGCGTTTCGTCAGGCCGGAAGAGATCGCCGACATGTGCCTCTTCCTCGCCTCGCCGGCCGCCAAGATGGTGACCGGACAGGCGATCTCGGTCGACGGTCATTCCGAAACTTTCCATATCGGGAGCTAAGCTGATGGATTTCGCCCTCACCGAAGAGCAGCGCATGATCGTGAAGACGACGCGCGATTTCGTCGAGAACGAGCTCTTTCCGCATGAGGCGGAAGTCGAGCGCACCGGCGAATTGCGCAAGGACCTCTATGAGGAGCTGAAAGCCAAGGCCATCGAAGCCGGTCTCTATGCCGCCAATATGCCGGCCGAGGCCGGCGGCGCCGGGCTCGATACCGAGACCTGGGTCATGTATGAGCGCGAGCTCGGCCGGGCCAATTACGCGCTCCACTGGAACTGCGTGGCGCGGCCTTCCAACATCCTGATGGCCTGCACCGGCGAGCAGCGTGAGAAATACCTCTTCCCGGCGGTGCGCGGCGAGAAGGCGGACTGTCTCGCCATGACCGAGCCGGGAGCGGGCTCGGATGTGCGCGGCATGAAATGCGCCGCTGTCCAGAAGGGCGACGACTTCATCGTCAATG
>CAZICN010000185.1:0-8387 GCA_964537655.1 uncultured Aestuariivirga sp.
GTGGCCCCGGTCGATGAGTTCCCGCCCGAGAAGTGGGACGCCCTGATCGCGGTGATCCTGTCCTCCACCTTCCACGCCAGCCGCGCGGCCATCCCGATCATGAAGGCTCAAGGGCGTGGCCGGATCGTCAATATCGCCTTCCTCAAGGGCTCCAAGGTCGAGGTCGATCTTCTGCCGGTGATGCTGAAGCGCCTCACCCTCACCGGTTCGACGCTCAGGCCGCGTAGCGTCGCCGAGAAGGCCGAGATTGCCCGGGTCCTCGAAGCAAAGGTCTGGCCGCTGCTCGCCGAGGGCAGGATCAGGCCGCAAATCTTCAAGACATTTCCCCTGGCCGAGGCCGCACAGGCCCATCGCCTCATGGAAACAAGCGCCCATGTGGGCAAGATTGTACTTGTGCCCTGAGGGGCGGCGCGACTATATAACCGCCATCCCGTCAATCCTTTCGATTTCGAGATCACAGAGCCATCGGTTCTGAAGGAGTTTTTACCTATGTCACGCGCACCTTTGATGCCCAAGGCCACGGCCGTCTGGCTCGTCGAGAACACCGCGCTCACCTTCCGCCAGATCGCCGATTTTGCCGGCCTGCATGAGCTCGAAGTTAAAGGCATTGCGGATGGCGATGTCGCGCAGGGCATCAAGGGTCTCGACCCGGTGACCGGCGGACAGCTCACCCGCGAGGAGATCGAGAAGGGCGAGAAGGACCAGGATTACCGTCTCAAGCTGCTCGAGCCCAAGGTCAATATCGCGGTACAGAAGGCAACCAAGGGGCCGCGTTATACGCCGGTGTCGAAGCGCGGCGACCGGCCCGACGCGATCGCCTGGCTCCTGCGCTACCACCCGGAACTGCCGGATTCGCAGATCATGAAACTGGTTGGCACCACCAAGACGACGATCGCCGCCATCCGCGACCGCACGCACTGGAACGCGCCCAACATCAAGCCGGTCGATCCTGTGTCGCTCGGCCTGTGCTCGCAGATCGATCTCGATTTCGCCGTGCAGAAGGCTGCGCGCAAGGCCGGCCGGGGCATAGTGCCCGATGCCGAGCCAGTGCGCACCTTGATCCCGGCGGCGGCGAGCATCGTGCCGGCGGCGCCAGTGACGGAAGCCGAGCCTGCACCCAAGAAGGTGGTGGAGGAGGAGTATGACGCCGACTCCGTCTTCGCCAAGCTCAAAGGGCTGAAGGCGCCCTCGGAAAACGAATAATGCGTATACTGATCATCGGAGCCGCCGGTGCGCTCGGCCAGGCAGCCGTCCAGGCGCTGAAGGGCCGGCATGAGATCATCACCGCGGGAAGATCGAGCGGCGATCTCAAGGTTGATCTGCTCGATCGCCAGTCGATCGGCAAGATGTACAAGGAAGCGGGCAAGCTCGACGCCGTCGTCACCTGCACCGGGCACGCGCATTTCGGGCCGCTCGCCACGATGACCGATGATCAGTTCATGACGGGCCTCAAGGACAAGCTGATGGGCCAGGTCAATGTCGTGCTCATCGGCCAGTTGCTGATCAATGACAAGGGGTCGTTCACGCTGACCGGCGGCGTCCTCGACCGTGATCCGATCCGCAAGGGGGTCAACGCCTCGGCGGTGAACGGAGCCCTCAATGCGTTCGCGATGAGTGCGGCGATCGAGCTCGAACGCGGTGTCCGCATCAATGTCGTGAGCCCGACCGTGCTCGAGGTTTCGGCCAAGAAGTATGACGGTTTCTTCCCGGGCCACGTCCCGGTCTCTTCCGAACGCGTGGGCTATGCCTATGTGAAGTGTGTCGAAGGGGCGATCACCGGCCAAGTGGTCAAGCTCGACTGATTTCCGGATGCCGAAGCTTCATGCGATGGCGCTCACGTCTGGAGTGCCTCTTCTGAGCCATTTTACCCGTTCCGATCGGCTCTAAGAACCATCAGATTTTTTCTCCGGTCGGACCAATCTGAAGCGATTGTGATCCGGCTGATGCGTCGGCCTATCCCGCGGGTGTGCTTCGTTTTTCTCCACGACATCACCGAAAGTTGGTGCGGTCTTTCCTGACAGGAAAGTCAGGGTTCTTTATTTATACCTTCATATGTTGTAAATGCAACATTTCTATTGTATAGTAGAAATTGAGTTCAGGTTGTCCATAGGGTATTTCTTTGCCCGACAAGACATCTTTCACCGTGCACACAGCCTAAAACTCAATGATTATTGGGATTTCTTCGGATGAACCGGGGATGAACGGGTTTGCTAGCTCTTGTTCAGATTGTTGCTTATATGTTGTAAGCGCAACACTGGAGGTAACAAAATGTTCAAGGCGTTCACTTTCAAGTCGCTGGGAAATCAAGGAAGCCTGAATACGAGCCCGTCGGTCGCGACCAACGCAATGGCAGCGGCGGCGGTGGCGGGGTGACGGTCACGGATACGCCTGAAATCCGCGATCACCGGACTCAGCCGGACGTGCGTGACCACCGCGACATGGTGGTCCGCGACAACCGCAAGAAGAAGAAAATTTTTGGAATGCCTGCCTGGAACTGAGGCGCATGGATTTCTTCGCCTGAGATCATGGATGCCGGTTGTCGGGACCGGCGTCGATTCAAGTCAACAGCAACGAAGCGGCATCGGGATGAACAAACTTATCTGGCATGAATTCAGCACCAATGTGCTGCCGGAAGGCGATCGCTTTCCGGTCTTTTATGAAGAACTGATCAGGCGCCAGGTGGCGCTCGACGCGGCGGCACACAAGGATGCGCAGTTCTCCGGCACAATCAAGCGCTGCCTTCTCGGCATGGTCGATGTCGCCAATATCACCACCAGCGTCGCGAGCTTTGTGCGAACGCCTGAACTGGTCAGCGATGGCGGCGATGCGGTCTTCGCGGTGATCTGCCTCGAAGGCGGCATGATATGCACGCAGGCGGAGGATCCCATCCGCATAGGCCCCAGTGAAGGCGTCATCTGCGACAGCGCCGAAGCCGGCGGCCTGCAAATGGAAGCCGACACGCGCTACTGGGCGCTCAAGGTGGCGCGCGCCGACATGACGAAGATGACGCCGCATATCAAGAGGTTCGCCGGTGTCAGGCTGAGCAATACCGGCATGGCGGTGAAGCTGATCACCAAGTATCTCGATGGACTGCAGGGCGGCGATGCGGTCGGCAACGAGCAACAGGCGCGGATATTCGGCGAGCATCTCCTCGACCTGATCGGCATGGCGATCGGCGCCGACGGCGACATGCAGCAGTTGGCCGAACGGCGCGGCGTCAGGGCGGCGCGCCATGCCGCCGTGCTGCGCGAGATCGAGCGCAATGTCGCCGACAACAGGCTGAGCGCCGCATCGGTCGCGGGCAAGCTCGGCGTCACGCCGCGCTATGTGCATTTCCTGCTCGAAGAGAGCGGCCGCACGTTCTCGGAGCATGTGCTGGCGCGACGGCTCAAGCTCGTCGAAGCGCTCCTCGGCGATGTCGAGAAGGGCCGCCTCAAGATCTCGGCCATCGCCCGGCAAGCGGGGTTCAGCGACATGTCCTATTTCAACCGCAGCTTCCGCAAACATTTCGGCGACACGCCGTCGGGCTTCCGCAAGCGGCAGATGGAGCAGGCCGCGTAGCGCAGGCAGTTCCTCACTGGAGCGGCCGAAGAGGAGTCCCGCGCGTCACGCGAGAATCTTCCGGAAGATGGTGTCGCCCGGGTCCGCTTCATCGGTCGCGCGCCAGCCTTTCAAGGCATAGAACGCGGCGGCGCGCGAGCCCGCGGCGGTGCTGAGCCAGGCCTGCCCATGGCCCTGCGATGCCAACCAGTCTTCCGCCGCGGCGAGCAGTGCCGAACCATGGCCGCGCCCCTCTTTGGAGGGCAGGGTGAAGAGCGCGAAGATAGATGCGTCGCGCCGGTCGGCCATGGAGAAGGCGACGACCTTGCCGTCTTCCTCGGCCAGCCAGGCGCCGAGATCGCCCGCCACCATCCCGGCGATGGTGCTCTCGGGCGTGATGCCGCGCTCGGCCATCTGCGCGACGCTCATGTGATTCTCCACGACCGAAATGCGGACCCGCGTCATGGCCGGCAGATCATCGGCGCGAGCGGCGCGGATCATGATCTCACAGGAACCGTATAATTGAGCGGCAGCCTTCCACCATCGGCATAGATCGTCTGGCCAGTGATGTAGCTCGCATCATCGGAAGCCAGGAAGGCCGCGATGGCGGCGATCTCGGCGGCTTCGCCGATCCGGCCGAGCGGGGTGCGTGACAGGAGGCGATGCCGCGCCTGCGGGTCGGCATTCACCGTCGTCAGCATGTCGGTCATGATCGAGCCTGGGCCAATCGCGTTGACGCGGATGCCGTGCTCGGCGAGGCCGAGCGCCATCACCTTGGTAAGCTGGTTGATGCCGCCCTTGGAGGCCGAATAAGGCACCTGCGTCGCAATGGCGAAGACGGCGTTGACCGACGACATGTTGACGATGGCGCCGGCTTTGCGGCCGTCCCTCACCTGCTGCACCATCTGGCGCGCGATCCGCTGACCGACCAGGAAGGCGCCCTTGAGATTGACCCTGATGACGCGGTCGAATTCTGCTTCGGTGATTTCGAGGATGTCGCCCGGCGCCGTGATGCCGGCATTGTTGACGAGAATGTCGATGGCGCCATGCTCTGCCATGACGGCGCCGATCAGGCGGTCGACCTCGGCGGCATCGCCGACATCGCAATGCAGATAAAGGGCATTGCGCCCCAGTGCTCGTGCCGTCTCATGACCGCGTTCATCGTCGATATCGCTGATGACGACGCTCGCACCTTCGGCAATGAAGCGCTCGGCGCAGGCGCGGCCGATGCCGCGCGCCGCGCCCGTTATGATGGCGATTCTGTCCTTGAGTTTCATGACCGCCGGCTATTGTGGGAAGGTGCCGCCGTGATCCGGATCGATGACGATCGACGCCATGGTGACGTGGCGCGGGCGGGTCAGCGCGAAGAGGCCGGCCTCGACGATGTCGCGATTGGTGGCGAGCGACTGGGGATCGCGCAGGGCGGTCCAGGCTTCGGCATCGAGCGGCGAGATATCGACGAGGTTGGGTGGATAGAGCGCGCTCACCCGAATGGGCCTGCCCTTCAGTTCCTGCTTGAGTCCCTCGGTCATGCCTGCCTGGCCATGCTTGGCGGCATGGAAGGCGACCGATTCGCCCTGCAAGGGGACATTGGGGAGGCCCGAGATCGAGATGATGTTGAGGATATCGCCGGCGCCCGAGGCTTCGAGCGGCTTGATCAGGCCGCGGGTGAAGAGGAGCGTGCCGGTGACGCCGGAGGAAATGGTGCTGACGATCGCATAGGCGTCATGCTCGTCCATCCTGCCCGGCAGCCATTGCGCGCCATTGTTGATAAGGATGTCGATCTTGGACATCTCATCGCGCATCTTCTTGGCGGTGAGCGTGACCTGGCCCGGATCGGCGAGATCGAAGACGATGGTCCTGGGCCGCTTGCCGGTGCGCAGGCCGATGGCTTCGGCCGCCGTGGTGACTTGCTCGGTGTTGCGGCCGGTCATGATGACCTCGGCGCCGAGATCGGCGAGGATGACGGCGAAAGCAGCACCCAGGCCGCGGCCTGCGCCGGTGATGACCGCGGTCTTGCCCGTGAAATCCGGCGTTGCCATCGTCAGCCCCTCATGGTTCCCGATGCGCCGATCCTAGCTAATAGGTATCGGCGGCGCCAGCGGCGCGCGCCGAGGCCGCAATGATGAGCGAGGCGATGACGATCAGCCCGAGCGCCAGGGTCAGGCCGGTCAGCTCGGCGGCAAAGCCGATCAGCGGCGGACCGGCGAGGAAGCCCGCATAGCCGAGGGTCGTTACCGCGGCGATGCCGCGGCCTGGGGCGTCGGGCTCGAGTCTTCCGCCGCCGGCGAAGAGGATGGGCGCCGCATTGCCGATGCCGATGCCCGCCAGCGCCAGCGCGACGATGGCGACCGCCGGCGAGGGTATGGTGAGGGCCACGGCAAGGCCCGCCGCCATCAGAATGGCGCTCCAGCGCACCAGCCTGCTCGCGCCGAACCTGACCCGGAGCTGATCTCCCAGGAAACGCGATAGCGACATGCCGGCGGCAAAGGCGGCAAAACCCAGAGCCGCCGTGCTTGCGTCGACCTGGAAACGCTGGCGCAGCATGAGACCGGACCAGTCGACAATGGCGCCTTCCGCCATCAAGGCGAGAAAGCACAAGGCGCCGAGCCCGATCGTCGCCCTTGTCGGCCAGACGAAGCCTTCACCCGACAGGCCCTTGTCGATCGCGGAAGGCAGGTAGAAGCGGATGCAGGGAAGAAAGAGAGCGAGGCAGATCGCCGAGCCGAGGAGAATATGCGAGGTCTCGCTCATCATCCTGAGCAGCAGGGCGCCCAGCAGCGAGCCCACCATCGCGCCGACGCTGAAGCCGCCATGGAGAAGCGACATCGTCGGCCGCCGCAGGGCCTTCTCGATGGCGATGCCATGCGCGTTCATGGCGACATCCATGCTGCCGATCGACGCGCCGAAAATGAGTGCCGCAACAAGAAAGACCGCGAGGTTCGGTGCCAGTGGCGGCAGGATGAAGGCCAGGCAGAATACAACGCCGGTCACCGAGGTGACACGCGCGCTGCCGAAGCGATTGATCATGGCGCCCGAGATCGGCATGGCGATGATGGCGCCCACCGCGATGGCGAGAAGCGCCACGCCGAAAATTCCAGTGCCGACATCAAGCCGGTCCTTGGCCAGCGGTATATGCGGAACCCAGGTGCCGAGGATGAATCCGTGCACGAGAAAGGTCAGCGCGATCGCCCAGCGCGCTCTATGGATGGCCGAAAGCGTCATGGATGCCGGCAGGTTGGTGCTGGTTGAAGAGTTCCCCTATCACTTTAGTCGTGAGGCGGCAAAATCCGGATTGCACTTCGAGGCGAAGTGGTGGAAAAACAAGCCGCGCCGGAAGTGTTGCCGCAGCGGAAACAAGCGGCCCCGCGCCAAGTTGGACAGCGACAGACGGGTGAGTGAGGGACTAACCGCATGATGCTGGGCAGGTTCGCTGCCGCCGCCATGATTCTGGCGGCAACGACGTCGGGCCTGTGCGCCGCCGCCGATCAGCGGTTCCTAGTGCTCGAAGGGTCCTGGGTCAAATGGGGCGAACCCGAATGGGGGATTGGCGCCACGGTAACCTATGCCTTCGCCTCGGCGCCGGTGAAGTCGCCAACCGCCCGCAACTGCGCAACGCTCATGCCGTTCGGCGAATTGACGCGGCAAACCGGCCTTCCGGGCCCCCAGGCGCATGACGAGGCGCTGGCTGCCTTTGCGGCCTGGTCGCGGATCACCGGCCTCACTTTTGTCGAGACGAGCCAGGCGGACCGTGCCGACATCGTGATCGGCGCGCAAGGCAATCCGTCGGGGCGGGCCTTCACCAACATCGAACTCGAAAACGGACCCGTAGCGCCGGCACCGGCGGCCGAGAGGGCGCTCGCGGCCAATATGAACGCCGAGCCGCAGCCGACCGCGCCGAACGTCGTCCGGTCGATCCGCAAGGCGCTCATCTGTTTCAATCCCCTGCAGAAATGGAAGATCGGCTTCGATGGCGACCTCAAGGTCTATGATCTGCGCTACACGCTGATGCACGAGATCGGCCATGCTATCGGGCTCGATCATCCAGGTGCGGCGGGCGCGCTGATGGGCTTTCGCTATGACGAGAAGCAGCAAGGCCCGACTCTCAGCGATCGTGAAGCCGCCCAACGCCTCTATGGCGTTCGCACCAGGCCTTAGAGCAAATCCCGCCAAAGTTGAAGACTTTGGCGACAAGGATTTGCTCCAAGATATTGATTTGGCGCGAATCCTTTTCGGCGAAGTGATTCCACTTCGCCGGGATGCGCGGCTAGAGCGCCACGCGCTCTGATGGAATCAGAGCCGGCGCTCCATCTTCTTCCGCCACCATGGGCGCCGCATTGCACTTCGCCCTGCTAGTGGTCGGGATGCTCGGCCCAATCCTTGCGTTCGATGATCCGCGTCATGACGATCAGCCCATGCCCTTTGTCTTCAACGCCGTGGTGATCTCGTCGAGGATCACCGGGTCATCGATGGTCGCCGGCATTTTCCAGTCCTCGCGATCGGCAATCTTGCGCATGGTGGATCGCAGTATCTTGCCCGAGCGGGTCTTGGGCAGGCGCGCCACGATCATCACCGTCTTGAAGCTCGCAACCGGGCCGATCTCGTCGCGGATCAGTTTCACGCATTCGGCCTCGATCTCGCCCGGTGCCCGCTTGACGCCGGCCTTGAGCACGACGAAGCCTACCGGCACCTGGCCCTTCAATTGATCGGCAATGCCGATGACGGCGCATTCGGCGACATTGGGATGACCCGCCAGCACTTCCTCCATGCTGCCCGTGGAGAGGCGATGCCCCGCCGTGTTGATGATGTCGTCGGTGCGCGCCATGATGTAGAGATAGCCGTCCTCG
>CAZICN010000186.1:0-2749 GCA_964537655.1 uncultured Aestuariivirga sp.
TGTTCTCGGCGACGGTCAGCGCCTCGAACAGCGAGAAATGCTGGAACACCATACCGATGCCGAGCTTGCGGGCGGCGGCCGGCGAGGTGATGGTCACGGGCTCGCCGTGCCAGCGCAATTCCCCCGATGTCGGCTGCAGCGCGCCATAGATGATCTTGACGAGTGTCGACTTGCCGGCGCCGTTCTCGCCGAGAAGCGCGTGGATCTCGCCCGGCTTCACATAAAGCGACACATCGTCATTGGCGCGCAGCGTGCCAAAGATCTTCACGATGTGAAGCGCTTCGAGAAGATGGTCCCTGCCGCCCGTGTCCGTCACCCACCCTGACCCCTTTTTTGGCCCACTCTATAGGGGGTTTGTTCAGTTGCGGGAAGATTCCGGCCGGTTCTCAACATCTCATCCTGCTGCAGGAGTTCGGCCGCGGCGGCGGCGGCGATGACCGCCGGCTCCTTCGAGGTGATGCCGGCAAGGCCAATGGGACATTTGAAGGCGGCGAAGCGGGCATCCTGTATGCCCGCTTGGCGCAACCGGCTGAGGAACCGCGCCCGCTTGCTGGCGCTGCCGATGAGGCCGACATAGGCGAAGCGTTCGTCGCGCAAGGCCTGCTCGGTGATCGCCAGGTCGAGGGCGTGGCTGTGGGTCATGATGAGGAGGAAGGTGCCGGCTTGCGCCGCCTCGAACTCGCCGAGCGGATTTGCCGCCATCACCGGCGTGACATTGCCCGGCATGGCGGATGGAAAGGCATCGGGCCGCGGATCGATCCAGCGTATCGCGAAAGGCAAGGGCGCCAGCGCCAGGACGAGCGCGCGCCCGACATGGCCGGCGCCGAAGAGATAGAGCGCCCGCCGCGCCTCGCCGAAATATTCGATCAGGACGCCGTCTTCGGCTTCGAATGCGCGGCTCCCCTCCAGCTTTCCCCCTCTCCCGTGCGAAGCATGGGAGAGGGTGGCCGAAGGCCGGGTGAGGGCTCTTTGCCGAAGACCTGCAACTGTTGCAGAAGAGCCCTCATCCGCCCTGTCGGGCACCTTCTCCCATTGCTCCGCAACGGGAGAAGGGAAAGTGGTGGAAGGTGCCGCCGCGACGATGCGGCGCGCGACATGATCGGCATCGAGGCGTCCTTCGGTCGTGAAGGGCCCCGCGGCTTCCGCCTCGGCCAGCAGGCGCGCCTCGGCGAGTGCGGTTTTGTCGAAGACCTCGGTCAGCAGCTCCACCCGTCCGCCGCAGCATTGGCCGAGCTCGGGGCCCAGCGCATGCGTGGTGCGGGTGAGCGAGCGGCCGCCCTTCATCCGCTTCTGGGCTTCGGCCAGCGCCCGCCATTCGAGCGCGCCGCCGCCAATGGTGCCGTTGAACCCTTTCGCGGTGAGGACGAGCCTGGCGCCGGCCTCGCGCGGTGCCGAGCCTTCCACGTTCAGGACCGACACCAGGGCGCAGGGCTCGCCCGCTTCCAGCGCCTTCGCGATGTGAGCCCACACCTTCATGACGACATCGCCTTCACGGCCTTCATGATCGCCTCCGGCGTCGCCGGCGCCTCGAGCGGCGGCATCGTGCCGGGCTTGAGCGAGGCGATGGCGTCGGTGATCGCCGAGAACACCGAGAGCGCCAGCATCAGGGGCGGCTCGCCCACCGCCTTCGACCGGTAGATGGTGTTCGCCGGATTGCCGGCGGAAGCGAAGAGATTGACGCGGAAGTCCTCCGGCACGTCGGAGGCGCAGGGTATCTTGTAGGTCGAGGGCGCATGGGTGCGCAGCCGGCCCTCGGCATCGAAGACCAGTTCCTCCGTCGTGAGCCAGCCCATGCCCTGGACGAAGCCGCCTTCGATCTGGCCGAGATCGATGGCCGGGTTGAGCGAGCGCCCGACATCGTGAAGGATATCGACGCGGTCGACCCGCATTTCGCCGGTGAGCGTGTCGAGCGTCACTTCCGAACAGGAGGCGCCATAGGCGAAATAGAAGAACGGCTTGCCCTTCGCCTTGTCGCGGTTCCAGGTGATGCCGGGCGTCGCATAGAAGCCCGTCGACGACAGCTGCACGCGCGCCTGGTGCGCCTTCCTGGCAAGCTCGCTCAGCGACACGCTCTGATTGCCGATGATCACGCGGCCCCTCTCGAAGCGGATCTGCCCCGGCTTCACCTTCCACGCGCGCACCGCGAACTCGACGAGACGCTTGCGAATTTCTCCCGCCGCCGCCTTGGCCGCCATGCCGTTGAGATCGGAGCCCGACGAGGCCGCGGTCGGCGAGGTGTTCGGCACCTTGCCGGTCGTCGTCGCCGTGATCTTGACGCGCGACGGGTCGATGCCGAACTCCTCGGCCACGACCTGCGCCACCTTGATATAGAGCCCCTGCCCCATCTCGGTGCCGCCATGGTTCAGATGCACCGAGCCGTCGGTATAGAGATGGACGAGGGCGCCCGCCTGGTTGAGGTGGATGAGGGTGAAGGAGATGCCGAACTTGACCGGCGTCAGGGCGATGCCCTTGCGCAGGATGGGGTTCCGCGCATTGAACTCCCGTATCGCCTTGCGCCTGGCGCGATAGTCGCTCGTCCTCTCGAGCTCGGCGACGACCTCGTGAATGATGTTGTCGACGACCTTCATGCCATAGGGGGTGCGGTCGCGGCCCGGCGCATAGAAATTGCGCTTGCGCACGTCGAGCGGATCGAGGCCCTGGCCATGGGCGATCCGGTCCATCATGCGCTCGGCCAGCATCATGCCCTGCGGGCCGCCGAAGCCGCGAAAGGCGGTGTTCGAGGCGACGC
>CAZICN010000186.1:2759-8344 GCA_964537655.1 uncultured Aestuariivirga sp.
GTGTTGGTGCGCAGGCGGCGCGAGCGGATGCTGACGGCGGGATAATAATAGGCGTTGTCGGCGTGGAACATCGCCCGGTCATTGACGCCGAGCGACAGATCGGCCGAATAGCCGCAGCGCGACAGGAGATCGGCATCGACCGCCGTCAGCCGGCCGGTCCGGTCATGGGCGGCCGTGTAGTCGATGCGCATGTCGTGGCGCTTGCCGGTCATGATCATGTCGTCGTCGCGGTCGAGCCGGCATTTGACCGGACGCCCGGTGACATGGGCGCCGAGTGCGGCCAGCGCCGCCCACTGCGCCGCCTGGCTTTCCTTGCCGCCGAAGCCGCCGCCCATGCGCCGGCACTCGCAGGTGACGAAGGCATCGGCGACCTTCAGCATCTTGGCGACGCAATGCTGCACCTCGCTCGGATGCTGGGTCGAGGAATGGACGGTCATGCCGCCCGCCTCTTCCGGCACCGCCATCGCCACCTGGCCTTCGAGGTAGAAATGCTCCTGGCCGCCGACATGGAAACTGTCGGCGATCCGCGATTTGGCGGCAGCGATCACCTTCGCCGGATCGCCGCGCCGGAACTCGTAGGGCGGCAGGACATCCGCCGTCGCCTGCGCGATCGCGTCCTCGACCGTGATCGCCGCCGTCTCGCGGGCGATCTCGACCCTCGCCAGCCGCGCCGCGCGCCGCGCCGCGTCGCGGGTCCGCGCCACCACGGCGAAGACGACCTGGCCGTGAAACAGGATCTCGCCATCGGCCAGGATGGGATCATCGCCCATGGCCGGGCTGCAGTCATTGACGCCCGGAATGTCCTTCGCGAGGAGGACGGCGACGACGCCCGGAAAGCTGCGGACCTGATCGAGATCGCATCTGGCGATGCGGCCCTTGGCGCCTTCCGGCGCATAGCCCGGCGCCACATGCAGCGTGCCTTCGGGCTCGCGCATGTCATCTATATAGATGGCGCTGCCCTGGACATGGAGCCCGGCGCTGTCATGGGCGAGCGCCAGGCCGACCGTCTCGGTCGCGATCTTCTTCGTCCTAGCCCGCATCGGCGAGCTCCCTGAGGCCGGTGATGCGGGTCGCGTGCGTCGCCGCGCCGGCGATCTCGGTCAGCGCCTTGATCAGGAGGTTCCGCGCCGTCGCGGAACGATAGGCGGCACTGGCGCGGTGATCGCCAATGGGCTGGAAATCGGCGCCGAGCTTGTCGGCGGCGGCGGCCCAGCCCGCCGGATCGTCGAGCGACAGGGATGCGACCGCGGCTTCGGTCGCGTAAGCGCGTTTCGGCGTCGCCGCCATGCCGCCGAAGGCGATGCGGGCGGCGCGGATGCGGCGGCCGGCGAGCGTCAACCTGAAGGCGCCCAGCACCGATGAAATATCCTGGTCGAACCGCTTGGTGATCTTGTAGCAGCGGAAGGTTTCATCCGCCTTGAGTCTCGGGATGCTGACGCTCGCCACGATCTCGCCGGGCGCGCGATCCTGCCTGCCATAGGCGATGAAGAAATCCTCGAGCGCGATGCGCCGCGTCGTCGTCCCCTGGCGCAGCTCGAGTTCGGCGCCGAGCGCGATCAGGGCCGGCGGCATGTCGCCGATCGGCGAGCCATTGGCGATATTGCCGCCAATGGTTCCGGTGGCGCGCACTTGCCTCGAGCCGATGCGGCGCAGCAGCTCGCTGAGATCGGGATCGATGCGGGCGAGAGGGCGCTCCGCTTCGGCATAGGTCACCGCGGCGCCGAGCGTGACGGCGTCCCCCTCGTCGGAGATGCGGCGCAGCGACCGCATCCGGCCGAGGAAGATGACTTTCCTGATCTCGCGCAACTGCTTGGTGACCCACAGGCCGACATCGGTGGCGCCGGCGATGAACACCGCGTCCGGATGCCTCTCCGTCAGTTGCGCCAGCGCCGCATCGCTCACGGGGGCGGCGAAGAAGGCCGCATCGCTGCCGATGAAAAGATCGCTGCCGTCGTCCAGGCCGGCGAGAGCCCTGGTGATCCCCTCCCGCGCCCGCGACCAGGCATCGTCCGGCTTGCCGGTGCAGGCGGCGAGTGCGGCCTCGACGATCGGGCGATAGCCGGTGCAGCGGCAGAGATTGCCGGCCAGTTGATCGACGACCGCCTTGCGGTCGGCCTGGGCGTCCGACTGGTAGAGCGGGAACAGGCTCATCACGAAGCCCGGCGTGCAGAAGCCGCATTGCGAGCCGTGACGGTCGACGAGCGCCTGCTGGATCGGGTGCAATTCGCCGCCGGCCGCCAGATCGTCGACGGTCACGACTTCCTTGCCGTCGGCCTGGCCCACAAGCAGGATGCAGGCATTGACCGGCTCATAGACGAGGCGGCCGTCCTTCAGCGATCCGAGGCTGACCGTGCAGGCGCCGCAATCGCCCTCGCCGCAGCCTTCCTTGGTGCCGCGCGAGACCTCGTCGAGACGCAGATAGTCGAGCAGCGTGCGCGCGGGATCGACGGCGGTGAGTTCAACGACTTCACCGCGGCGAAGAAATCTGACCCTGTTCCTCGCCGTCATGGCTGCTCCAGCTGTTGCGGATCACTGTAGCACCGCGTCATTTGTACTAAAAAGGACAATAAACATTACAGACTGTGCGCTATTTTCGCACGATTTTCCCGCCCGAGAAATGCTTCACCGCCAAAGCGAGGAAGACGCTGGCGGCAAGGCCCGCCGCGCTTCCCGGCCGGTGCACGATGGTGAGGCGGTCGGGCGGGATGCGGCGGTTGGCCAGCGGCACGAAGACCAGCGAGCCGTCGGCGATCTCCTGCTCGATGCCGATCGGCGTCTGGAAGGCGATGCAGCGCCCGCGCCGGGCGAGTGCCGCCATCAGCCGCAGCGAATTGCATTCGAAGGCATGCGGCGGCGTGACCTTCGCCGAGGCCTGCAGCTTGTCGAGGATGGCCCTGAGGCTCAGGCCGCGCGCCGGCCAGGCCACGGGATAGGCGAGGCAATGCGCGAACAGAAGCTTCCGCTCGCGCGCCAGCGGATGGTCGCGGCGCATCACGGCGCCGAGCGGCATGTCCTTCGCCAGCCTGACATCCAGCCCCTCGAGCGTCGCCGGGTTGAAGGTGAAGCCGATATCGGCGTCATGGCCGCGCACGAGATCGGTGACGGCATCGGAGCCGGCAACCGTCACGGTGATTTCGACGCCGGGGTGATCGGCGGCGAAGCGCGCCAGGAGATCCGGCAAGGCCGACACCGAAATGCTTTCGACGGTGGCGATGCGGATGCGGCCGCGCTTCAGGCCGCGCAAGGCATCGAGATGATCGAGGGTCGCTTCATGGCCCTGCACCGCCGATTTCAGGCCGTTGAGCAGGATCTCGCCGGCGGCCGAAAGCTTCAGGCCGCGGCCGCGCCGTTCGAACAGGGCGATGTTGAACTGCTGCTCGAGCAGGATGACCTGGCGGCTGATGGCGGAGGCCGCGACATTGAGCATCAGGGCGGCGGCGCGCACCGATCCGGCCTCCGCCACCGCGGCGAAGTACCGATAGCCGGTCGGCAGCAGGGAATCGGGGCGCAGCATCACGCCCGCTCAGCTGCCGCGATAGGTCGAATAGCCATAGGGCGAGAGCAGCAGCGGCACATGATAATGCTCGGACGTGTTGGCGATGCCGAAGCGCAAGGGGATCACATCGAGGAAGGGCGGATCGGAGAGCGCAGCGCCGGTCGCCTTGAGATAGGCGCCGGCATGGAAGCGCAATTCATACTGGCCGGCCTTCAGGCCCTCGCCGTCGAGAAGCGGCGCGTCGAGCCGGCCATCCTGGTTGCTCACTGCCGTCTTGAGGAGCGAAGGCCCGCCATCGAGCGACCAGAGCTCGATCTTCAGTCCCTTGGCCGGGCGGCCCAGGGCGGTATCCAGTATGTGCGTCGTCAAACGCCCCATGCGTGCCTCCACTGATTGTCGCTCGCGACGTTAGACGGAATTTGGGGAACGCGGAAGCTGTTCGGGTTTCGCCATTCTCTCCAGTCCGTCATCCCGTCCTCTTCCGTCATCCCGGCGAAAGTGACGGATATTATCCGTCATCCCGGCGAAAGTGATGGACATCTCCAGTCCGTCATCCCGGCGAAAGCCGGGACCCATTAAATTGGTGAACCGCGGGCAGCGCCGCCCGGTTGATCCTATTCAGGGGGTCCCGGCTTTCGCCGGGATGACGGGTGAGTAAAGCCATCACTTGCGCCGGGATGACATAGCTGTGTTGGGATGATGGCATGAGGGAAGCCTTGACGGCGGGAGCAAAAATGGATTGAAGGACAGGCTCCTGCCTTCGGAACACCTTCTCCATGTCCTCATCCCACGTCACCGTCATCGGCGCCGGCATCATCGGCATCTCGGCTGCGGCATTCCTGCAACGGGCCGGGCACAAGGTCACCGTCATCGACCGCGTGGCGCCGGGCGACGGCTGCTCCTTCGGCAATGCCGGCGGCGTCGCCTTCGCCGAGATCATGCCGACCATCCACCCGCGCATCCTGCTCAAGATCCCGGGCTGGCTGCTCGATCCCCTGGGCCCTCTCACCATCCGCTGGTCCTATCTGCCCAAAGCGCTGCCCTGGTTCCTCGCCGCCGGCCGCAACGCGCTGCCCGACCGGGTGCGCCGGATCACCGCGGGGCGCGCCGCGCTCGGCCTTCGCGCCGTCAGCGATTTCGACACGCTGCTCGGCGCGGCCGGTGCCGGCGATCTCCTGGTCAAGAAGGATTCGTTGCGTCTCTACGACACGGAAGCGCAGTACCAGGCCGAGGAATCGAACCGGCGCATCAAGCGCGAGCACGGTTATGAGATGAAGAAGCTGTCGGCCGGCGAGATCGTCGAGATCGAGCCCGACCTCGCGCCGGACTTCGCCTGCGGCAGCTTCCATGGCGGCTGGTATTATGTGCGCAATCCCAGGAGCGTCGTCGCCGGCATCGCCGAGCATTTCGTCCGCAATGGCGGCGAGATCGTCCTCGACGATGTGGTCGATGTCGGCCGCGCGGGATCGCGGGCGGAATGCCTCACCCTGAAAGCGGGCGGCGTGCGCAAGCTCGACCGGCTGGTGATCTGCGCCGGCGCCTATTCGAACTTCTTCGCCCGGCGCTTCGGCGACAAGGTGCTGCTCGAGGCGGAGCGCGGCTATCATCTGGTGCTTCCCGATCCCGGCATCACGCTCGGGCGCTCCTTCTCCTATGTCGCGACGCCGATGGCGATCACGCCCATGGATGTGGGCTTGAGACTCGCCGGCACCGACGAATTCGCCGGCCTCGACGCGGAGCCGAACTGGAAGCGCGCCGACGCGCTGTGGCCGGTCGCCAAGCGCTGCCTGCCGAAATTGCGCGCCATCGACGAGAATGTGTCGCGCTGGATGGGACGCCGCCCCGGAACGCCCGACGGCCTGCCGGTCATCGGCCCGTCGCGCAAGCTCGGCAATGTCTGGTACGGTTTCGGCCACAGCCATATGGGACTGACCTGGGGACCGACGACCGGGCGCCTGCTGAGCGAGATGCTGAGCGGCGCCCCCGGCAACACCGACCTCACGGCCTTCCGCGTCGATCGATTTTAGAGCACTTCTCCCTCCACCGCCGAAGGCGGGGAGGGTGGCGCGCGGAACGCGCGACGGGTGGG
>CAZICN010000187.1:0-8263 GCA_964537655.1 uncultured Aestuariivirga sp.
GCCAAGCTCGCTGCCATCCGGCTGTGGCTTAGGTTTTATGAGTCTGCAGCCTAGACCAACTCCATGTAGACACTAAACGCTCTTGATGACGCGGCGGATGACCTAGGCGTCAGCCTTTATTCGGTCGCGACGAGTTTGCCGGTATAGAGGACGGGTCCGGTCGGCGCGCCGGTCGGCGAGCCGCCTTGCGGCTCGAGGCTGATGGCGAAGACGGTTTCGTTCAATGTCGCCGGATCGATCTTGCCGAGCTGGCCGGCCGGGATCTTCAGACTCGCATCGATGACGCCGAGCGACTGCGGCGCCGTGCGCCCGCCGCCGACCGCCCACAATTCGTAGGTCTTGCCGGCTTCCGCCTCGCTGCCGAGCCGCTTGACGCTGATCGTGCCGTCCTTGATGTCGATCGAGGCGACGAAGGCCGGCCCCGGCCCTTCCGGCTGCAGCACCGCGACATAATTGCCGGGCGCCACTTCCGGCGCCGGCTTGAACACGATGAACAGCGCCAGCGCCGCGGCGACCGCCGATGCCGCGAGCGAAACGCCGCGCCAGAACGAGACCCGCTTCGCCAGATCGACGACACTGCCGGAAGGCGAAGTCGCGCCGATGCTGGCGAGGATCCGCTCGCGCAGATGCGTCGGCGGCGCGATGCTGCGGGCGGCGAGAAGCAAAGGCGTCAACCGGCTGGCCCACAGATCGACCGCCGCGGCGAACTCGCCGTTCTGCGACAGGAGTGTCTGCGCCTCGACGCGCTCGGCCGCGGAAAGCGTGCCCAGCACATATTCGCCCGCCATCGCTTCAAGGGGTTCATCGAGGGCCATCGAGACACTCCTTGAGCGCGATCAGGCTGCGCCTCAGCAAAGTCTTGACGGTGGTGACCGGCCGCTTGAAGCGTTCGGCCAGTTCCTCGCGGGTGAAACCCTGGCGATAGGCGAGCAGCACCATTTGCTGGCGCTCGCCCGGCAGGCCCTCCATGCAGTCGCGCAGGCGGCGCAGCTCGCCCGCCTGATCGGCGAGCGCTTCGGGATCGGGCGAATCGTCCGCCATCGTCTCGTCGAGCTCGCTCGACGAGGCTGCGAGCCGCTCGGCCGACCGGCGTCTGAGGTCGATCGCCTGGTTGCGCGCGATCGTCGCCATCCAGGCCATGGGGCTGGCGATCGTCTCGTCATAGGATTTGGCCCGTTGCCAGATCCGCACGAAGGTTTCCTGGAGCGCGTCCTCGGCCAGTTCGGCGCGCGGCAGGACGCGGCCAATGACACCGAAGAGACGGCCGGAAGCGGAATCGTAGAGCCGTGCAAAGGCGGCACGGTCGCCTTGCGCCACTTGGGCGAGCAATTGCCTGAGTTCGCTGTCCATGATCCCCACAGCAAAAGGCATGAATGTAAGCACAATAGCCATGTCCCCCATTACGGGCCAGCCCCATTGTTGGGTTGCATCGGCGGGTGCGGACAATCGGGTGAGTGGCCCTGTCACGGGTTGACGCAACGTCCGGAAACCTTAACGGCAGATGAACGCCGTGTTCAGGGTCGATTACGCCGCCGTCCCTTAATCTCATCATCAAGATCGAGACTCACAAGCGGAGGACGAAATGACCCCTTTACCAACCCTTGGCGCCGAAGCGCCCGCCAGGCCCCGGCCGACCTCCGGCTGAAGCGAAATTCACCAATTCCGGGAAGCGGTTGCACGGTCTAACACCCGCCCCTCTCGCAGATCTTGTTTCTGCTTTCCGGAACCTCTCCTCCCCAGCGGCTCACTCTGTCCCCCCGATCCCCTCGAAGAGCCGCTCAACTCGGGCCCCCCAACGGGGCCCTTCTTTTTTTGGGTTTGGCCACCTTTTACGAAGATAAACGCCAGATGAACGGCCCATTCAGGGTCGGTTCCGGCGGCCCATGGCACTGTCGTTGCAACGCTCCGATTTGTGCCTGTGAGAGGGCCCCCAGATGAAAACCACCATTGCCTCCGTCATCCTCGCTGTCCTGCTCCTCAATGCCGGCGCCTTTGCCAGCGACAACCGCGCCTATCTGAAGAACCGCGCCAGTTTCAATACCAACATCACGGTGCTGACCAAGAACCAGGCCTGGCCGGCCAAGGCGCAGATGACGGTTGAGCCCTGCTCGTTCGCCGGCTGCGTCGGCGTTTAGTTCCTGCACATCTTTCACACATTCGGATTGTCCAAAATCCGAATCGGGCCGGAGGGCGGTGATGCGGACCAACGCCCCTCTCGAACGCCGTATTGGTCGTCCTCCGGTTCCCCAATCCGTGTCCCGTAAGTGAGAATCAGGCGAATCGCTTGGCGCCCGCCACGCAGGCGACGATGCCGATCGTCACCGCGATCATCGCCCCGCTCACCGCCTCGCGCAGCAGCAGGGCCGAGACCATGAGTCCGAAGAAGGGCTGCAGCAGCTGAAGCTGGCCGACCGCCGCGATGCCGCCGAGCGCCAGGCCCCGGTACCAGAATACGAAGCCCACCAGCATGCTGAACACCGACACATAGACGAGCCCGATCCAGGCCGGCTGGCCGATGCCGCCCCAGCTTTGCGGCCAGGCATAAACGGCGATCGCCAGCATGACCGGCAGCGAAATGACGAGCGCCCAGGAAATCACCTGCCAGCCGCCGAGCTTGCGCGACAGGCGCGCGCCTTCGGCATAGCCGAGGCCGCACACGATGATCGCCGCCAGCATCAGGAGATCGCCAAGGGGGGCAGCTGTCACGCCTTGCGCCAGGGCGAAGCCGACCACGAGGGCGCTGCCGAGCCCCGAGAACAGCCAGAAGGCGGGTTTCGGCCGCTCGCCGCCCCGCAGCACCGCGAAGATCGCGGTCGAGAGCGGCAGGAGTCCGATGAACACGATCGAATGGGCGGCGGTGATGTGCTGGAGCGCCAGCGCGGTGAGCAGCGGGAAGCCGATGACCACGCCGAAGGCGGTGACGATGAGAGAACCGAGGTCGGAGCGCTCCGGCTTCGGCTGGCGGAACATGATCAGCACCAGCCCCGCCAGGACGGCCGCGATCGAGGCGCGCGCCACGGTGAGAAAGACCGGGTCGAAATCAGCGACGGCGGCGCGCGTCGCCGGCAGCGATCCGCTGAAGATCAGCATGCCGAGAAATCCGTTGATCCAGCCTGTAGCGGTCCTGTCCATGGCCTCCTTGTGGCGTCCCGCCTCTGGATCGGCCAGAGACACAGGAGTACAATCTGGACAAACTGTACTGATACCCGGACCCATACAGATGGACCACAGCCCTCCCGCCGCAACCCGCGTCGAACAGGTTATTCGCTCGGTTCGCTCCCGGATCGCCGGCCGCCTGCTGATGCCGGGCGCCCGCCTGCCCTCGATCCGCGCCTCGGCCGATGCGCTGGGCGTCTCCAAATCGACGGTGGTCGAGGCCTATGACCGCCTGGTGGCCGAGGGCACGATCGGCTCGCGCCCGGGATCGGGCTTCTATGTCGCGGGTCCGCTGCCGCCGCTGGCCCTGGCCGAGATCGGTCCCAGGCTCGACCGCGCCATCGATCCCCTCTGGGTCTCCCGCCAGTCTCTCGAAGCGGGCGACAGGATGTTGAAGCCCGGTTGCGGCTGGCTGCCCGCCTCCTGGATGCCCGAGGAAGCGCTGCGCCGCGCCATGCGCGGCCTCTCCCGGCGCCAGCCCGCCGCCTGCCTGACCGATTACGGCCAGCCGCTCGGCCTCGCCCCCTTGCGGCAGCTCCTGTCGCGCCGCCTCGCCGATCAGGGCATCGAGGCCTCGCCCGACCAGATCCTCCTCACCGACTCGGGCACGCAGGCCATCGACCTCCTCTGCCGCACGCTGATCGGGCCCGGCGATACGGTGCTGGTCGATGATCCATGTTATTTCAATTTCCTGGCGATGCTGCGCGCCCATCGCGCCAAGGTCGTGAGTGTCGCCTACACGCCCGCCGGACCCGATATCGAGGCCTTCGCGGCGGTCCTCGCCGAGCACCGCCCTCGCCTCTACATCACCAACTCGGCGCTTCACAACCCGACCGGCGCCACGCTTTCGCCCGCCAATGCCCATCGCCTGCTCAAGCTCGCCGAAGCCCACGGCCTGACCATCATCGAGGACGGCATCTTCGCCGATTTCGAGCGTGAGCCCGGCATGCGCCTTGCCGCTTTCGACGGTCTCGAGCGCGTCGTCCATATCGGCAGCTTCTCGAAGACGCTCTCGGCGGCGCTGCGCCAGGGCTTCATCGCGGCGCGCGCCGACTGGATCGACGGCCTGATCGACATGAAGCTCGCCACATCCTTCGGCAGCGATCCTTTCGCGGCCGAACTCGTGTTCCAGGTCTTGAGCGACGGCTTCTATCGCAAGCATCTGGACCAGCTGAACAGGAGACTCGCCCAGGCCATGGGCGAAACCCTGGCGCGCCTCAAGGCGCTGGGCTTCACGCCATGGAGCGAGCCCCAGGGCGGCATGTTCCTGTGGATGCGGCTGCCCGGCGGCCTCGATTCGGCCGACATCGCGCGGCGCGCCCTGGCCGAGAATGTCGTGCTGGCGCCAGGCAATGTGTTCAGCCTCGCCCAGTCATCCGGCACCTTCATGCGCTTCAACGTGGCGCAGTCGCGGGCGCCGCGACTGTTTTCGGTGCTCGAAAAGGCTTTGATCGGGAGCGCGCGAGCGCAGCCGGTCAGTTCACGATGACCTTGGCGCCGACCTTGGCCCGGCCATACAGGTCGATCACGTCGTCATTGGTGAGTCGGATGCAGCCTGACGACACCGCCTGTCCGATGGTCCAGGGCTGCGCGGTGCCATGGATGCGGTATTCGGTGCCGCCGAGATAGAGGGCGCGCGCACCCAGCGGATTGTTGGGACCACCTTCCATGAATTCCGGCAGTTCCGGCTGGCGCTCGAGCATTTCCGCCGGCGGGCGCCAATCCGGCCATTCGGCCTTGCGGCTGATCCGCTCCGTCCCCTTCCAGGTGAAGCCTGAGCGCCCGACGCCGATGCCGTAGCGCAGGGCCTTGCCGTCATTGAGCACCAGATAGAGATAGCGCTTGCGCGTCTCGATGACGATCGTGCCCGCCTTCTCGGGCGAGGAATACTCGACTTCCTTGCGCTTGTATTTGGGGTTGGTCTTGTAGGACCAGGCGCCGACGCTGAAGTTCGTCTTGACGCCCGAATAGGCGTTGAGATCGCGCTCGGCGCGCGCCGGCAGTATCGCAAGGGCAGCGCCTGCCAATGCAGCGATTCCCGCAACACTCAATGATTTCAGAAACATGCGCAGTCCCCCGACATTGGTCGCCTTATTAATCGCCGCAAGCAGGTGTGATCGTCAAGATTCGCGGGTGATGAACCGCAGATGAACGGCCCATTCAGCGTCGATTTTGCGCGCCTGTGGCAAATTCGTCACGCTGGAGTAAGCAAGATGTCCGCCCGTTCGAAAATCCTGATGACCGCTGCCTTGAGCTTCGTTTCGCTGTCCGTCCCGATGGCGAAGGCGGAGAACAGCCTGCGCACCTTCTTCAACCCTTCGGTCTTCGGCAAGCCGGTGGCGCTGTGCTTGTCCGACAAGGCGAGCTGCGGCAAGCCCTCGGCCGATGCCTGGTGCCGCGACAACGGCTATGTCGAGGCGCTCACCTTCGAGCGGCTGCGCACAGCCGACAAGTCGCAGGTGTTCCGACAGATCAAATGCATCAGCCGCGAGCAGGCGGTCGCGGCCACGGCCGGCGAGCAGCCGGAAAGGGCGACGCCGTAATCTGGCCTCCATCGCAAGGAAAGACTTGGGCCATCACTTGGGGTGATGGCCGATGCGAGACTTTGTCCGCGTTTCAATTTTGCTGTTAGTATTCCTGCCCTTTTGCGCAGGCTTTGGCATGGCTCAGAATGATCGTCCTGAGGTACAGTCGCACAAAACCGACGATGAAGTATTCTATTGGTGCAATGGTTACTTCTTTGACGAAGATGGAAGCGGCTCCACTGCTGAACGCCCGACGCAGAAGCTCACTCCCTTCGTGCTTGAAGACATGATGAAGCCCGTTGACCTCGTGACCGAAACGGAAGTCGTCGGCAAGCTTCCACCAGAGGTGGACAGATATAGGGGATATTGGATTCTACCCTCCATTGGCGAGCCAGTAGGGGGAGCACTTTTCGTCGAACGCCTGACACCCATTGAGATTACGCTGGTATTGACGGCACGCCGAGACGTCCTGGAGAGAGAAATTCCACGCCTGAACCTGAAATGGACCGGCAAGGAATTTGCTGACCGTCTCGACGACAAGCCAGGGATCATTCTACGGGTCTCGCCAGGCGGTCATGCCATGAACTTGGCATTTATTGGTCACAACAAGACGTCAGACGGCCGTTCCTGGAGCGAAGCCATTCCCATGTGCCTTATCTCGTCAAAGCACTATTGATACCCTTCGCCCGCCGTAATCCCGCCCCGATCTCTCGGGACGCTGACCTGGACAGGCAAACATTTCTTCTACTCGGGCGGAACGATAGAGCAATCTCAACAAATGGAGCTGGAGATTCGTGTCTCGCATTCAGGCGATGTTATAGCCGGCATGTGGGGAAGTGTGCGAACGGACACGCTGATCGACAAAAATGGCCAGGAAAGCCGCCACTCAAGCAGTGAGGGATGGCCGCTCTGCTTCCTCTCCGAGAAATATTATCGAGGAAGGTGATGCGAAGAATTGCGCTCGCGGTCTGTATTCTGCTGGCGCTCGGCAGCGCTTCGCGCGCTGAGGATCGCGACATGGACACTCACTCGCAGGAGGCCGATGACAAGCTTCCTGAATGGTGTCGGAGCCACTTCCCCGGGGTAGATCAGGAGGCATGGGCGATCTCGCGACCAATGGGAGAATTCGCTCTTTTCAGGCTGGCGGATATGATTGCCCCGGCGGATCTCATCACCAAAACCGAGATTGTCGGCAAGCTGCCCGGATACATCAGGAAATATAGAGGAACTTGGATCTGGCCGAGAATAAGCCAGCCTCCCGACTTTGCGATCTTTGTCGAACGCCTCAGTCCGAAGGAGATGACAATCGCCTTCCTCAGCCGCGCCACGGCGGAGAACGAGAGCTACAGGGAAAAACTCCGAGGGAACTCCCGGCAAATGCTCACCTGGAACGGTACGGCTTTCTCCTCGGCTCCCCAGGGAAAACTTCAGTCCAAAACCACCATCTACATATCCGCCTTCGGACATGCGATGCTTGTCATTTATTCGAATAGGATTGAAGCTTGGCCCCTCTGCTTCATCTCCTCGAAACACTACTGATTCTGCCCGGTTTTCAGCCACTGCGCATAGCCTCTGAATCCGCTTGGCTTCGCGGGATTCCTTGTGTAGGGAACCCCCTCGCATGCCAAAACGCAACGATATCCAATCCATCCTCATCATCGGGGCTGGGCCGATCATCATCGGCCAGGCCTGCGAATTCGACTATTCCGGCACCCAGGCCTGCAAGGCCCTGAAGGCCGAGGGCTATCGCGTCATCCTGGTCAATTCCAATCCGGCCACGATCATGACCGACCCGGATCTGGCGGATGCTACCTATATCGAGCCGATCACGCCCGAGATCGTCGCCCGCATCATCGAGAAGGAGCGGCCCGACGCGCTCCTCCCGACCATGGGCGGCCAGACCGCCCTCAACACCGCCCTTTCCCTCAACCGCATGGGGGTGCTGGAGAAATTCGGCGTCGAGATGATCGGCGCCAAGGCCGATGTCATCGACAAGGCCGAGGACCGCGAACTCTTCCGCGAGGCCATGAAGAAGATCGGCCTCGCGACGCCCAAATCCATGCTGGCCAATGCTTCCGCGCTGAAAGAGGCCGACCGCGAGCACTTCGCCGCCGGGATCGAGCGGTTGAAGGCCGAAGGCGGCGATGTCGGGGCCTTTGAACGCGACTGGGCGGCAACCGAGCCCGAGCGCCTCAAGCGCTACCGCAACCGCGCTCTGGTCGAGGCCTTCGAGGCCATGCTCGAAATCGGGCTCCCCTGCATCATCCGCCCCTCCTTCACCTTGGGCGGCACCGGCGGCGGCATCGCCTATAACCGCGAGGAATTCTTCGACATCGTCGAGAGCGGCCTTGATGCCTCCCCCACCGCCGAAGTGCTGATCGAGGAATCGGTCCTCGGCTGGAAGGAATATGAGATGGAGGTGGTGCGCGACCGCGACGACAACTGCATCATCATCTGCTCGATCGAGAATATCGACCCGATGGGCGTACATACGGGTGATTCGATCACCGTCGCCCCGGCGCTGACCCTGACCGACAAGGAATACCAGATCATGCGCAACGCCAGCATCGCGGTGCTGCGCG
>CAZICN010000188.1:0-8260 GCA_964537655.1 uncultured Aestuariivirga sp.
CATCGGGCAGCCCGGCCACCAGCCGCGCATGCGCCTTGGGCGAGTAATAATAGGCCTCGAGCTCGATGCCGATATGGCGCTTGCCCCAACCCTTGCCGGCGATCCACCGGGCGATCCAGTCCATCGGGTGGCGGTCGGCGCGCTGGACATGGTCTTCCGGGAAGCCGACGACATTCTCGGGTTTCATCCAGGCGGTGAGCAGCCCGCCCGCCGCATCCATGGCGCGCCCGATCCATACCGGCTCGGCATCGTCCTCGACCGGCACCAGCACGACCTGCGGCGTGTAGAAGGACCACCCGTCATAGCCGGTGATATAATGCTGGTTGGCGACGTCATTGACGATCAGGAGGTCGAGGCCGCGCTTCCGCATCCCGGCCCTGATCCTCTTCAGCCGGAGATCATATTCCGCACGCCCGAACGGTAGTTCGATCATCTTCTGTCCGCTTTCTATTGTGGAACGGGTTTGAGCCGGGCCAGCGCTTCCGGCGTGTCGAAATCGGCAAGCACCGCGTCGGACCGGAGCGCGATCTCGGTGACATGGTCTTCATGGTCTTCCATCAGTGCCTTGGCGCCGCGATCGCCGTCGAGGCCGAGCATGTCGGCGAAATGCTGGCGCCCCCACAGCACCGGATTGCCACGCTGGCCGGCATGGACCGGCACAATGATGGTGCGCTTCTCGGCCGGGCTGAAGGCGGCGATCAGCCGGTCGACATGCTGCGACGCCACGAGCGGCATGTCGCCCAGCGCGATCACGGCGCCATCGGCGTCCTGGGGCACGGCCATGAGCCCGGCCTTGAGCGAGCTCGCAAGGCCTGTGGCATAGGCGGGATTGTCGATGAAGCGGACATCGAGCCCCTCGAGCGCCGCCTCGACGCGCTCACGCTCATGTCCCGTCACCACGAGGACAGGCCCGGCCGCGGAGGCAAGCAGCGCCTCCGCCGTCATCCGGACCATCGGCCGGTCCCCGATAGGGCTGAGGAGTTTGTTCGTCCCCATACGGGTCGAACGGCCGGCCGCCAGCAGGATGCCGGCGATCTTCGGCGCCCGCTGCGGCTTGGCCGTTTCGCCCTCGCGCGGCGTCGGCCGCGACGCGATTTCCTTGAGGAGGCCACCGGCCCCCATATCCATGATGTCCTGCCCCGACACATGGAGGCCCGCCATGATGCGGGCGAGCACCCAGTCGAAGCCATTGAGCTTGGGCGAGCGCGCGCAGGACGGAACCCCGATCACCGCCGCGCCTTCCAGTCTTCCGAACATCATCAGGTTGCCGGGATCGACCGGCATGCCGAGATGCACGACCTCGCCTCGCGCCCGCTCGACCGCCGCCGGGATGACGTCGCCGCGATCGACGATGGCCGAGGCGCCGAAGATCAGGATCGGGTTGAGTGCCTGAGCATGAAGCGCTGCCACCGCGGCGCTGACATCCGCCACGGCATGATCGACGACGCGCACCTGGCCGAGATTGCCATCGAGCTCGGCGATGCGTTCGCGGATCGCGGCTTCGGATTTGGCGATCACGGACGGCTTGGTCTGCGGCAGCCTGGTGATGATGAGGCCGGCCTTGCGGTGCTTGAAGCTCTCCACACGGATGAGCGGATCGGCACCGATGACCGACAAGCCCTCTTCCAGCACATCGCGCGGCACGGCGAAGGGAATGACCTTCACCGTCGCCACCATCTGGCGTTCCTCGACGATCTCGAAGGGCGCCGAGGTCGCGAGCGTCAGGCTTTCATGCACCCGGTTGAACTGCTTGATGCGCTCCTGGTCGAGCACGACCAGGCCGCGCGCGCGGGCATGCAGATTGGCGCGACCCGTGAACGGCGCCTGCACGACGGTCCCTTCGCCGGCTATGGCCCGCGCCACGGCCTCGGCGGCTTTGTCTTCCGGCACATCGTCGTCATCGAGGCGTGCCGCAAAGACCTGCGCGACGCCGCTATCCCGCAACAGGGCGATATCGGCTGCCGTCAGCACACGGCCTTTCTTGAACATGCCGCTGCGGTGTTTGACCGAATGGGCGAGGATCGCGCCTTCGGCCGCCACAACCGTGATCTCGCCGAACTTCATGACCTGCAGCTCGCCAGGATAAACCCTCGCCCCGTGAAACGGGGAGAGGGAGGGACCCGGCGCGCAGCGACGGGAGGGTGAGGGGCCTCTGGATCACCTGATACGGGCCCCTCACCTTCCCATTGCTTCGCAATGGGCCCCTTCCTCTCCCCGCTTTGCGGGGCGAGATATTTACGCAAGGCTCGGTCCGTACCGCGCATTCTAGTTTCCCAGCCTCAGCACACGCGTCAGCTCGGCCATGATCGCAATGGCGATTTCGGGCGCACCCTGCGCGCCGATATCGAGGCCGATCGGCCCATGGATGCGGGCAATGTCGGCGGGCGGGAAGCCAGCTTCCGCCAGACGCCGGGCGCGTGCGGCTTGCGTCTTCTTCGAGCCGAGCGCGCCGATATAGAAGACCTTGGATTTGAGCGCCAGATTGAGCGAGGGATCGTCGATCTTGGGATCATGGGTGAGCGCCAGCATCGCCGTGCGCTGGTCGAGCCCGAGTCCGGGGAGAACCTCGTCCGGCCATTCGGAATGGAGCGCGATGTCGGGAAAGCGCGCGCCGGTGGCGAAGGCGCCGCGCGGATCGATGACGATGACATCATATCCCGCCGCCCTGGCGATCGGGATCACGGCTTGCGCGATATGGACGGCGCCGATGACGATGAGGCGTAGAGGCGGGTTGTGGATATGGACGAAGAACTCACCTTCCGGGACCTTGTGCACGCCGCTCTTGTCGAAGCGAAAGGCATCGCCCAACACCTGAGCGAGAATGTCGTCGGCCGCATGATCGCGCGCCACGACGCGTTGCGCGCCAGTCTCGAGCGCCGTGACCAGCGCCACCGGCTTGCGCTGCGCCCGCGCATCCATGATCTGCCCGAAGATCTCAGGTGTCATGCAGCCAGAGGCTCTACGTAGACACGGATCTTGCCGCCGCAGGCGAGACCGACCTTCCAGGCCGTCTCGTCGGCGACGCCGAAAGCCAGCGTCTTGGGTTTCCCGGATGCGATGATGTCGAGCGCTTCGGTGACGACCGCCCCTTCGACGCAGCCACCGGAGACCGAGCCGATGAAATTGCCCTCTCCGTCAATGGCGAGCTGGCTGCCGACCGGCTGCGGCGCCGAGCCCCAGGTCTCAATGACGGTGGCGAGCGCCACTTGCCGCCCGTCCTTCAGCCACTGGGCCGCCTGGTCGAGAATCGTGGGATCGGAGCCTGCCATATGAATCTCCTAGTGTCTCGAATCCGAAGTTCGCATCCTATCGCCGCGCCTTCCGAGCGAACTTCGGATTCGAAAGGACACTAGAGAATCCAAGATTCTAGTGTGGTTTCGGTTGAGAAATTCCCTCAAATCCTGACCGCAATACTGGAGGGAATTTCTGAACCACCACACTAGCCTGCCTTGAGCCATGTCTTCGGATCATGCTCCGCGCGCCGCGGCGCCGCAAGCGCGGCCGCCAGATCCGCCAGGCTCTCCAGCGAATGAACCGGCCTGAATTCATCGATATAGGGCATCATGGCGCGAATACCAGCGGCGCGCGCTTCAAAACCCTGATAGCGCAGCAGCGGATTGAGCCAGATGATGCGCTTGGCCGAGCGCCTGAGCCGCGCCATCTCCGCTTCCAGCAGGGAGACGTCCTCGCGGTCGAGGCCATCGGTCATCAGAAGCACATGCGCGCCCTGGGTCAAGACGCGTCTCGCCCATTTATAGTTGAATTCCCTGAGCGCACCGCCGATGCGCGTGCCGCCCGACCAGTCCTTCACTGCCGAAGATACCTTCGCCATCGCCTCATCGACATCGCGTCTCTTGAGTTCGCGCGATATGTTAGTGAGCCGCGTGCCGAACAGGAAGACCGACACCCTCTCGCGGTCGTTCATGAGCCCATGCAGAAAATGCAGGAACATGCGGCTGTAATTCGAGCACGAGCCCGAAATGTCGCACAGCACCACCAAAGGCGGCTCGCGCCATTGCCGCTCGCGCCGGGCGAGATCGATGAGATGCCCGCCGGCACGCAGCGATCCCTTCAGCGTGCGCCTGAGATCGACCCTTTCGCCCGAGTGAAAAGGCCGGAACCGCCGCGTGCGAATTTCCAGCCGGTGGATGCGCAGGCGGGCAATGGCGATCCGCGCCTGCGCCTGCTCGGCGACCGTCATCTGCTCGAAGTCCTTGCGGCGCAGAACCTCGAGTGCTGAATGCGAGAAGGTCGCGTCGAAATCGAGCGCACCCGGCTTCTCCTCGCGCCGGCTTTGCGTTTCGACCTTGTCGAACATAGCCTCAGCCAGGCGGCGGAAGCCGGCCTTCTTCGTCTTCTCGTCGGCGGGCCGCGTGATCTGCTGGAACATCAGTTGCATCAACTGCTCCAGCATTTTCGGCTTCTTCCAGAAGACATGGAAAGCCTGGTCGAAGATCTCGGTCTGCTCGCGCCGCTTCACGAAGACGGCGTGCAGCGTCCAGTAGAAATCCTCGCGCGAGCGCAGCGCCCCGGCCTGCGCCGCATCGAGCGCATCGATCACATGCCCGGGCCCGACCGGCAGTCCCGCCTCGCGCAGCACCCTGGCGAAATGCATGATATTGAAAGCCAGCCGGCCCGAAGGCGAGGTGTTCATGATCAGACCTTCGCCATCGCCCCGATCTCGGCCTTGATCTGATCGAGGATGCGTTTCGCTTCCGATCCTTCCATCCGTACGATGTCGTCCTGGTATTTGAGCAGCACGCCCAGCGTGTCGTTGACCGTCTGTGGGTCGAGCGCGATCGCATCGAGCTCATGCAGCGCCGATATCCAGTCGAGCGTCTCGGCTACACCCGGCGCCTTATAGAGCTCGCCCTGCCGCAGGGCCTGGACGAAGCTCACCACTTCGCGCGCCAGGGCCTGAGGCGCGTCCGGCCGTCTCGCTTTGATGATGGCGATCTCGCGCTCGGCATCGGGGTAGCCAACCCAATGATAGAGGCAGCGCCGCTTCAGCGCATCATGCACCTCGCGCGTGCGGTTGGAGGTGATGACGACGATCGGCGGCTCCGCCGCGGTGATCGTTCCCAGTTCCGGGATGGTCACCTGGAAATCGGACAGGACTTCGAGAAGAAAGGCCTCGAAGGCCTCATCGGTGCGGTCGAGTTCGTCGATGAGGAGGACCGGTGCCGATCCCTTCACGACTTCGAGTGCCTGAAGCAGTGGACGCTTGGTAAGGAAGCGCTCGGAGAAGATGTCATGGCCGAGGCGGTCGCGGTCGAGCTCGCCGGCCGCTTCCGCGAGCCGGATCTCGATCATCTGGGCCGAATAGTTCCACTCATAGACCGCCGCATTGACGTCGAGCCCCTCATAACACTGCAGCCTGATGAGCTTGCGCCCGAGCGCCCCTGCCAGCACCTTGGCGATCTCGGTCTTGCCGACGCCAGCCTCGCCTTCGAGGAACAAAGGCCTGCCCATCTTGAGGGCGAGAAACACCACGGTGCTCAAGGCCCGATCGGCGACATAACCCTGCGACTTCAGGAGTTCGGCCACGGAATCGATCGAGGCCGGCAGTTCGCGTTTGATGGCATTCGAGTCCATTACTTCATCCTGGCTAAAGGGCCGCTTCGAGGTCGAGAACCTTGCCGGGCTTCGGCAGACGTCTGCCCGGCTCCACTTCATATATCTTCAGGTACCGGCCGGAAGCCACCATGAGCCGGCCAAAGACGTCCCAACCCGCCCAGTTGGCCAGCACGATGTCTTCGGCGCCCTCGATGTCCTTGCCGCCTTTGTCCTGCAGAACATAGTCGAAGCGGTCATAGTCGCCGGAATGTCCGGGTTTCTCCATCCTGACCAGCACAGGACCGGACGTGCCGGCCGGACAGGAATAAGCGATCTTCGCCGGCGGTCGAAAATGCGCCTCGAGCATCGCCTTCTCGCGTGGCGGCAGGGATTTGGTGTCACGCAGAAGCGTGTAGCCACGGAACTGCTCGTAGGCCGCCCCTGCATCCACGGGCGGCGTGTCGAACACCACAAGCCGATGATCGCGCAGGAAAATGCCGCCACCACCCCAGGTCGAGCCATTGGGGAAGAACAGATGCGCCTTGAGCCATGGTGGCGTGCAGACCGCCGTCCAGGTCGCAGGATCGGAGGATCCGCCCGACTTACGCCCGCGCATCGCGAAATAGACCAGCAGGCTGCCATCCGGCGAAAGATTCGAGCGCAGGGGAAAGATCCGGCCGTAGAAGCGCGATCCCTTGCTCAGCCGGTCGCGGCAACGCTCGCCTCTTTTCTCATAATCGAGCCGCAGGCAATAGGTGGTGCGATGGCTCTTGCGGTAGAAGATCGCCGCCACTGGCGCATCGCCTGCCAGGATGACCTGTGATTTCGGGGTCGACGGCGTCATGCATCACCAAAACAAAGGGCCCGCATGTTTATACATGCAGGCCCCGAACTCCGCAAAACTCCAAGGCGGCTACTTCGCCGCCGCCACGGCCCGGCGCGCCAGGACATTGACGAGATGGGCGCGATATTCAGGCGAGGCATGGATGTCGCTGTTGAGACCCTTGGCCTTGACCGAGACGCCGGCGATCGAGTCGGCGGAGAATTTCGCTTGCAGCGCCTTCTCCATCTCGGGCACCCGGAACACCTTGGGACCAGCCCCGGTCACCGCCACGCGCACCGATCCGTCCTTGAGCTCGGCCACCATGACGCCCACCATCGCATAGCGCGACGCCGGATTGGGGAACTTCACATAGGCCGCCCGCTTCGGCACCGGGAATTCGACCGCGGTGACGATCTCATCGCTTTTGAGCGCCGTCGCGAACATCCCGGTGAAGAACTTTTCCCCGGCGATCTTGCGCGCCGAGGTGATGACGGTGGCGTTGAGGCCGACCACTGCCGCGGGATAGTCCGCCGCCGGATCGTTGTTGGCGATCGAGCCGCCGATCGTGCCGCGATTGCGCACATGCGGATCACCGATGCCGGAGGCGAGCGTGGCGAGCGCCGGTATGGCCTTCCTGACGCCCTTGTCGGAGGCGACATCGGCATGCACCGTGCCCGCCTTCACCGTGACCTTGGCGGCGGCCGTGGCGACGCCCGCATTCTTGAGGCCGCCGAGATCGATGATGTCGGAGGGCGAGGCCAGGCCCTGCTTCATGGTCGGCAGCAAGGTCATGCCGCCCGACAGGAATTTGCCGTCCTTGGCTTTCTTCATCGCCTTGGCGGCATCGGCGGGTTTCGCGGGCCGGTGATATTTGAAGTTTTCCATTTTCGCCTCCCTTATTCCGCCGCCATCTTCGTGGCATGCATCGCTTTCCATACGGTGTGCGGGCTTGCCGGCATCGGCAGGTCCTTGACGCCCAGCGCATCGGTCATCGCATTCATGACCGCGGCCGGAGCGGCAATGGCGCCTGCCTCGCCGCAGCCCTTCATACCGAGCGGATTGGACGGGCATTTGGTTTCGGTGAAGCCGAGCTTGAAGGACGGCACGTCCGTCGCGCGCGGCATGCAGTAGTCCATGTAGGAGCCGGTGAGGAGTTGGCCCGAATCCGAGTCGTAGACGCAACCCTCGGTCAGCGCCTGGCCGACGCCTTGCGTGATGCCGCCATGCACCTGGCCTTCGACGATCATCGGGTTGATGACGGTGCCGAAATCGTCGACCGCCACCCAGCTCACGATCTCGGTGACGCCGGTATCGCGGTCGATCTCGACCTCGCAGATGTGGCAGCCGGCCGGGAAGGTGAAGTTGGTCGGGTCATGGAAGGCGCTTTCCTTGAGCCCAGGCTCGATCTCCGAGGTCGGGAACTTGTGCGCCACATAGGCCGCGAGCGCCACCTCGCCGAACGCCATCTTCTTGTCGGTGCCCTTGACCGAGAACGAGCCGTTCTTGAACTCGATGTCGCCTTCGGCCGCCTCCATCACATGCGCGGCGACCTTCCTCGCCTTGGCCTCGACCTTGTCGAGCGCCTTGGCGATCGCCGTCATGCCGACGGCGCCCGAACGCGAGCCATAGGTGCCCATGCCGAACTGCACCTTGTCGGTGTCGCCATGGACGATCGAGACAGTGTTGATGTCGACGCCGAGCCGGTCGGACACGAGTTGGGCGAAGGTCGTCTCGTGGCCCTGGCCGTGGCTGTGCGAGCCGGTGAGCACTTCGACGGTGCCGACCGGATTGACCCTGACCTCGGCCGATTCCCACAAGCCGACGCCGGCGCCCAGCGATCCGACCGCCGCCGAGGGCGCGATGCCGCAGGCTTCGATGTAG
>CAZICN010000189.1:0-3546 GCA_964537655.1 uncultured Aestuariivirga sp.
GCCCTTCTCGCGCGCTTGCTCGAGCCTGGCATTGAAGCCGTCGATATTGCGCACGCCGACCTTCGACATCTTGCGATAGCGGTCCTCCATCTCGCGCACCGCCCATTTGAGCGCGACGACGGCCTTGCGCGGATCGGTGACGACAGGCGCCAGCAGATGCGGGATGCCCTCATAGACCGAGAGCTCGAGCATCTTGGGATCGATCATGATCAGCTTGCAGCGATCGGGCGTGTGCCGATAGAGCAGCGACAGGATCATCGTGTTGATGCCGACTGATTTGCCGGAGCCGGTGGTGCCGGCGACGAGCAGATGCGGCATGCGCGCAAGATCGGCGAAGACCGGCTCGCCGCCGATATTCTTGCCGAGCGCCATGGCGAGATTCTGGTTGGTCTTCTCGAAGGCTTCCGAGCCCAGGAGCTCGCGCAGGTAGACTGTCTCGCGCTTGGGGTTCGGCAGTTCGATGCCGATGGCGTTGCGCCCCGACACCACCGCGACGCGCGCCGATACGGCGCTCATCGAGCGGGCGATGTCGTCGGCGAGGCCGATGACGCGCGACGACTTGATGCCGGGCGCCGGCTCGAGCTCATAGAGCGTCACCACCGGACCAGGCCTGACATTGACGATCTGGCCCCTGACGCCGAAATCCTCGAGCACGCCTTCGAGGGCGCGGGCATTCTGCTCCAGCATCTCGGGCGACAAATCGGCGGCGCGGCCGTTCTTCTTCGGCTCGGCGAGCAGGGTCAAAGCGGGCAGCTCGTATTCGCTGGCCGCGCGCGGCTTCTTGCCCCGGGCCTGCCTGATCTCGGTGGTGGCGCGGGCACTCACCCGTCGAGCGGCCGAGGCGTCCCTTTCTTCAGTCTCGTCGTCGGCGTCTTCTTCGTCGCCGTCTTCCCCGTCTTCCATTTCGACATCGATCTCGACCTCGTCCTCGGCCGAGGGCAGCTTGAGCCAGGGCGGGTTGTCGCCGCCCTTGTCGCCGCCCCTGGCGCCGCGCTCGAGGCGCGGCTCGACGCGGCCCGCCTTGCGCGAGGCTTTTTCCTGCTGGGCGCGGAAGGCTTTGTCCTGGGCCTTCAGCTGGCGCAGCATGCGCCAACGCTGAATGAGACCCTGCAGGACGCCCCAGATCGAGGACGCGCCCCAGCGAATATAGTAGCCCAGCGTCGCCGACAGCGCCCCATCGGAGCGGCTCAGGCCCGCGGCGGCGGCGCCGGTCATGACCGCGGCGCAGCCGAAGAGGGCGGCGGCGACCAGCGATGCGAAGAAACCCTTGAAGCCGAGATTGAGCACCGCGAGGACGGCCGATTCCAGCACCGCGCCGGTCTGGCCGCCGAAGCCCGCTTCCAGCGCGAAGCCCTGGGGCACCGGCATCATGGCGAGGAAGGCGGAGAGCGTGAAGGTGAAGAGGATCCAGGCGAAGACCGAGCGCACCGGCCGGGTGACCGGGTTGTGCGTCATCAGCCGCATGCTCCACAGGAGGGGAAGGGCGATGACCGCCACAACGCCCAGGCCGAAGAGCTGCATGAGCTGGTCGGAAATGACCGCGCCGGGATAGCCCAGGAGATTACCCGGCTCGCCGTCGATGGCGCGGCTCAGGGACGGATCGGCGGGCGACCAGGTGGCGAGCGCCACACCCACGGCGAGGCACAGGACGAAGCACAGGAAGCCGATGAGCTCCATGAGACGGTTGCGCAGGAACCGGCGGATCGCCGCCGGCACCGCGCCGTCGTCGGTGTCGATTGGGTGATTGACTGCTATGCGCCGGCCCGCCATCGGGGAACCCCGTCTTTTCGCGATAAAGAATGGTTAACGCGGAGTCTGGCGGGACGTGGTTAAAGTGGCGTTAAGTTGCGTGTTTCCGGTGCGCCAAAAAAGGCGGAGCCCTGGCTCCGCCCTTTCGCCGGCAATCGGCTTCCCGTGTCAGTTATAGGCCCGCTCGCCATGCGAGGCGATGTCGAGGCCTTCGCGCTCCTGGGCTTCCGAGACCCTGAGGCCGGTCACGGCCTTGCAGATCATCAGCGCGGCATAACTCACTACGCCCGACACGACGACGGCCGTCAGGATGGCGACGATCTGCGCCGTCATCTGCGTGCCGAAGGCATAGTCGGCGACCCTGGAGGAGGTGTCGGTGGCGAGATAGTCGGTGACGCCCATGCCGCCCAGCGCCGGATTGACGAAGATGCCGGTGAGGAGCGCGCCGACAATGCCGCCGACGCCATGGACGCCGAACACATCGAGCGAATCATCATAGCCGAACCTGGCCTTCATCCAGACGACCGCCCACAGGCAGACGAAGCCGGCGATCAGGCCGATCAGAATGGCCGCGGCCGGACCGACCCAGCCGCAGGCCGGCGTGATGGCGACGAGGCCCGCGACCGCGCCCGAGGCCGCGCCGAGAAGGCTCGGATGGCCGCGCGTCACCCACTCGCCGAAAGTCCAGGCGAGTGCCGCGGCGCCGGCGGCGATGGTGGTGTTGAGGACGACGAGGGCGGTCAAGCCGTTGGCCTCGAGATTGGAGCCGGCATTGAAGCCATACCAGCCGACCCACAGCAGCGAGGCGCCGATCAGCGTCAGCGTCAGGCTGTGCGGCGCCATGGAGTCCTTGCCATAGCCGACGCGCTTGCCGAGGACGAGAGCGCAGACGAGACCCGCGATGCCGGCATTGATGTGGACGACGGTGCCGCCGGCGAAGTCGATGGCGCCCCAGTTGAAGAGCCAGCCATTGGAGGCGTTCACCGCGCTCGCATAGTCGCCGAGCACCACGGCCTTGGCGGCATCGTCCGTCGCCGCGGCGAGACGGCCAAGGAAGTCCGTCGCCGCCTGTTCGCCGACCGCGGCCTTCACCGCCTCGATATTGCCGGCACTCAGCGTGTAGGCATCGGGGCCGGCCCACCACCACACCATATGCGCCATCGGCAGATAGGCGAAGGTGAACCACAGGACGAGAAACAGCAGCACGGCGGAGAACTTCATGCGCTCGGCGAAGGCGCCGACGATGAGGGCCGGCGTGATCGCCGCGAAAGTGAGCTGGAACATCACATAACTGAGTTCCGGCACATAGGTCTCCTTGGAGAAGGTGGCCGCCACGGTCGAGATGTCGACGCCGGCGAGCAGGAATTTCGACAGGCCGCCGAAGAAGGCGGTGCCGTTGGTGAAGGCGATCGAATAGCCATAGACGACCCAGAGAATGCCGATCAGCGAGAAGCAGATGAAGACCTGGGTCAGCACCGAGAGCACGTTCTTGGAGCGCACGAGGCCGCCATAGAAAAGCGCGAGGCCGGGTATGGTCATGAGGATGACGAGGATGGTGGCGATCAGCATCCAGGTCGTGTCGCCCTTATTGACCGCCGCCGCGGCCTCGGCCGTCCCGGCCGGCAGGAATGCCGCGAGCAGCAGGCCTGCGGCGAGCAGGGCCGCCTTGCGGCGGGAAAAATCACTGAGTGTCATTGCAATGTCCTTCATTGGATGGTTCCTTGGCGTCGCATCGCCTGAGACGGAAAACCGGTGCCCACTTTTCCGGGCGATGCTTTTGATGTCGCATCGCCTGAG
>CAZICN010000189.1:3646-8232 GCA_964537655.1 uncultured Aestuariivirga sp.
CGGAAAACCGGTGCCCACTTTTCCGGGCGATGCTCTCACAGCGCATCACTGCCGGTTTCGCCGGTTCTGATGCGCACCGCCTGTTCGAGCGGGAGCACGAAAATCTTCCCGTCGCCAATCTGGCCGGTTTCGCCGGACTTGCGGATGGCCTCGACGACGCGGGGGCTCAGGGCCGAATCGACGGCGATCTCGATCTTGACCTTGGGCACGAAGCTGACGGCGTATTCGGCGCCGCGATAGAATTCGGTATGACCGCCCTGGCGGCCGTGCCCCTTCACCTCGGTGACGGTGACCCCCTGGATCCCGATGCCGGCCAGGGCCTCGCGGACCTCGTCCAGCTTATGTGGTTTGACGACGGCAATAATATACTTCATGCGCCCATCTCCCTGATGTTGCAGCGCAGCAGACAAAACAAGTTTTGTGCCAGGTGACAGAAATTTTTTATCTCATTGATAAAGAACGAAATTTTATAAATTACCCGAGAGTCATCTCGCAGCGACTGCTGAAAAATCATGCAGCTGTGAGATTCCGATGAAAATTTATGCAAGACTGGCGCCCTTGACGCTGGCGAGCGATGGTGGCTTCTCAGCGCCATGGAGAAAACGGATATCCTGATCGCGGGCGCTGCCCTCAACGGGCTCGCGGCGGCGGTGGCGCTGGCCGGGGCCAGGGCGCTTCGGCCCCTCGACATCCTGGTCCTCGACCAGGCCGATCCGACGAAATTCGCGCGCGACAGTTTCGACGGGCGCGCATCCGCCATCACCGCCTCGTCGCGCCTGATGCTCGAGGCGCTCGGCATCTGGGACGCGATCAAGGCCCATGCCCAGCCGATGCGCGACATCATCGTCACCGATGCGAAGCCGGGCGCCGACACGCGACCGGCCCTCCTGCAATTCGGCGAAGAGGACCATGGCGGCGAGGCCTCGGCCTATATGGTCGAGAACCGCCATCTCTACGGCGCTCTGCTCGACGCGGCGCTGGCCTCGCCCGCGATCCGGCTCAGGACGCAGACACGCATCGCCACCTATCACTTCGGGCCAGGGCTGGCGCGGATCAGGACCGAGACAGGCGAGGAAGCCAAAACTTCGCTCATCATCGCCGCCGACGGGCGCGCCTCGCCGGCGCGGCAGGCGGCCCGCATCGCGACCTATGGCTGGTCCTACGACCAGACCGGCATCGTCACCACGGTCGCGCATGAACGCCCGCATGGCGGACGCGCCGAAGAGCATTTCCGCCCTTCGGGACCCTTCGCCATCCTGCCGCTCACCCATGACCGCAGCTCGCTCGTCTGGACCGAGCGCAGTGACGCCGCGCGGCGCATCATGGCGCTCGCCGATCCGGATTTCCTCGCCGAGCTCGAGAGCCGCTTCGGCGGCCATCTCGGCGCCATCAGCCTCGCCGGCCCGCGCCATGCCTATCCGCTGGCGATGCAGCTGGCGCAGAGCTTCATTGGCGAAAGGCTGGCGCTGATCGGCGATGCGGCGCATGTCATCCACCCGATCGCCGGCCTCGGCTTCAATCTGGGGCTTCGCGATGTCGCGGCCCTGGCCGAGAGCGTCGCGGAGGCGGTCAAGCTCGGCCTCGATCCGGGCTCGCCCGCCGTGCTCGAGACCTATGCGCGCTGGCGACGCTTCGACACCGTCATGACGGCGGTGGCGACCGACGGCTTGACGCGGCTGTTCTCCAACGACAATCCGGGCTTGCGGGCGATCCGCGGCATGGGCCTGCGCGCCGCGGGCAGCCTCGGCGCGCTGAAAGGTTTCTTCATGCGGGAAGCCGCGGGCGAGACGGGACGCCTGCCGAAGCTCTTGCAGGGCGAGGCGGTGTAAATTCTGATTAAGCCGTCTACGGATTGCCGCCGATTTTGGCGAAATCGGATTCTTCAAAGCCTGTCGTAAAGGAATCCGCCAGAAGGTCACTGTATCCGGCCAATTCGGGACCAAAGCCAAGGGCCTTCAGCAAGTCCACGTGTCTGTCAAAAGCGAACACATATTCCCCGGATCTCAGAACGCGCTCTGCCGCCTCGATAGCTGACGAAGCAAAGGCTTCGCACAAAGCTCGCGCACTTCCGCCCACAGGGCCTCGTGGCTCGGGGGTATCGGCAAAATAATCGGGAGCGGAATTGTACGAATCGATCTGCTTCCCGCCCTCGAAGAGCCAGTACATGAGAATGTCATCGTCGTGATTGAGAACCGCGAAAACCACGGCATTCATGCCAGCCGACAGCAACCTGGCAAGATCAATGACTATGTCTTCGTCCTGCGAATTGGCATCTTTGTCATAGACGACGACAACGCCACTGCATGCAGTTGAGACCAAGGCCTTGCGGCTGGCGAGAAGACCACCGATCTTCTCGCGGTCAGTTGCCCGTATTGTGTGAGTTACGTAGAAACCGCCCATCGCTGTTCCCCGACTGCCGGTGAGAACCTAGTGTGGTGGTTCAGAAATTCCCTCCAGTATTGCGGTCAGGGTTTGAGGGAATTTCTGAACCAAGACCACACTAGAATCTTGGATTTTCTAGTGTCCTTTCGAATCCGAAGTTCGCTCGGAAGGCACGGCGATATGATGCGAACTTCGGATTCGGGACACTAGCGCGGGATGCGAAAAGTAGATACCGGTTTTCGCGAGAATCCCGCGCTGCCGAAGCCAATCGGTCGGGTCCGGGAGTTCCTATGGTAACGGCATTTCGGGGCTAAGGTTGGCCGGCGACTGGGAACGATCAGATTGACTGTTATTGACGCGGGGGCTCTCGATCGGCAGTGAGAGGCGGAATGTCGACCCACCGGCGTCGCTGGCGGCCAGGATGAGATTGCCGCCGTGCTGTCGGGCGATCTCTCTCGAAATGTAGAGTCCCAGACCAGAGCCCTTTGCCCGTCGGCCCGCGACGCGATAGTATTTCAGGAATATGAACGCGCGGTCCTCGGGCGGGACGCCGACACCCCGGTCCGTCACGTCTACAAGCGCCACGCCTTGATCAACAGAGAGCCGGACTGTTACCGGACTGGTCGCAGGCGAGTATTTCAGGGCGTTCTGAATCAAGTTTTGCAGCGCAATCTCCAACAGGTAGCGGTCCCCTTTCACCATCACCTCGTCGCCGGGAACGAAGTCAACTCGGCCGGCGGCATCGTCGTCCAGCCCCGCTTGGGCGATCTGCAATATCTCATTCAGGTCGAAAGTCCCGATCACCGCGTGCGATGTCCCGGCATCGAGCCGGTCACCAGCCAGGACATTCTCGATCAGCATCGACATCCTCTTGACGGTCCGGCGGATCTTGCCGGTGCGCAGCTTGATGTTGTCGGGGGCTTCTGTAGCGGAGATCGATAAATTGTCCGCGGCGGCCGCGATCACGGCCAAGGGGCCACGAAACTCGTGCGACACCAGGGCCAAGAAATCCCGTTGCTGAGCCAGGGCGTCGTTGACGGAGTCCAGCGATTGCCTGAGCTTCACCTCGAGCAGGTGGCGTCGATCCATCTCCGCCTTGAGCGATGCGTTCGATTCCGAGAGTTCCGCGGTCCTCTCGCGTACCTTGATGGTCAGTTCGCGTTCGGCGGACCGAGACACCGCGATGACTCGATCCTTCTCTTCGCTCAAGCTGCGCTCGGCGATCTGCGCCCGTTTTGCCACCGCCGCGCTCAGCAGCACCAGATGAATCAAGGTCCCGACCGCCATAATCCTGGCCAGGGAGCTGTCGATCTGGAACGGGTTGCTCCCTGTGTACTGCATTTGCATCACCAGGCTGATGGCAACCACGGTGCCGAAGGCAAATGCCGATAGGAGATACTGATATTGCCGGCGGACGACGAGCAGATAGAGCACGAGCAGGGCAATGAAGATGAAGGACAACTGTTGAAGCCGCGACACAAAAAATCCGACTTCGCCATACCGCCCTGCAAGGGCATAAATCAAAGCGATGCCATTGAGCAGCGCAATGCCTTGGATGATACGCCAGGCCCAGATCCAGTGGCGGCGGAATTCGAATAGCCGGGCCAGAAACAACACCATGACCACACTGTACAGGCAGACGATGGCTCCCCAGCTGCGGTGAATCTGTTGCGGCCTCAGGAAATGCAGAACTTCCGACGCATACCCCATGTGAAATATGGGAATCAGCCCCGATATCAGGAGCACCACCGCGTACAGAAGATAGAGACTATCCTTGAGCCAGACGACGTACAAAAGATTGGCAAACATCATGGCGCCAATGGCGCCGACAACGATACCGATTATCCAGTCGTCAATCCGCAGATACTTCTCATACCCTTCCTCTTTCCAGACATTCAATGCGGTGGTGATTGAAGTCGACGACTGGAAACGAATGTAATATTCACGCTCGGTGGATGATACGGAGATTGGAAAGAGGGCCGGATATGCGCTCGCATCGTTTTCATTCTCCGTATCCAGATCGCCAGAAGGCGAGGCCACGAAATGCCCCGCTCCGTCAGAAACATAAAGTGTGACCTGCTCGAGCAAGGGGCGCTCTATCTGCAGCAGCCACTGGCCGGGAGCCAATGGCGCGGATAGAGAGAAGCGGACCCAGATCGCGCCCTTTCGATAGCCCTGTGTGAGCATCGAAGGGATCGGGACGA
>CAZICN010000190.1:0-8218 GCA_964537655.1 uncultured Aestuariivirga sp.
GGTGTGTCCGCGCGCGATGTCAGGCGCGCCCTGGGCTTCTGATACCCTCGCCCCGCTTCGCGGGGCGAGGTGAAATATCAGAAATCGCTGGCGATGCCTTTGACTTCCCAATCGCCGAAGCGTGTCGGCTCGGGCCCGGCGCGGCCATCGACTTCCTTGGGCGGCGCTGCCGGGATTTGCGCCTTGCGGCGGGCCTCGGCTTCGGCGAGGGCGCGTGCCGCCGCGGCGGGTAAAGTCTTGCCGGTCTTGTCCTTGCCGTCAGCCATACCCATCATATAGGAGCTGAATTCACAGGGTGCAAGGCGGGCACGGAAGGAGTTTGAGTCGATGAATGTGATGCGCACCGGAATTCTGCTGGCCGGGCTGATGGCCCTGTTCCTGGCCGTGGGTTACGCCATTGGCGGCGAGACCGGCATGCTCATCGCGCTGGTCGTTTCGCTCGGCATGAACGCCTTCGCCTACTGGAATTCCGACAAGATGGTGCTGCGCATGCATGGCGCGCGCGAGGTCGACCGTGCCGCCTCGCCCGAATTCTACGACATGATCGCGCGCCTCGCGCAGAACGCCGGCCTGCCGATGCCAAAAGTCTACATCATGGACAATCCGCAGCCCAACGCCTTCGCCACCGGCCGCAATCCCGAAAACGCCGCCGTCGCCGCGACCACCGGCCTTCTCTCCAATCTGAGCCATGACGAGATCGAAGGCGTGATGGCGCATGAGCTTGCCCATGTGAAGAACCGCGACACGCTCATCATGACGGTGACCGCCACCATTGCCGGCGCCATTTCCATGCTCGGCAACTTCGCCTTCTTCTTCGGCGGGCGTGACCGCAACTCGCCTCTCGGGCCGCTCGGCACCCTGCTGATGATCATCGTCGCCCCGCTCGCCGCCATGCTGGTGCAGATGGCGATCAGCCGCACCCGCGAATATTCCGCCGATCGCGGTGGTGCGGCGATTTCGGGCAAGCCCATGGCGCTGGCTTCGGCGCTCGCGCGCATATCGGGCGCCGCGCATCGGATCGAGAACGACACCGCCGAGGCGAACCCGGCCACCGCCCACATGTTCATCATCAACCCGCTGTCGGGTCAGCGCATGGACAATCTGTTCTCGACCCATCCCGCGACCGAGAACCGCATCGCGGCGCTGCGGAAGATCGCCGCTGAAACCGGGAGCGCGCCCACCGCCGCTCTCGAATCGGCGCCCGGCCCCTGGTCGCAGCCGGCATCGCGCGGCAAAGGCCCATGGGGCTGAGCCCGGCCCACAGGCCGGAGGGCAAGGCGGGGCTCGCGGCGCGGCGCGCGGCGCTCGCCATCCTGTCGGCCGTTCTCGACGAGCTGCGCCCCTTCGACGACGCGCTGATGCGCGACCATGCCGGCCGTTTGGAAGCGCGCGACCGCGCTTTCGTGACGGCGCTGGTGCAGACGACGCTGCGCCGCAAGGGCGAATGCGAAGCGCTCGTCGCCGGCTTCCTGAGCCGCAAGCTGCCGCGCAAGTCGGGCCCGGTGCATTTCGTCCTGCTGATGAGCGCCGCCCAGCTTCTCTATCTCGAAGCTCCGCCCCATGCAGTGATCGATCTCGCCGTCACGCTGGCGCGCGAGGATCGCGACGGCCGTCATTTCGCCGGCCTGGTCAACGCCGTCCTGCGTAAGATCGCCGCCGCGCGCCCGCTCGGCAAGCCGCATCTCAATGTGCCGCAATTCCTGTGGCGGCGCTGGATCGCCCATTACGGCCGCAAGACCGCGCATGCGCTGGCCGAGGCGCATGTGGTCGAGCCCGCCCTCGATCTCACCGTGAAGGCCGATCCGGAAAAATGGGCCACGACGCTCGACGGCATCGTCCTGCCCACCGGCTCGCTGCGGCTGAAGCAGCGACAGGGTGCCATCGAGGCGCTCGCCGGCTATGCCGAGGGCGCCTGGTGGGTGCAGGATGCCGCCGCCGCTCTGCCGGTCCATCTCCTCGGCGATGTCGCGGGCCGCCGCGTCCTCGATCTCTGCGCAGCCCCCGGCGGCAAGACGGCGCAGCTCGCCGCCGCAGGCGCTCGGGTGACGGCGGTCGATCAATCGGCGTCGCGCATGGAACGGGTCAGGGAGAATCTCGATCGTCTGGCGCTCACGGCCGATCTCGAAGTGTGTGATGTGCTCGACATGCCGGCGCGCCCTGAATTCGACGCCGTGCTGCTCGATGCGCCCTGCTCGGCGACCGGAACCATTCGCCGCCATCCCGAACTTCCTCACATCAAGAACGAGATCCAGATCGCCGAACTCGCCGGCGTGCAGATGCGCCTTCTCGATCACGCGGCGAAGCTCGTCCGCCCGGGCGGCAGCCTCGTCTATTGCACCTGCTCGCTCGAGCCCGAGGAAGGCGAGCGCCAGACCGAGAGTTTTCTCGAGCGGCATGTGGATTATTCCCGCCTGCCGGTCACCCCGGCCGACATCGGCGGGGAGGCCCAGTACATCACCGGGGCCGGCGACCTGCGCACCCTGCCAACGATGAATATCGGCCCAGATCAAGGGCTTGATGGCTTCTACGCGGTCAGGCTCGGACGCCGTTAGGCAATCCTTAACCTTAGCTCTCTCCAATAGGCTCATCGTCCCATCCGACCCATGCCTGAGCCCTTGGACAGATCGCCATGTTGCGTGCCCTTGAGTCCCGTTTCGAACTGTTCGGCGCCTTCCGGGCGGCCCTGGGCGCGACCCTGCAGCCGATCGAACGGGCGCAGGATCTGGGAAGCCGGCTGCTGCGCCGGTGGCGCCCGTCGCGGCTGTCGCGGCCCATCATCCCGCTGATCCTCGGCAATCCCGATCTCGGCCGGCAGATCTATCGCAACCGCTTCACCCTGGCCGGCCAGTCGGTCTCGGGCGGGACCGCCAGCATCTTCACCCGCTCGGTGCTGGAGCCCGCCTGGCTCATCGAGCTGCATGGCTTTTCCTGGCTCGCCCATCTCGAAGCGGCGGGTTCGGCCATGCATCGCGCCTATGCCCGCACCCTGGTTCTCGACTGGATGGACGCGGCGAAGAGCCTGCCCCGCGAAGCGCGCCTGCCGGATGTGGCGGCGGTCCGCCTGATGGCGCTGGTGCGTCATGCGCCTTATCTGCTCAAAGGTTCGGGCTCCGCTTTCGAGGACCGCTTCCTGCGCCTCATCGCGCGCGAGACGGCGCAGATCGCGCATGAGCCGGGCCGCATCGAACAGGCTCTGGCGCTCGCTTACGCGGTCACCGCTTTCGAATCCTCGGCGGCCTTCCGCAACCATGCCTATGAGCGGCTCGAAGCCGCGATCGCCGAGCACATCCTGCCCGATGGCGGCCATGTCTCGCGCAACCCCGCCATCCTGCTGCAGCTCCTGCTCGACCTCGTGCCGTTGCGCTCCGCCATCATCGCCGCGCGCGAGCCCTTGCCGCAGCGCCTCAGTGCCGGGATCGAGCGTATGCTGCCGATGCTGCGTTTCTTCTGCCACGGCGATGACGGCCTCGCCGTCATCCAGGGCGTCGCCGATCCGGCCGTCCGCCAGGTGCGCGCCGTCTTCGGCCAGGACACGACGCTCGGCCGGCCTCTGTCGCTTGCCGCCTATTCGGGCTTCAGCCGCATGGCGCATGGCCAGGCCGTCGTGGTCGCCGATTTCGGCGCGGATGTCGCCTGCTCGGGCACCCTCGCCTTCGAATTCTCCGACGGCCCGTCGCGCATCGTCGTCAATTGCGGGCTTCCGGCCGACGGCTCGAAGCGCTGGATCTATGCGGCTTCGGGCCCCGCCGCCCACAACACGCTGAGCCTCGATGCCTATGCGGCCGAGAAGGTGCAGGGCGCGCTGGCGCGCTGGACCGGGAGCTTGCGCCGGAAGGAGAATGAGCGGCGCGGGGTGAGCGAGACCGGCGAGTTCGGCACGCTGTTTCGCGGCGGCAATGTGCTTGACGGCAATCTCCTGCATGAGCGCGATCTCTATCTGTCGCTCGCCGGCGATGATTTCCGCGGCGAGGACCGCTTCGTCCGCGATGGCGCCAGCGATCCGGCGCTGACCGGGCTTCCCTACACGCTGCGCTTCCATCTTCACCCGTCGGTCAAGGCGACCTTGTCGCAGGACGGCGAGACGGTGATGCTGGTGCTCGCCAACCGCACCGCCTGGCGTTTCGCCGCCAAGGGCTGCGTCATCGACCTGGCCGACAGCGTCTATCTGGCGGGCCTGCCGCAGCCGCGGCGCACCCAGCAGATCGTGCTCAAGGGCGTCATGGGCCGGCATGACCGGGTGAACTGGGCCTTCAGGCGTCTGGCGAAGCGCGACAAGCGCGAGGCCCGGCAGAACGCGTCGCCCGAATTGCCTTTCTGAAGGCTTTCCAGGATCTTCCTCTCCAATATTGAGTCTGGCGATGCCTGTGCTAGATCACGGCGGCATATTCTGACTGGCCTCTTGAAATACCCTCATCCGGATAAGCTCCCTGATGTCCCCACCTGTCCGTCGCGCTCTCCTTTCCGTTTCCGACAAGACGGGCCTCATCGATTTTGCCCGGGCATTGGCCGGACGCGGCATCGAGCTCGTCTCGACCGGCGGCACGGCGAAGGCGCTGAAGGCGGAAGGCCTCGCCGTCACCGATGTCGCCGCCGTCACCGGCTTCCCGGAGATCATGGATGGACGGGTCAAGACGCTTCATCCCGGGATCCATGGCGGACTTCTCGCCGACCGCGGCAATCCCGATCACGTGGCGGCGCTGACCCGCCAGGAGATCACGCCGTTCGAATTGCTCGTCGTCAATCTCTATCCGTTCGAGGACGTGACCGCGAAAGGCGCCCGGTGGGACGCGGCGATCGAGAATATCGACATTGGCGGCCCGGCGATGATCCGCGCGGCGGCCAAGAATCATGCGAGCCTCGCCGTCATCGTCGATCCGGCCGATTATGCCTCCTTGCTCGCCGAGCTCGACCGCCATCAGGGGACGGTGAGCGAGGCGGCGCGCCGGCGCCTTGCCGCCAAGGCCTTCGCCCGCACCGCCTCCTATGACGCGGCCATCGCCCAGTGGTTCGCGCGCGAATTGCGGGACGAAGCGCCCGGTTACGGCGCGCTCGGCGGCAAGCTCATTCAGAAACTGCGTTATGGCGAGAACCCGCATCAAACCGCCGCCTTCTACAGGAGCCCGGAAAATCGCGAAGGCGTGGCGACGGCGTTGCAGCTCCAGGGCAAGGAGCTCTCCTACAACAACATCAACGACACCGATGCCGCCTTCGAATGCGTCGCCGAATTCGCCGGCGACAAAGAGGCGGCCTGCGTGATCGTGAAGCACGCCAATCCGTGCGGCGTGGCGCTCGGGCCCTCGCTCGCCGAGGCCTATCGCAAGGCTCTCGCCTGCGATCCGGTCTCGGCTTTTGGCGGCATCATCGCCTTCAACCGCCCGATCGACCGCGAGGCGGCGCAGGAGATCGTCAAGATATTCACTGAGGTGATCATCGCGCCTGGCGCCAGTAGCGAAGCGCGCGACATCATCGCGGAAAAGAAGAATCTGAGACTTCTCGTCACCTCGAGCCTGCCCGATCCGAGGGCGCCCGGCCTCCTGTTCAAGACCGTGGCCGGCGGCTTCCTGCTGCAGTCGCGCGACCAGGGCCATGTGGATGCCGGCGATCTCAAGGTGATGACCAAGCGCGCGCCGACGGCCGCGGAGCTCGCCGATCTGCAATTCGCCTTCACCGTGGCGAAGCATGTGAAGTCGAACGCCATCGTCTATGCCAAGGGGGGCGCGACCGTCGGCATCGGCGCCGGGCAGATGTCGCGCCTCGATTCGACCCGCATCGCCGCGTCGAAAAGCGCCGAGGCCGCCAGGGCCCTCGGCCGGAGCGAGCCTTTGGCCCGGGGCGCGGTCGTCGCCTCCGATGCCTTCTTCCCCTTTGCTGACGGCCTGATCACGGCGGCGGAAGCGGGTGTCACCGCCGTCATCCAGCCCGGCGGCTCGATGCGTGACGGCGATGTCATCAAGGCGGCGGACGATCTCGGCCTGGCGATGCTGTTCACCGGGATGCGCCATTTCCGGCACTGAAGTCATCCGTGCGGGGATTCGCCTCAGCGCCGCCGCTGACGTTGGCCATGCGCTTTGCTACAACGGCCTCATGGTGGATGTGAATATCGAAGCGGCCGGGGACAGGGGTCTCCTGCCGGGCCTCACCGGCGAGCAGGGCCTCAGGCTGAAGACCCTGGTGCGCCTGCGCTGGCTCGCCGTCGCGGGGCAGACCGCGGCGGTCGCCGGCGTTCACTGGATCCTGGGCTTCGACCTGCCGGTCGGCTGGTGCCTCGCGGCCATCGCGCTTTCGGCCTGGCTCAATATCTTCCTCACGCTGCGCTGGCGCGGCAATCTCGTCACCGACCGCAATGCCGCGCTGCTTCTCGGCTACGACATCCTGCAGCTGGCGCTGCTCCTCTATCTGACCGGCGGCCTGCAGAATCCCTTCGCCTTCCTCTTCCTGGTGCCGGTCACCGTTTCGGCGACGTCGCTGCCGATCAAATGGACCTTGTTCCTGGGCGCGCTGGCCTTCATCTGCGCGAGTTTCCTCGCCTACGACCACTTCCCCTTGCCGTGGTTCACCGAGGCGCCGCTCGAACTGCCGACCATCTACATCCTCGGCATGTGGACGGCGCTGGTGTCGGGCGTCGTCTTCTCCGCCATCTATGCGCGCCGCATCGCCGAGGAAGCGCGCCAGATGTCGGCGGCGCTGTCCGCCACCGAGCTGGTGCTGGCGCGCGAGCAGCGGCTCTCGGCATTGGACGGCCTCGCAGCCGCCGCCGCGCATGAGCTCGGCACACCCCTCGCCACCATCGCCCTCGTCGCCAAGGAGCTCAAGCGCGAGCTGCCGCAGGGCGGCCATACGGGCGAAGACATCGATCTCCTGATCAGCCAGGCGGCGCGCTGCCGCGAGATCCTGTCCCGCCTAGCCAATCGCGACACGCCGGCCGACGCCATCCTGGCCCAGGCCAAATTGCCGGTGATGCTCGAGGACATCGTGGCGCCCTTGCGCGGCTCCGACGTGGTGATCGAGGTCGATGCGCGCGCCGCCGATGACGGCAAGCCCCGGACGGCGGGCGAGCCCGTTTTCGAGCGCAATCCCGCCATCACCTATGGCCTTGGCAATTTGATCGAGAACGCCGCCGATTTCGCCGCGACGAGGGTCGATGTCGAGGCGCGCTGGTCGGCCGGCGACATCATCGTCACGGTGCGCGATGACGGGCCCGGCTTCTCGCAGGACATCATCGACCGGCTGGGTGACCCCTTCGTCACCTCGCGCAAGGGTTATGGCCCCGGCGATCCGGGCGATGCGGCCGGGCGCCACGAGGGCATGGGACTGGGCTTTTTCATTGCCAAGACGCTGCTCGAACGCTCGGGCGCCCAGGTGGCGCTGGCCAACCGGACCTATCCCGACCATGGCGCGACGGTCAGGATTTCCTGGCCGCGGCCGCGGGTGGATGTGGCCTTGCGTAAGGGGTAGACCCGGTATGACCGGTATGAATTGAGGTACGGGAACATAGTCCCTATAAGGGGGCCGAAAGGACACCGTAATCTTGATGACCGAGACGAACCTGCCGCAGGACATGACCCTTCTTCTGGTCGATGACGACAAACCCTTCCTGACCCGGCTGGCGCGGGCCATGGAGACGCGCGGTTTTGCCGTGCGCATGGCCGAGACGGTGGCCGAGGGGGTCGAGCAGGTGAAGAAGGAGCCGCCGGGCTATGCGGTCGTCGACCTGCGGCTCGGCGACGGCAACGGCCTCGACGTCATCGAGGCGCTGCACCGCTCGCGCCCCGACGCCCGCGCCGTGGTGTTGACCGGCTATGGCAATATCGCCACCGCGGTGACGGCGGTGAAGCTCGGCGCCATCGATTATCTGGCGAAGCCGGCCGACGCCGATGCGGTCTATAGCGCGCTCACCGGCTCGGGAGGGGCGCGCGCCGCCTTGCCGGAGAATCCCATGTCGGCCGACCGGGTGCGCTGGGAGCATATCCAGCGCGTCTATGAATTGTGCAACCGCAATGTCTCGGAAACGGCGCGCCGCCTCAACATGCACCGCCGCACCCTGCAGCGCATCCTCGCCAAGCGCGCGCCGAAATAGCTCTTACGGCTAAACGAAACTCTCCGGATCATAGAGCCCGTGCAGCCTCAGCGCCGCGGCGCGCGCGAAGCTGAGCGTCATCGCCTTGCGCCGCGACGCATGCAGCTGGTGCTCGACCGGGTCGCGCTGGATTTCGGCGCC
>CAZICN010000191.1:0-8201 GCA_964537655.1 uncultured Aestuariivirga sp.
ATCGATCACGTTTATGAGTTTGGATCGTAACGATCCAAACTCATCGTGATCTAGCGCATTGCCCGGTAGGCTTCGAACCACTGGGCGAAGCGCTTGACCCCGGCATCGATGCTGGTCTGGGGCGCATAGCCGGTGATCTCCTTGAGCAGCGAGATATCGGCCCAGGTCTCGACCACGTCGCCCGCCTGCATGTCGGTGAAGGTCTTGATTGCCTCGCGCCCGAAGGCTTTCTCCAGCGCGGCGACGAAATCGCCGAGCGCCACGCGCCGGCCGGATGCGATGTTGACGATGCGATGCGGCGCCGCATCGAGCGCCGCCGGCGGCTTGTGCATCAGCCGCTCGATCGCTTCCGCGACATCGCCGACATAGGTGAAGTCGCGCGCCATCTTGCCCTGGTTGAACAAGGTGATCGGCCGCCCCGCGAGGATGGCCTCGGAGAAGCTGAAGAAAGCCATGTCGGGCCGGCCCCACTCGCCGAAGACCGTGAAGAAACGCAGTCCCGTCGCCGGGATCTTGAACAGATGGCTATAGCTGTAGGCCATGCCCTCATTGGCGCGCTTCGTGGCGGCGTAGAAGGAGACCGGCCGGTCCGCCTGATCGCTTTCGCGGAACGGCAGAGACTTATTGGCACCATAGACCGAACTCGACGACGCATAGAGCAGATGCTTGGGCGGCAAGGCGCGGCAGGCTTCGAGGATATGGGTGAAGCCCATGAGGTTGCTCTTGGCATAGGCTTCGGGATGCGTGAGGCTGTAGCGCACTCCTGCCTGCGCGGCGAGATGGATGACGATATCCGCGTTGGCTTCGGCGAAGATGCGCTTGATCGCATCCGGATCGGCGACATCGACGAGTTGCGACTCGAGGCCGAAATCCTGCTTGAGCTGGGCCAGCCGACCTTCCTTGAGCCCCACGTCATAGTAGTCGGAAATGCTGTCGAACCCGGTGATCCTGTGGCCGTCCTTCAGCAGACGGCGCGCGACGTGATAGCCGATGAAGCCGGCGATCCCGGTAATCAGTATCTTCATGATGTCTTTCCCGCAGGTGCGATGACCTGCCGGCCAATGCTGTGATAGGTGAAGGGGGTGCGCGCGATATCGGCCGTCGAATAGAGATTGCGCAGGTCGATCATCACCGGCGCGCGCATGGCCGCCGCGAGCTTTGCGAGATCGAGGCCGCGGAACTCGTTCCATTCCGTGAGCACGATGACCGCATCGGCATTTTTCGCCGCCTCATAGGCGGTCTTCGCCCAGTCGATGCCGGTGAACGCGCCGTTGGCCCGCACCACCGGGTCATAGGCGACGACGGAGGCCTTGGCCGCGGTGAGTGCCGGTATCAGATCAAGGGCGGGCGCATCGCGGATGTCATCGGTTTCCGCCTTGAAGGCCAATCCCAGGACGGCGATGCGCTTGCCGGCGACATCGCCGCCCAGCACATCCGCCACACGGCTGAAGAGTCCGGCCTTGCGCTTGTTGTTGGCCGCGACCACCGCTTCGATCAGGCTGAAGGGCGATTGCGCCTCACGCGCGGTGGCGGCGAGGGCGCGCGTATCCTTGGGAAAGCACGACCCGCCGAAGCCCGGACCCGGTTGCAGATAGTGGTGGCCGACGCGCTTGTCGTGGCCGATGCCCTTGGCGACGACCGCGATGTCTCCGCCCACTTTCTCGCACAGATCGGCGAGCTGGTTGACGAAGGCGAGCCGCATCGCGAGATAGCCGTTGGCGGCATACTTGATGAGCTCGGCCGATTCGAAATCGGTGAAGATCAGCGGCACGCCGGTGGCCGTGATCGGCTGGTAGATCTTGCGCAAAGTCTCCTGTGCGCGTTTCGACTCGCTGCCGACGACGATACGGTCGGGTCTCAGGAAATCATCGACCGCCGAGCCTTCGCGCAGGAATTCCGGATTCGCGGCCACGTCGAATTCGGCATCTGGCCGCGCCGCCTTGATCTGCGCCATGAGCTTGCGCGCCGTGCCGACCGGCACGGTGGACTTGGTGATGATGACGCTATAGCCATCGAGCGCCGCGGCGATCTGGGCCGCCGCCTGATGCACATAAGCGAGATCGGCCGCATCATCGCCGCGCCGCGTCGGCGTCGGGACCGCGATGAAAACGGCTTCCGCCCGCGACACGCCGGCCTTGAGATCGCCGGTGAAATGCAGCCGGCCGGCACGCCGGTTGGCATGGACGAGATTTTCGAGCCCCGCTTCGTGGATCGGAATGCGGCCGGCATTGAGATCATCGACCTTGCCTACGTCATGGTCGACGCAGAAGACATCGAAACCGAATTCGGCCAGGCAGGCGCCCGAAACCAGCCCGACATAGCCGGCTCCGATAACAGCGATTTTCATAGCCCGGCCCGTCCGTTACAGTTAACGATCCCGCCTAGTGCCTAGACGACTGTCCGGCATGGAGCAAGCGCCGTGCCAGATCAGGCTGCCAGGGCCTGCGCCTTCATTTTAGCGGCTGCCACGGCATAGCCGCCGGCCGCCCCATCGATGAAATGAAAATGATCCCGGGCGAACGGGTTGGGAACGAAACAGGTCATCAGCGCCGAATTCTGCCGGTGCAGCCCGTAGCGACAGATTCCCGCCTCGTGGGCGCGCCGCAGCCGATCTTCGAGGCGCTGGACCAGAGCGGGGGCGATATCCACGGTAAGCTTGAGCCCGTCATCGAATTTGCGGAAATCGGTATTCTGGGCGACATCGTTCTTGTAGACCGCCGCGTCGAACCGGCCGACCTTCATGTTGCTGCGGAATACCAGCCAGCCGGCCAGGGATTCGGCGAGGATATAGAGCTTGCGCGCCAGAAGCGATCCGCGGTGCGACGCCAGCGCTTCGTAGTTGACGCCCTTGGGAGGCCAGCTGAACTTGCGCGGCACCGGCAGGCCTGCCCGGTCCTCGCCGCCGACGATGCCGATGATGTCATCGACGAGGCGGGAGAATTCGCCGCTGCGCGCCTCGCCCGACGGTGTCACGATGATCGAGACGATCTCGCCGTTCTTCGCCGCGATCGGGTCCCAGCGACAGGACAGCCCGGTAAGGTCTGGTCGCGACTTGGGCGATGCGGCCGGCACGGCATATTTGCCGGCCTTCATCTGGCGCTCGGCCCAGCTCGCCCCGCCACCGGAAAACATCGCATAGGTCACGTTGGAACTTGCCCGGAAACGCGCGACCCGGACATCATGTCCATGGGCCCTGATGTCGCCGAGCGGCACGATCGCGGCGCGCAGATCGAGCCCCAGATCCTCCCTCACCCAGACCTGGGTCAGGGCCAAAGCTTCGCGAGTCTTGGCGAAAGCGCCGGGTGGCACGGCGAGGATGGCGCCGTCGCCGCCGAAGACGAAGGGGATATCATGGTGTCCGATGGCATTGAGAACCGCCGAGATCACGCTGGCACCCGCCATGTTGACGGCCTTGTACTCGCCGCGCTGGATGGCGCCGGTGGAGCTGACGATATCGGCCGTCGCCAGCCCCCAGTCTGCCGGCAAGGGCCGGTAATTCTCGGTATCGGCAACTCCGGAGAACTCCTCGAAGGTCGGCAGCGTTTCGAAGAAGTCGTCCTGCGCGGGATCGGTCATCCGGGCACGCTAGCATGATGGTCAAGTCGTGGCGACAATGCCGTCGTGGCCGCGCATTGACGCAACTGCGGAAGGCCGCCATAGGCAGGGATGTGAAGATCGCCTTCTATGCGCCGCTGAAAGCACCTGACCATCCGGTTCCCTCGGGGGACCGGCAGATGGCACGGCTGATCATGAAGGCGCTTGCGGAAGCAGGTTGCCGGGTCTGCGTCGCCAGCAGCCTGCGCGCCTTCATGCCCGAGCCTCGGCCGGCGTTGCTGGACGACCTGCGCAAGGTGGCGGAGGCGGAGAAAGCGCGCCTGGTACTGGCATGGAAAGCAGACGGCCCGCCCGATCTTTGGTTCACCTATCATCTTTATTATAAGGCGCCTGACCTCATCGGCCCCGACCTCGCGCGTCATTTCGGCATTCCTTATGTCACGGCCGAAGCCTCTTATTCACCGAAGCGGGATCAGCAGGGCTGGGCGGCGATGCAGGCGTTGGTCCATGACGCCGTCGGCCTGGCGCGGCTCAATCTGTGTTTCACCGATCGCGATCGCGCCGGCCTTGCCAGGGCTGTGCCTGAAGGTCGCTTCGCCTCGCTGGTCCCTTTCATCGATACGCAAGCCTATGCCGATGGTTTCTCGGGCCCCGCGGGCAAGGGCCTGGTGACCGTCGCGATGATGCGCAAGGGCGACAAGTTCGCGAGCTTCGCCATGCTCGCCAAGGCGCTGGCGCTCCTGCCCGATATCCCCTGGCATCTCACCGTCATTGGCGATGGCGCGGCGCGGGCCGAGACAATCGCCCTTTTCGACGGCCTGCCGTCCGACCGCGTCGACTGGCGGGGCGAGCTCGCGATCGAGGCGATACCGGATGCCCTGCGCCAGGGCGGCATTTATGTGTGGCCGGGCTGCGGCGAGGCCTATGGCATCGCCTATCTCGAGGCCCAGGCCGCCGGCATGCCGGTGGTGGCGCAGGCGACAGCCGGCGTCCCCGCCGTCGTCGAGCATGGCCGGACCGGCATCCTGACACCGGAGGGCGATATAGCGGCCTATGCCGCGGCCATTCGGGCGCTCATCGGCGATGATGCCCGGCGCCAGGCCTATGGCCGTGCGGCGCGCGACTTCGTGCTCGGTGCGCGCGCGCTGGCGCCGGCATCGGCAAGGCTCGCCGGACTTCTCAAGGAAGCGGCATCGTGACCGGGGCCGCGCAATGGCATCCCGTCCTTGCCGAACTGGCGCACTGGCGAAGCGCTGGCCGAAAAGCCGAACTGTGGCTTCGCGACGACGATGCGATCGAGCCGACAAGCGAGCTTGATCGCCTGATCGGCCTCACGGAGGAGTTCCGGGTCCCTGTCGCTTTGGCCATTATCCCGGCCCACACCGGCGAGGCCCTGGCCCGTCATCTCGCCAGCGCGCCGCATGTCCATCCCGTCATCCACGGCTGGTCGCATGCCAACCATGCGCCGCCTTCCGAGAAGAAGCAGGAATTGGGCAGTCACCGTCCGCGCGCCGCCGTGCTGCACGACCTGGCGCGGGGACTTGCGAAGCTGTCGGGCCTCCATGGCGAACGCCTGACACCGATATTGGTGCCGCCCTGGAATCGCATCGACCCCGGCTTGCTGGATGATCTGCCGGCCCTGGGCTTCACGGGGCTGTCGGCCTTCGGTCACAAGCTCGCATCGACGCCCGCGCTGGTCGTTGCCAACACGCATATCGACATTGTCGATTCGCGCGCCGGCAATGCCTGCCGCGATCATGTGGTGCTTGTCGCCTCGCTGGCGCAGGAACTTGCCGCGGCCCGTCTGGCGGGCGGCAGACCCGTCGGCATGCTGAGCCATCATCTGGTGAGCGATGAAGACGCCTTCCGCTTTCTGCGCGAGCTCTTCACCGTCACTTCGCAATCCGGCGCCGTGCACTGGCGCACGCCGCAAGACGTCATCTCGCTCGCCAGCCGTTGATTCGGAGCGTCTTGAATCCCAAATCAAAGCTCGAGCACTTGCCCCTGTCGCGCCACGAAGGCGCCGGCGAATTCGGCCGCCGCATCCTTGCCGATCTTGTCGAGCTCGGCATCGTTGCGCAGCGGCGAGTGATGGAAGATGGCGAGCTTCTTGGCCTTGGCGGCCCGGCACAGGCGCACGCCCTCTTCCCAGCTCGAATGTCCGAAGCCGCGATAGCGCTGCATCTCGCTCTCGACAAAGGCCGCGTCATAGATGACGAGATCGGCACGATCGATGAGCCGGAGCACATTCTGGTCGAGCCGGCCCGGCACATGTTCGGTATCGGTGATATAGCAGGCGCTTTTGCCGCGGAACTCGACGCGATAGCCGACCGCCGCATTGGGATGATTGAGGCTGGCGGTCTGCATGACGATGCCGTCATGGGGCTTGAGCACGTCGCCCGGCTTGAAATCCTTGTAGTCGACGTCGGCGATGAAGATTTCCGGCGCGATCGGGAAGTATGGCGCCTTCATGATGCCGGAGATCATCTCATGCGTCGACATGACGCCGGCGAGATGGCCGGACCAGATGCGGATCTTCATGCTGCTGCGATAGAACGGCATGAAGAACGGGATGCCGAAAATATGGTCCCAGTGGCAATGCGAGAAGAACATGTCGAGGCGCTGCAGTCCCTCCTTCTCGATCTCGACGCCGGCATGCTTGAGGCCCGAGCCCGCATCGAACATCAGAAGATGGTCGCCGCAGCGCATCTCCACGCAGGACGAGTCGCCGCCATAGCGGGCGAAATCGGGTCCCGAGACCGGAATGCTGCCGCGCGCACCCCAGAACTTTACCGTGAAATCATGCTTCGCCATCAATGACTTGAACCCTCGCTCGCCCCTATCGTAGCAGGTCTTGCGCGCTAAGCGACTCCAAAGCGGGAAGCTGCGTCGCCCGCCTCACCAGGGCGACCTCGATGGGCTCCGCCCGGCCTCTGATGTCGATGCTGCGGATATCGAGCGCACTCGCGTCCAGCCCCGCTTTGTCCAGAACCGCCTTGGAAATGATGGCCTGCATGTTGAGTTCCTTGCAGGCGGCTTCCAGCCGGCTCGCCGTGTTGACCGTGTCGCCGAGAGCCGTGACGCCGCGCGCCGCCGCGGTCTTGCCGGCCGCCCCGATGCGCCCGAGAATCGCCGTCCCCGAATGCAGCCCGATCCCCATCTCCAGCATGCCGCGCAATTCCTCGTGCAGGCTCTGGTTCAACGCATCGAGAACGCCGCCCATGGCGCGCGTCGCCTGCAGCGCTTCGCCGGCGCCGAGCCGCGCCGGCTTGTCCATGCCGAAGATCGCCATGATGCCGTCGCCCATGAACTTGTCCACATAGCCGCCGGTATCGGTGATGACCTCGCTCATCCGCCCCAGATACTGGTTGAGCAGGAAGACGACATCGTAGGAGAGGCGGTGCTCCGACAGCCTGGTGAAGCCCCTGAGGTCGCAGAACATGACCGTGACCTCCTGCTCGACGCCCCAGAAATATTTGTCGGTCAGTCCGCTGATCGCATCGGCGGTCGCCGCCGGAAGCAATGTGGTGACCGTGATGTCGCTGATCGGGCGGAACTGGCACCCGAGCCTGACATTGGCCGGGGCGCCGACCCGTTGCAGCACTCGGCGCTCGACGGTATCGGGCGGCGGCTGGTCGGCCACGCCCTCGATCACACGAACGCGGCAGGTGGAGCAGCGCGCCCGGCCGCCGCACACCGAAGCATGTGGAATGTCGTTGAGACGGCTCATCTCCAGGATCGACAGGCCGCGCCGCGCCGACACGCGCTGCCCGCCCGTATAGGTGACGGTGACCTTGTGCCGGTAGTGATCGACGACGGCGAAGCCTATGCGGATCGCCACTACTGCAGCGAGCACGCCCAGATAGCCGTAGAACTCGTAGTCCATAAGCTTCTTGAGAAATTCAAACTGCTCCTGAGTAAAGGGCGACTCGAATTCCGTCTCGTAGCGGATGGCGCGCCCCGCCGAGGCGAAGCCGGCGAAGGACAGCGCCGGGATCAGCGTCGCCAGCGACACCCATAGCCATCTGAACTGGCGATACCAGGGCCTGAACTGCAGCCAGTGATGCAGGCCGATGCAGCCATGCACCCAGACCAGGATGATCAGCACCGCCTGACGGTAGGCTTCCGACGACCACATGACCCACAGCGCATAGGTGTAGTTGTCCTCGAGGCCGACATATTCATGGGCGCCGCGCATGCCGATGATATGGCGCATCAGCAACAGGGGGATGAGCAGACCGAAGGCGAGCTGTACCCATTCATGCAGACGGATCCTGAGGCTGCGGCGTCGCACGAAGACGACGATGCCGAGCGCGAAATGAACGACAAGGGCGGAAAGCAGGATGGCCGTGCCGGGCAGGCTGCGGGTGATCGCGACGCGCACATCGCGCACCGCTTCCATCGCATCGATCGACAGGAGGCCGACCGCGTGATTGAGAAGATGCGTCAACACGAAGGCGAACAGGATGAGACCGGTCGCAAGCCTCGCCTGGCGCAGCGTCAGGCGCGATCCGGATGGCGCATGCGGCATTACCACTTCAGGATGGGCCATATCGGCCTCCGCGGACTGCGGACTCGCACATCTCTGGTCTTTTCCTCCTTGCCGGAAGGATAAGGATGAAGATGCTTAGCGCGGGATGCGAAAA